>NZ_JARDJH010000050.1:0-30117 GCF_039907755.1 Pseudarthrobacter sp. CC12 | reverse complement strand
GTTGGCTGTGTGTGGTAACCACCAACCTAAGAGGTCTTCACCTATTCACGATGTAACCAACGTCCTGACTCAGTACACCTAGATGGCGTTCTTGGCGGCCTGCGTCCGGGTGATGATGGTGGGGCAGGGCAGGTGCTTGAGGACACCGTGGGCCGTGGAACCGAGCAGCAGACGCTTGAAGGCGCCGCGGCCCCGGCTGCCGACGACCAGGAGCCGGGCTCCGGCCGCCGTGCCGACAAGCGCGTCCACCGGGCCCCTGTCGGTTTCCAGCCGCTGGTGCACTGTCAGGTCGGGGTAGTCTTCCTTCAGCCCGGCGACGGC
Organism: Pseudarthrobacter sp. CC12; assembly: GCF_039907755.1. Taxonomy (NCBI): domain Bacteria; kingdom Bacillati; phylum Actinomycetota; class Actinomycetes; order Micrococcales; family Micrococcaceae; genus Pseudarthrobacter; species Pseudarthrobacter sp. CC12. The sequence goes on along the minus strand of NZ_JARDJH010000050.1, from coordinate 29,796 downwards.
TTCCGAAAGGACCACCCTGTCCTCATCCACAATGAGGTCCGCGAGCGTGGCCGGGGTCAGGCCCGCGTCGACAATGGGGTCGGGGACGCTCACCGCATAAACCACCGTGAGTTCGTCTCCCTCCCGGTCCGCCTCGGCGGCAGCGAAGGCTACGGCCTGGGTGGACTCCGGCGATCCGTCAACGCCCACCACCACCCCTGACCTGCCCTCGAGGTCCTGGGTTCCGACGACGGCGACAGGGACCTTGGCGGCGGTGGCGACCTGGAGCGCGCGGTCGGCCAGGGATCCGCCGAAGTGCCCGCTGCCGGAACCGATCACCATCATCGAGGTCTTCTTGGAGTACTTGGCCAGTGACCCGCCCACGCTTCCGGTGAGCAGTTCAGTTGCGGGGGTGATGGGAACGGCTCCTTCGAGGCGTCCCACGGCGGTCTTGAGGAGTTCCTCTCCCGCCTGCTGGAGCGTCCCGAACCATGGATAGGGCTCGGCAACCCAGCGGTCGTCCACCACGTGGAGGACCACCAGCGGCAGCCCCGCACGGTGGGCGCGGCGGGCTGCCCACAGGACGGCAGCCTGGCTCTGGGCTGAGTCGTTGGTGCCCACAGCGATGGGTTTCTGGGATGTCATGGCCGCACTTCCTGCTCCTCGTAATCCGGGTCTGCCTGTCAAGACTGTCCCCGGTGCGCCCGGGGTTGTAGGGCCAAAGGTCACGAAGCGCGGGTCAGGACCCCGCAGGCCGGGATCCGTCAGGGGCAACGGGCTCCGGGCCGGGTGCATCGCCTTCTGCCAGGGTCTTGTACACGGTCCAGCCGACGGCGGTGAGCGGGACCGCCAGCAGGGCACCGATGACACCTGCCAGGGTGGCTCCTGCCGCCAGGGCCAGGATGATCACCAATCCGTGGATCCGCAGTACGCGGCCCATGAAGAGGGGCTGCAGGATGTGGTGCTCAAACTGGTTGGCAGCCACCAGGAGCACCAGGACGATGAAAGCGGGAACAGGCCCATTTTCGACCAGGGCGACCAGCACGGCCAGGCTGCCTGCGGTGGTTGCGCCAATAATGGGGATGAAGCCACCCAGGAAAACCACCGCCGCCAGGGGGACTGCCAGCGGAACCCTCAGCACCAGGAGCCCGATCAGGACGATGACGGCGTCAATGGCAGCAATGACAAGGGTTCCCCGCACATATCCGCCGAGCACCACGATGCTGCGGTCGGCAGCGAGATGGGCCTTCCCTTGGCGCCTTCCGGGAAGGAACCCGATCAGGAAGGCCCGGATCTTCTCCCCGTCTTTGAGGAAGAAGAACAGGATGACGGCCGTCAGGACCGTACCTGCTGCAATCTCACCCGCAGTCCTCAACCCGGTCAGCGCGTCGGCGCCCAGGGTGCCGCCGGCCAGGAACTTCTGGAACTCGGCGCGGGCGGCCCCGATCTGGTCGTTTGTCAGGGCGACGGGGCCGGTGGTGACGAACTGCTGCAACTGGCCGATTCCTGCTTCTGCCCGGGCCGCCAGCACGGAGGCTTCCTGGCGGACCAGGGCGATGATTCCGCCCACCATGCCTGCGGCAATGGCCAGGATCAGCAGGAAGGACGACAGGACGGCCAGGGCGCGGGGCCAACCACGCGCCGCGAGCCAACGGACCGCGGGAGCCATCGCCGAGGCCAGGATCAGCGCCACCAGGACCGGGATGGTGACCAGCGGAACCCGGACAGCCGCCGTCACCACCGTCCAGGCGAGCGCCAGCACGGCGAGCGTCTGGACGGCCCGTATGCTTGCCCGGCCCAGGGCATCGGTCCACAGCACCGACATCCTGCCGGTGAAGGACTGCGGACGGGACGAGCCTGCCGCGTCCCCGTTGGGGGGATCAATCCGTTCCATGGCCTTCTCCTTGCCTGCCGTGTGCACCCGAGGTTCCATCAGCATTTGGTGGTCAGTATGCTTACTATTGTCTGCCCAACAGTCAACCAGAAAGGCATCACCATGGCTGAACAAAACGTCCCCGACGATGAACTGGAAGTTGTGGAGGAAGACGACGTCCTTCTGGATGGAAGCCCGGGCGCGGCGTCGTCCCTTGAACTGGACCCTGTGGCGGGGGAGCCGGACAACTACCCCGGCGCTGCCGAAAACAACCCGGACCGCTGGCAGGAAGACCCGTTGCTGCAGGACGAGGCCCGCACGGGCGGGGAGGAAGACTTCCTGAGCGACCAGGCACTGCGGGATGAAAGCGCCCAGGCGCGGTACCGCTCCGGTGATGAGCAGGTGCCGCCGGACGCTCCCACCCTCGGCGAAGCCGCCGCGGATGTCGATTTTGGGGAAGTCCCCACCGGCCTTGAGGCCGACGCCAGCGATGACGAGGAAAACTTTGGCGGCTCGCCCCTGAGCGAGTTCGAGCCTGACGACCTGGAACGCTAGCAACCCGGGCGGGTATCAGGCCCGGCCCGAAGTGGGGAGGAGAACCATGCAATCCAAGGAACTGCTGCAGGAGGCCTTCGGCCGGCTCCCTGGCCTGGTCCGGCAGGCACTCGACGGCATGGAGGCAGCGCAGTTGCAGGACCGCCCAGGCGGCCAGGGCAATTCAATTGCCTGGCTGATCTGGCACACGGGCCGGGTTGAAGATGCGCAGGTGGCCTCCGCCGCGGGACTGGGGCAGGTCTGGGTGGCGGAAGGATTCGTAGACCGCTTTGGCCTTCCTCTCGGAAAGCGTGACACAGGTTATGGGCACTCCAGTCAGCAGGTGGATTCCGTCACGGCGCCCCGGGAACTGCTCCAGGAGTACTACGATGCCGTGCACCGGCAGACCGCCAGAGTCCTCGGCGGCCTCGTCGATTCCGACCTGGACCGTGTGGTTGACCGGCACTGGGACCCGCCGGTGACCCTCGGGGTGCGGCTGGTCAGTATCCTGGGGGACTGCCTCCAGCACGTCGGCCAGGCGGCATACGCGCGGGGCCTGCACCCAGGGACGGCAGACGCCCGCGGTGCGTGAACTGGTGGTATTGGGCACCGCTTCCCAGGTCCCAACCCGGACCCGGAACCACAACGGTTGCTTTCTTCGCTGGGACGGCGCGGGCCTGCTCTTCGACCCCGGCGAGGGCACCCAGCGCCAGATGATCCATGCGGGTGTGGCGGCCAGCCACATCACCAGGATCTGCCTCGCCCACGTGCACGGAGACCACTGCTACGGCCTCCCCGGGGTGCTGTCCCGAATGGCACTGGACCGCGTGCCGCACCCTGTCCATTTGCACTACCCGGCCTCCGGCGACCCGGTGGTCCGGGCGCTGGTGTCAGTCAGTTCACCCGGCATCGACCTTCGGCTCCATCCGCATTCGGGCCCCGGGCCCGTGGCGGAAGGCCTGGAGGTCCGGCCCCTGAAGCACCGCATCGAGACCTACGGCTACCTGCTCCGGGAAGCTGACGGACGAACCCTGTTGCCGGAGCGGCTCCAGGGGGCAGGCATTTCCGGCCCGGACGTGGGCCGGCTCCAGCGCGATGGCGCACTGGGGGCAGTCAGGCTGGAAGAGATGAGCAGTCCGAGGCCGGGCCAGCGCTTCGCCTTCATCATGGATACGGCGCCGTGCCCCGGCGCAGAAGAGCTGGCGGACGGGGCAGGCCTGCTGGTCACCGAGTCAACGTTCAGTGACGACGACGGTACCCTGGCTCAGCAGTACCTCCACCTCACTGCGGGGCAAGCGGGAGAGCTGGCAGCGTCCGCCCGGGCGCGCACCCTGGTGCTCACCCACTTCTCCGCACGGTACGGTGACGACGCCTCCCTGCTTGCAGGACAAGCGCAGGCGCGGGCCCCGGGGGTTACCGTGATCGCGGCCAAGGACCTTGACCGCATCCCCGTTCCGCGGCGGCGGCAGCCGGCACGGGAGGGTGCCGGTCCAACTGCGGGGATAGGGTTAAACCATGACGGCAGCAGCTGAATCCACGGTCACGTTCGATGGCCGATTCGCCCGGGAACTGGCGGAACTCGCCGTGCCCTGGCGGGCCGAGGAAGCGCCCAGCCCGGAGCTCCTCGTCCTGAACGACCAACTGGCAGCGGACCTGGGCCTTGACCCGCAGTACCTGCGCAGCCCCGAGGGGGTGCGGCTCTTGGTGGGAAACCACGTTCCAGCAGGTGCCACACCTGTGGCACAGGCGTATGCCGGACACCAGTTCGGCGGGTACTCGCCCCTGCTCGGTGACGGACGGGCGCTGCTGCTGGGCGAGGTCATTGACCGGAGCGGCCGCCTCGTGGACGTCCACCTCAAAGGCTCGGGGCGGACGCCATTCGCCCGCGCCGGGGATGGCCGCGCCGTCGTCGGGCCCATGCTGCGTGAATACATTGTCAGTGAGGCCATGCACGCACTGCACATTCCCACCACCCGTTCGCTCGCCGTTGTTGCCACCGGGCGGCAGGTTCGGCGCGATGACATGCTGCCCGGCGCCGTCCTGGCACGGGTTGCGGGCAGCCACCTGCGCGTTGGCAGCTTCCAGTACGCGCGCGCAACCGAAAATATGGACCTCCTGAAGCGGCTGGCGGACCACGCCATCGGCAGGCACTACCCGCAGGCGGCCGATGCCGCAAACCCCTACCTTGCGCTGTTCGCGGCAGTCGTCTCCGCCCAGGCAGAGCTCGTCGCCCGGTGGATGCTCGTTGGCTTCGTGCACGGGGTCATGAACACGGACAACATGACCATCTCGGGCGAGACCATCGACTACGGGCCCTGCGCGTTCATGGACGCCTTCAACCCAGCCGCCGTCTACAGCTCCATCGACGTCGGTGGACGCTACGCCTACGCCAACCAGCCGGTCCTGGCCGAATGGAACCTGGCCCGGCTCGCCGAGGCCATGCTCCCGCTGATTGACCAGGACCAGGAGAAAGCCGTGGCCCCGGCGGTGGAGGTCCTGGGCGGTTTCCGGGGCCAGTACAGCAAGGCATGGACCCGCGGGATGGCGGCCAAGCTGGGTCTGGACGGCGTCGATGAAAGCGGCGCCGCCGGGGCCTTGGTGGATGATGTCCTCGACATCCTGAAGGACGGACCCGTGGACTACACCCTGTTCTTCCGCAACCTGGGTAAAGCCGCCCGAGGGGACCGCCGCCCCGTGCGCGGCATGGTCCTTGACCTTGCCGCCCTTGATTCCTGGGTGGTGGGGTGGCAGGATCTCCAGCCGGACGCTCAGCTGATGGACAGCGTGAATCCTGCGTACATTCCCCGGAACCACCTTGTGGAGGAGGCGCTGTCCGCAGCCACCGGAGGGGACCGGGCTCCGCTGCAGCAGCTGCTGGCAGCTGTCAGCCACCCCTTCACTGAACGGCCCGGCCTGGAACGCTATATGCAGGGACCGCCGGAGGACTTCGGCAGCTACATGACGTTCTGCGGGACCTGACCGCGGCGGCGCGGCGGGTGCGTTAACGACAGGAGGGTGGCAGCCGGTTTCCCGGCTGCCACCCTCCTTCACAGTCGGCACCGCCATGCGGGCCCGACCGGCAGGGACTAGGCTACGCGCACTGCGGAGTACCCGCCGAGCCAGCTGATGGAGTGCACCTGCGTGTCGAAGCCGTTGACGCCGCCGCTGACAACCTGGCCGTTGCCTGCGTAAACGCCCACGTGGCCGGAGGTGATGATCAGGTCACCGGGGGCGGGAGAGCCCACCACCGTGCCGTACTGGAAGAACTGGGTGGGGGCCAGGTCGCCTACGGACTTGCCGACGGAGCGCAGTGCCTTCTCAACCATCGCGGTGCAGTCCTGCTGGACACCCAGCTGGCTGTAGGCCGAGGCGAGGATCGCCGCGCCGGTGCCGGTGCCCGTAGTGGAAGCCACAGGCGTTGCCGAGGCGTAGGACATGTTCATGCCGGTGTTGGCCGGTGCGGTGGCGGCTGCCGCCTGCACGGGTGCTGCAGCCGGGGCCGGTGCCGGCGCTGCGGTGTAGCCGGCGCCGGGAATCTGGATCTGGTCGCCCGGGTAAATGACCGAGGACAGGCCCAGGCCGTTGGCGGACAGGACGTCATTGAGGTTGACGCCGTACGCCGCGGCGATGGCGCCGAGGGTGTCGCCGGAAACCACGGTGTGGACGTTCCCTGCTGCTGCGGCAGGGGCTGCAGCAGGTGCTGCGGCGGTGGCCTGCACACTGGTCTGCTCAGTAGTGTCCGGTGCGGTTACGCCAGCGTGGGCCGGAGCGCCCACGCCGAACGCAATGCCGGACGCTGCTGCCACAGCGAGCGCCGGGCGGCCCAGGGAGCGGGCCTGCGACTTGGCTGTTACGGCGAGGCCCTCGAGCACAATGGAGCGGGCCGGAGTCGCGCGGTGGCGGGCTGAAATGGAATTTTTTGACACGGTTGATCGCCTCTCCCATGCCTGCGGGGTGAGCTGTCGGGTTCGGGCTGGAGATACCCGGCCGGGAGCGGCCCCGCGATGGAGGGAGGCGCTGCCGACTTAACCCCTAGGCCACATGTGGCCGTGGAAACTTGGTTCCCCCGTCCCTGCCAACTGGAGCGGTTGGATCCCATGGTCAGCGGCAGGGCTCGGCATACTGACGGGAATGTCCCGTCTGAGAGGGACACCTGACGACCCTAACCCATGGGCACGGCGATTGTCACATTTAGGTAACATACGAGGCTGCCCTCTCGAATTGCGCAAACGTGTGGACGATAAGCCTGCTTCCCGCCTGACCTCGACTGATGGCGGTGGCTACCGTCCAAGTAACAATGTGGAGACGGCTTCCTGCGTGCCCCTCCAATCCGCCGGTAAGCTTCGGGACTATGCCCCTGTTCGTGACCACCGCCAGGTTCCCCGTACTGGGGGGCCTGGCGGCTGTTGCCCTGGCCGCCACCGTTGTCCTTCCGGCCACTGCCGACGACCCGCCCCCAACCGGCGGGTATCCTTCGTGGGCAGACGTGCAGGCGGCCCAGTCCTCGGAAGCTTCGAAGGCGGGGGAGATCACCATCATCAACGGACTGCTGTCCCGCCTCGAAGCCGAGTCTGAGGCGGCAGGGGAAGCCGCCGTGCGCTCGGCGGCAGGGTACGCTGCCGCCGACGCCGGGCTCCAGGCAGCTTCTTCCCGCCTCGAGACCCTTTCCGCCCGGTCCGCCCACGCCAACCAGGAGTTGGCACGTTACCGGAAAGACCTCGGCGCCCTGGCTGTCGAGTCCTACAAAACCGGCGGAACCAACACGGGGTTCTTCGTGGCGCTGGATGCCCTGGGAACCAACAGCGTCCAGGGGCTCAACCTGGTCAAGCTCGTTGGGGACAAGACTGCGGCCCTGGTCACCAAGGCGGCGGCCGCTGAACAGGCAGCCGCCGCCCTTGCCGACCAGGAGAAGGTTGCCAGGAGCGAGCGGGAGCGGCTTGCCGCGGAGGCGAAGGCAACGCTGGAGTCCGCCCGCGCGGCCCAGGATTCGCTGGCCCGGCAGGTGGCGGAGGAACAGCGGCATGGCGGCGAGCTGACAGCCCAGCTCGCAGCCCTGAAAGGCACGACGGCGGCCCTTGAGGGTGAGTACCGCCAGGGCCAGGCGGCGCAGGCTGCCTACGAGGCGGCCCAGGCGGCCAAGCGCGCCGCCGCGCAGGAGCAGGCCCGGCAGCAGGCGGAGGCCGAGGCCAGGGCCTCCGCCGCGGCGGCGCAGCAGCCGAAGGCACCCGCGCCCGCGGCAAACCCGGCCCCGGCAGGTCCCGTCCAGCCCGGCGGTGTCCAACCCGTTCCGGTCCCTCCTCCCGCTGTCGATCCCGGGCCGGCCGCCCCGGAGGCGCCGGCCCCGCCGGCTCAGCCCGCCGTCGTCGTTCCTTCCGTTCCCGGCGGTGCGGTGAACGATCCGGCCGGAGCGAAAAGCTATGCATCGGGGCGCCTGGCCGCCTACGGGTGGGGCCAGGACCAGTTCCTGTGCCTTGCCCAGCTGTGGACCAAGGAGTCCAGCTGGCTGACCACGGCCACCAACGCCTACTCCGGTGCCTATGGAATAGCCCAGGCGCTGCCGCCGGGCAAGTACGCCAGTGCCGGCAGCGACTGGCTCACCAGCTACCGCACGCAGGTCGACTGGGGCCTTGGCTACATCAAGGACCGGTATGGTTCCCCGTGCGCGGCATGGAACCACTCCGTCGCCCTGAACTGGTACTGATTGACGCGTTAGGCTGTCCCCATGCCTGATTTCGAACGGTTCCGCGCGCTGCTCGAAGAGGAGCGGGCCCGGCGCGTGGCACTGCTGCCGGCGCTGCGGGCGGATATCGAGGCCGCAAATTCGGCGCGCCAGGACTCCAATGTGGATGACGAGCACGATCCCGAAGGTGCCACCATTGCCTTCGAACTCTCGCAGGCTTCAGCGCTCCTGAAACAAAGCTCGGCCGGCCTTGGGCAGATCGAAGCGGCCCTTGACCGACTGGCCGCGGGAACCTACGGAACCTGCGCGGTGTGCGGGGAGCCTATTGCCGAGGGCCGCCTGGAAGCCCGGCCATGGACGCCGTTCTGCATCCTGCACGCCTCGTCCGGCCGCGGGCGATGACGGAGGCCCCGGAGGTGGTGTCGGCGGCTGCGGAGTTCGTCGACCGGACGCTGCAGAATGAGGGCTCCTGGTACCGGGCCGACGACGTCGGGAGCCGGCTGGGCGGGCAGCTGGCCTCGTATGGATCGTCGGTGGGGGCCGTCCGGGGGACGGTCCGTGACGCGCTGCGGAAATTCAAGGACCTGGACCATGACGGCACGGTCATGCTGGCCTCCGCATTGTGGGGACAGCCGCGGCCGGTGTTCGAGCGCCGCCTGGCCGCCGTGGTGCTGCTGCAGTCGCGGGTGCGGCTGCTCCGGCATTCCGACCTGACCCGGCTGGAAGGGTTCCTCCGTTCCGCCCGGGCAGGGGACCTGGCGGCGCCCCTGCTCTCCGATGTCCTGGTCCCGCTGCTTGCGGGGCTGGGCGGGCGTGAACGGCAGCGGGCCGGCGTTGTCCTGGCGCGGTGGCGGGAAGATCCGGACCCCGGGCTCCGGGCGGCAGCCGCCGCCCTTGAAAAATACTTGTCCATGTGAAACGTACCAAGGAGATCCATATGAATGAACCGTTTGACCTTGAGCGTTTTGTTGCCGCCCAAAACACCGGCGGAACCTATGAGCAGGCGCTGGGCGAGCTGCAGGTGGGCCGGAAGTCGGGGCACTGGATGTGGTTTGTATTCCCCCAGCTTGCCGGGCTGGGACAGAGCGCCACATCCCGCAGGTACGCCATTTCGTCCCTTGCTGAGGCTCGAGCGTACCTGGACCACGAGCTGCTGGGTCCACGGCTCCTGGAGTGTTCACTGGTCCTGGCAAACCACGCCGACCAGTCCGCCGAAGACATTTTCGGTGGCGTCGATGCCAAAAAGCTCCGCTCCTGCATGACGCTGTTCCTCCGGGCGGCCCCTGGAGAAACTGTGTTCAAGAGCGTCCTGGCCCAGTTCTTCAATGGCGAACCGGACCCGGCCACCGACGAACTCCTGGCCGGCCTGGACGCGGCGGACTGATCACGGAGGAGGCGGTGCGGCAGCCTGTGCGCCGCACCGCCCAGGCGGCCGGGTCGCTACGGCGTCGGGCTGCCGCCGTTGACGTTGAGCGTTTCGCCCACCACATAGCTGGATTCGGGCGAGGCAAGGAACACGTAGGCGGGGGCAAGTTCAGCAGGCTGGCCCGCCCGGCCCAGGGGAGTGGACTGGCCGAATTCCGGGAGTTCCTCCTTGGGCTGGCCGCTGCTGACCTGCAGTGGGGTCCAGATCGGGCCCGGCGCCACGGCGTTCACCCGGATGCCCTTGGGGGCCAGCTGCTGGGCCAGGCCCTTGGTGAAGTTGTTGATGCTGGCCTTCGTGGTGGCGTAGTCCACAAGGGTAGGCGAGGGGTTGTAGGCCTGGATGGACGTAGTGTTGATGATCGTTGAGCCCGCCGGCATATGCGGTACCGCGGCCTTGGTCACCCAGAACATGGCATAGACGTTGGTTTTCAGGGTGTGGTCGAATTGCTCGTCGCTGATGTCTTCCAGGTCCTCCTGCGCAACCTGCTTTCCGGCGTTGTTGACCAGGATGTCAACCCCGCCCAGCACGGCCACCGCCGTGTCCACCAGTTCCCGGCAGGCGGCCGAGTCCTTGAGGTCCCCCGGTACCTTGACGGCCTTGCGGCCGGCAGCCTCAATGATTCCGGCAATGCGCGCGGCGTCCTCCTCTTCCTGCGGCAGGTAGGAAAGGACGACGTCGGCACCCTCCCTGGCAAAGGCGATTGCCGTTGCTGCCCCGATGCCTGAGTCCGCGCCGGTCACGATGGCCCGGCGGCCGTCGAGGCGGCCGGTGCCCCGGTAGGTTTCTTCGCCGAGGTCGGCCTTGGGCGCCAGTTCCGCATCAAGTCCCGGCTCCGGCTGGTGCTGCTTGGGCGGGGAGATCTTTTCGTAGGCAGTCACGGGATTACGGAAGGTGTACTGGTCGGTCATGGTGGTACTCCTGTTCGTGCGGGACACGGGCTGGTTCGTCGCCCGGGATCATGAAGCAGCAATGCTGCGCAGGGCAGCAGCGAGAAGCTAAGCATGCTTACGGTTCCCAGCCTAGGCAAAAGCTCCCGCCCTGCCAAGCGGCGCCGCGGTCAGCCGCGCTGGACCTCCACCAGCCTGACCTCCGCCGCCAGGCGGCCGCCGTCCACCACGGCCTCCATGTAGGTGCAGGCCGGCTGGCGGCGCCGATCCGTGGGCGAGCCGGGATTCAGCAGCCGGAGCCCGGCGGGCGAGACCGTATCCCACGGAATGTGGCTGTGCCCGAACACCAGGACGTCCGTGTCCGGATACAGTGCCTCGCACCGCAGTTCGCGGCCCTTTGCCTGGCCGGTCTCGTGGACCATCGCAAAACGCACCCCGTCCAGGACTGCGGTGGTGCGCCCGGGCAACCGGCGGCGAAGGTCGGGGCCGTCATTGTTGCCGTAAACACCCAAGAGGCGCCTGCTCCGTTGCTCGAACTCGTCGAGCAACTCCGCCTCCACCCAGTCGCCCGAGTGGAACACCACGTCGGCATTTTCGACGGCGGCCCATACCTGTTCCGGCAGGTCTTTGGCGCGTTTTGGCACATGGGTGTCAGCGAGCAGGACGAGGTTCAGTGGCATACCGGAAATCCTGCCATGCGGCCCTGTTCCGGTGCGCCTGCGGGTCGTACCCTTGGGCCGTGGAGGTGATTGCCATGGAGGCAGCCCAAGGCGACCGGATCGTCGTGCGTGGCAGGAATGTGGGATCCGCGGACCGGCACGGTGTGATCCTCGAGGTGCGTGGCGAGGGCGGGCACCCGCCGTACCTCGTCCGCTTCGACGACGGCCACGAAACAGTCATGTATCCCGGCGGTGATTTCGCCGTCGACCACGGGCAGGGCACCTGACGTCCCGCCGCTTCACCTGTCAAACTGGGGCAATGGATCATTTCCCGCCCTCCAGCCTGTCCGCCACTCCGCCGCCGCGGACCGGCCCCCGTGACCCGGGCGATGCCTGGGTGGAAGGGGACCGCGGCCGGTTCTGGGGCAGGTTCGGAGCGGCCGGGGTCCTGGCCTGGGATCCCGGCAGGGGAGTCCTGCTGCAGCACCGCGCGGTTTGGAGCCACAACGGCGGAACCTGGGGCCTGCCCGGCGGGGCCCTGCACCAGGGCGAAGAGCCGGTTGACGGTGCCCTCCGGGAGGCCTACGAGGAAGCTGCCGTCCCGTCGGAGAGCGTGGAGGTGCTGTTCACTTCCGTGCTGGACCATGGTTACTGGTCCTACACCACGGTGGTGGTGCGGGTGCGGGAATCCTTTGAACCGGTGATCAGCGACCCCGAAAGCATCGCGCTGCTCTGGATCCCGGTGGCGGAGGTGGGGGCACTGGACCTGCACCCCGGTTTCGCCGCGGCGTGGCCGGAGCTGCTGGCGCGGCTGGACGCCGACGAACCCTGGGCAGGCGGACGCTGGTAGGCCGGCGCGGCCTGTGCCTGGAGCCGGGGCTAGTACCCCTCGCCGTACTCCGCGGTGACCAGGATGGGCAGGTGGTCGGAATTTCCGCGCGGCAGCGTTTCCACGCTGGCGATGTCCAGGCCCAGCGACGTAGCGAAGTCAAAATGGCCCTTGAACACCTTGTACCGGGTGTAGGTCCGCCGGTTGCTCAGGGAGAGGGCGTAGCCGGAGTTCTTCATGTGCATGTCCAGGTTCTTGGTGAAAAACGGGTAGTTGAAGTCGCCCACCATCAGGGTCATCAGGCCCCTTCCCATGCTCAGGAGTTCCGCATGGGCGGCGTGGATCTGCTTCCGCCGCAATGAGTTCGACGCCGTCAACGGGGCAGCATGAAAGGAGCCGATCACCAGTTCATGCTGTGTTTCGGTGTCCATCACCCGGGTGCCGATCAGCCGCTCGTGTGCCGGCGCCAGCACCCTGTCATGCATCGATTTCTTCAACGCGAAGGACTGCGTGTCCAGGGCGGTGAAGCGGCTGGTGCGGTAGTAGATGGCCAGCCCCAGCCGGTTGCCTTTCGTGGCATCCGCGAGGTGCAGGGGCCCAAGGGTTTCCGGGAGGTCGCTGGCATCCACTTCCTGGAGGCACAGCGCATCGATGTCATGGTTCCGGGCCAGGGCGAGGAGCTCGCCGCTGGCCTTGTGCTTGCGGAGGTTGTAGCTGATGACGCGCATGAAACACCTCTTTTGAGGGTTGCTGACAGGACCAGTTCCTTACTCTAGTCCGATTGCTCCCTGCACCCTCCAACATTTCGCCGCCTGCGCCGCCGTGCCGCGCCATGTCCCCGGGAGATAGAGTTAGTGGCAATTCACTGAATTTCCGTAAGGGGCCAGCCTTGACCGCAGACCTGCCTGAACTCGCCGAAGGCAATTTCTACTACCAGGACCTGGGCGGCGCCCGCTTCCGGTCCACCATCCACGCCCAGGGCGCCTGGAACGCCCACGAACAGCACATGGCCCCGGCATCGGGCCTCATGGCGGACGTGCTTGAACGGCACCAACCGCGGGACGACATGCGGATGGCCCGCATCAGCTACGAGATCCTCGGGCTGATTCCCGGCGGGGAGTTCCGGATCGACACCACCACGCTGCGTCCCGGCAAAACCATCGAACTGGTCCAGGCGGAACTGGTGGCCGGCGGGCGCACCGCCATCCGCGCCACGGGGTGGCGCATGCTGACCAGTGATACCGCCGGCGTTGCGGCCGTCGAGGACGCCGCCATCCCCGGCCCGGACGAATGCAAGCCGTACGACGGCGCGGCCGTCTGGCCCGGTGGCTACATCCGCTCCCTCGAAATGAGGGTGGCCGAGGGACACCGCCCCGGAGCCGGCAAAGTGTGGCTCCGCACCGACCACCCGCTGACCAGCGCCGCCGACAGCGGCGACCTTGCCCGGCTCACGGGCCTGGTCGATACAGCCAACGGCATTGCCGCCCGGGTTCCGCCGGGAAAGGGCAGTTACGCGTTCCCCAACCTGGACCTGCAGATCCACATGTACCGCCGCCCCCAGGGGGAATGGCTGGGACTGGACAACGCCGTTTCCTTCGGCAGTGACGGGATCGGGCTGACATCCACCGTGCTCCACGACCTGCAGGGCCCCTTCGGCCGGGCCGAACAGATCCTGACACTGCGCAAATCCTGACCCCTCCCGGCTATGGCGCGGCCATATATCGCTGAGTATCGTTGTATATCGTTCGCGATTGGCAAAGGAGTTCATCATGCGTGCTTCACACCCTGCAGGCGGATTTGGCGGGAACAACCTCGACGGCATGTGGCAGGCCGTCGAGGAGCTGCGTTCCCGGTTTGAGAAGCGGGCCGGTACCCGGGCCGGAAAAGGCGAAGTGCGGGCGGCGGTCCTGGCACTGCTCGCCGAGCAGCCCATGCACGGTTACCAGATCATCCGGGAGATCGAGGAGCGCAGCGGCGGCAGCTGGAAGCCGAGCGCAGGTTCGGTCTACCCGACGCTGCAGCTGCTGGCGGACGAAGGTTCGATCAGTGCCGAGGAATCGAACGGCCGCAAAATCTATTCGCTGACCGAAGCGGGCCGGGAGGAAGCGGCGGCCCACCATGGCTCGGCGCCCTGGGATCCGGCCGGCCCCGTGTCCGGCGGCGTTGCTTCCCTCCCCAAGGCCGGGATCGAACTGGCCCAGGCCGCGGCGCAGGTGGGCCGTACGGGATCCCAGGACCAGGTGCACCAGGCCGTTGCGGTGCTGGATGAGGCCCGCCGCCGCCTGTACGCCATCCTCGCCCAGGACTGAACCGGGTGGCGTCCACGGTCCAGGCGGGGGCCAACCCTCCGCCACCCCTGCGGGAGCACCGCGGGCGCTACCGGAGGATCCTGCGCTTCGCAGCGTGGAACCTTGCCTCCACCTGGTGGTTCGAGCTGTTCCTGCCGCGGGTGGGGCTCGGCTGGATGGCTGCGCGGAGCCGTTCACGGCGGATGCGGCGCTTCGCCCAGCGGTTCCACGACCTGGCCGTGGAACTTGGGGGACTCATGATCAAGGTGGGCCAGTTCCTGTCCTCCCGGCTTGATGTCCTGCCGCCGGAAATCACTAAGGAGCTGGAGGGGCTGCAGGACGAGGTTCCCCCGGTGGCCTTCCCGGCCATCTCGGCCCTCGCAGCCCAGGAACTGGGGACGCCGCTGGAGAGGGTCTTCGCGTCCGTCGATCCCGCCCCCATCGCGGCTGCCTCCCTGGGCCAGGCGCACCGGGCACGCCTGGATACCCTCGATGCCGGGGACACCGGCCTCGATGCCGTGGTCCTGAAGGTGCAGCGGCCGGGCATCGGCGCGATCGTCGACGTCGACCTCGCCGCCCTGCGCAGGGTCGCCGGTTGGCTCAGCCACATCCGGCTCGTTTCCCGCCGGGCGGACATGCCGGCGCTGGTGGAGGAGTTCGCCCAGACCAGCCTGCTGGAAATCGACTACCTGCACGAAGCCGTCAATGCCGAGCGCTTTGCCGCGGACTTCGCCGGTGATAGCCGGGTGGAGGTTCCGGGCGTGGTCTGGGAGCGGACCACCCGCCGGGTGCTTACCCTGGAAGACGTCACGGCCATCAAGATCACGGACGTCCAGTCCCTCCGTGCCGCAGGGATCGATCCAGCAACCGTGGCGCCGGTGTTCGCGTCCATCATGTTCGACCAGCTGTTCACCAACGGCTTCTTCCACGCCGACCCGCATCCCGGGAACATCTTTGTCACCCCGGTCCCGCCAGGGGACGGGGAACTGCCCTGGAAGCTGACGTTCATCGACTTCGGCATGATGGGAGAGGTGACCCCTTCCACGCGCAGCGGGCTCCGGAAGCTGCTGATCGCGGCCGCAGCCCGGGACGGGAAGGGCCTGGTGGGGGCCATCAATGATGTGGGCGTCCTGATGCCGTCCGCGGACAGCGTTGGACTGGAGCGCGCCATGACGCAGCTCTTTGCCCGTTTCGGCGGCAAAGGCTTCGCCGAACTCCGGGAAGTGGACCCGCGCGAGTTCCGTGACTTTGCGGTGGAGTTCGGTGACGTGGTCCGCTCGTTGCCGTTCCAGCTGCCGGAAAACTTCCTCCTCATCATCCGGGCCATGTCCCTCACCTCCGGAGTGTGCAGTGCGTTGGACGAGCGTTTCAACCTCTGGGACTCGGTGGAGCCGTACGCCGCCCGGCTGCTGCGGAACGAGCGGGGCAACCTGGTGCAGGACGCGGCCCGGCAGGCCATCGACGCCGCCGCTGTTGCCTTCCGCCTCCCCGGCCGGCTGGACGCCCTGGCAGGACGGCTGGAGGAGGGATCGCTGCAGGTAGCCGTACCACGCCTGGAACGCCAGGCGGCCCGGCTGGACAGGGCCGTGCGCCGCGCGGCGTCCGCCCTGGTCTTCGGAGCCCTGCTGCTCGCCGGGGCAGTGGTCCGGCCCGACGACCTTGCCCTGGGGAATGCGCTGATGACCGCATCGGCCGTTCCGCTGCTTCACGCCCTGTGGGTGGGGCGCCGGGGGCGTTAAGGCCGCCGCCGCCGTCGGGCGTAACCTAGGGGTGGCCTGCCCATTGGCAGGCGCTGAACCCGTCGCCACCGTAGCTGTCGACGCTGAATGCCTGGGAGCCCCGCACTATGCACCACACCGGTACCGGATCCAGCGCGCTTACCGTGGTGCGGCAGGATGTGTCGCTCGGCGCTGGCCGTGACCTCGAATTCGGGCTGGAGCTGCTGGCGAGGGCACGAAGCGGCGGTTTGGGGCCCACCCTGCGGCTGTACCGGCCCGCGCCCACGGTGGCGTTCGGGCAGCGGGACACCCGGCTGCCGGGTTTCGAGGCCGCCGCCCAGGCCTGCCGCGATCATGGGTTCGAACCCCTGGTCCGGAGGGCCGGCGGACGCGCGGCCGCCTACCACCGGGGCAGCCTGGTGGTGGACCACATTGAGCCGGACGCGGACGCCGTCGCCGGATCCAAGGCCCGGTTCGGGTGCTTCGGAGGGCTGTTTGCGGAGGCGCTGCAGAACGTAGGCGTGCAGGCGGCGGTGGGGGAGATCCCCGGCGAGTACTGTCCCGGCGAGTTCAGCGTCCACGGAACCGATGCCATGGACAGTTCCCGCAGGATAAAACTGGTGGGCACCGCCCAGCGGGTGGTCTCCGGTGCATGGCTCTTCAGCTCGGTGATCGTGGTGGAGGACTCCGCCCCGATCCGCAAGGTCCTTACCGACAGCTACGCGGCGCTGGGCCTGGACTGGGATCCTGCCACCGCCGGCGCCGCCAATGACCTGGTGCCGGGTTTGGACGTGGCCGCCGTTGAGCAGGCCCTCCTGGAAACGTATGCGGGCCATGCCACCCTGGAAACTGCTTCCTTCAGCAGCCTGGGGGCATGACCCGCATCAATTGGTGCGCGGCCGGTCAGGCGGCCAGGCGGCTCTTGACCTCGGCGGCGGACGGGTTGGTGGCCGCGCTGCCGTCCGGGAAGAGGACCGTGGGGACGGTGCGGTTGCCGCCGTTCAGCTGCTCCACGAGTTCGGCAGTTCCGTCCACCTCTTCGATGTTGATCTCGGTGTAGCCGATCCCCTGGGCGTCCAGCTGCTTCTTGAGCCGGTTGCAGTAGCCGCACCACGTGGTGGAAAACATGGTGATGGTGCCGGATTCGGGAGTGAAGTCCACAGGGATCTCCTATACGTCGCTTGAAAGGTTTCCTTACTGTCAACCGTAGCGCGGCGGCCGGTATTCCCCGGCGTCCAAAGGCTGCTGCGGTGCCCGGATGACAGTTTGTGGCGGCCGGTGGCAAGCTGGTGCCATGTGTGGACGCTACGTAATGGCACGGGCCGTGGGGGACCTCCTGGCCGAGTTCGACGCCGAAATCGAAGATGAGGTGAGCATCCCGCCGTCGTGGAATGTTGCACCCACTGACCCCGTCCCGATCGTGCTGGAGCGGCTGGTGGATGACAGTGCCGCGCCCCGCCAGGCGCGCCAGCTGCATGTGGCGCGCTGGGGCCTGGTTCCGTCCTGGGCCAAGGACCCGAAAATTGGTTCGGGCATGATCAACGCCCGCAGCGAAACTGTGCTGGAGAAGCCTGCCTTCCGCAAGGCCGTCCAGTCCCGCCGCTGTGCCGTCCCGGCCGACGGCTACTACGAATGGAAGCAAGGCCCGGGGAAGTCGAAGCAGCCGTACTACGTGCATCCCGGTGGGGACCGTGGCCTGGCCTTCGCCGGCCTGTATGAGTGGTGGAAGGACCCGTCCGTACCGGAGGGGGAGCCGGGCCGCTGGCTGCTGTCCACCTCGATCCTGACGGCGGACACCCCTCCGCCCGGGGCGGAATCCACCATTTTCGGGAAGCTGACCGAACTCCACGACAGGGTGCCGCTGCCCATGGATAAGTCCACCATGGAAGCCTGGCTGGACCCGCAGGCGGATGATGCCGCCGCGCTGGTTGACCTGGTGCGGTCAGGGGTTAAGGACGCCGCTGCGGACTGGCGCGTGGAATCCGTAGGCAAGGACGTGGGCAACGTCCGGAACAACGGCCCGGAACTCATCCGCCCGGTGGAAGCTCTGTTCTAGCAGCCCGGCGCAGGGTGTACTGCCCTCAAACGGTGACCGAACCGGCGTCGTCCACCGTCCAGGTGGGGTTGTATGCCACTTCCCAGCGAAAACCGTCGGGATCGGCAAAGTACCCGGTATAGCCGCCCCAGGCCTTGGTGACGGGCTCGGCAATAATGGCGGCACCAGCGGCCGCGGCCTGTTCCATGACGCTGTCCACCTCTTCGGGGCTTCCCAGGTTGTGGCTCAGGGTAATGCAGGGGATCCCGTCCGGGCGGCCGGTCACGGCTTCGGCCTGCATCTGGCGGGCATCCCAGAGCGAAAGCACCAGGCCGTGGTTCACCTGGATGAACACCACTTCCCCGGCGACTTCGCGGTGGACCGGCCAGCCGAGGCCGTCAACGTAGAAAGCACGGGACTCCTCGACGCTGCGAACACCGAGGGAAATAAAGTCGACTCTGGGCTCCATGCTTCGATAGTGTCAGATGATGGCGACAATTCAAGGAAACGACCGGGATGCCCGCGCCGACAGGGAACAGCTCGCTGCGGTCCGGGTTGCCGTTGACGAAGTCGATGACCAGATCGTTACCCTGATCGCCCGCCGCGAGCGGCTGATCAGGATCGCCGGCACGCTGAAGGGCGATGACGCGGAGGTGCGTGCCCCCGGCCGCGTAGAGCGGATTATTGAACATGTGCGGTCCGCTGCGGAGAAAAAGGACATCGACCCGGACATCGTTGAAGCAACCTACCGGGCCATGATCTCCGCATTCATTGAACTTGAACTGCGGATCCACAAAGAAAACAGCTGAGGAAGGCTAAAGCGCTTCCTCCACCGGCACCCCGTGCTGGAACTCCCGCCCGTCCGCCTCGCTGAAGGCTGACAGGACATGTCCCTTCCCGAGGCCATTCAAGGCCGTCATGGGAAAGCTTCCGGTGATGCTGTTCTCCGAATGGGACACTCCGGAAAGATCGAAATCCTCCTCGATTCCCTGGTCCCGGTTGAACGAGTAGCAGGCTATGGCCTCCCCGTTCATGAACTCAATGCACAGCCGGCGCTGCGCTGAAAAATCGGGCGAGGCTCCCATCAAACCCACCACGTAGGCGCCCGAGCCCGGAATGGTGCCGTCGATATCGAACGTGGCAACCAGGGTGGAGTCCTGTGTCTTGATGCTGGCCTGCTTCAGGAGTGCGTCATCGGTACTCATGCCAACATCCTGCTCCCTGCCGCACGCCCCGTCCACCCCCGCCTATGTTTTGGTGAGAACCCGGCGTAGACTGAATTTATTCGAATACATGTTCGAATCACGTTGTGATGGGTTAGGTCCGGGAGGTGCGCATGGGCATGTTCAGCGAATCTGTTGACGTGGCGTGTGCCCCCACAGGTGAGCCGGAATCCTTGGTATGGGCAGGTGTGTCCTATACCGTCTGCGCAGAACCCGTCCGCTGGTACGAACGCCGGCAGTGGTGGGCTGAGGACAGCAGGGCTCCCCTGGGCAGCGGGCCCGGAGTGGTGGACCACGAAATCTGGCGGGTCCAGGTGCTGCCCGCCCGGGGTGCCGCCCGTTCCGCCGCGGCACAGGAACCGCCCGGGGCAGAAGTCCTGACCCTTGACCTTTCCCGCCATCTCCGCAGCAACCGGTGGCGGCTGGTGCGGATCCATGACGCCCTTCACCCCAAGACTGCCTGACCCGGAACACTATGAGCTTTACCCACTTGCACGTTTCCACGGCATTCAGCGCCCATTACGGAGTTTCCTGGCCGGAGGAACTGGCCATGGCTGCCGCTGCCGATGGCGCCACGGCCCTCGCCTGCACCGACCGGGACGGCCTGTACGGCACCATCAAGCACCTCAAAGCCTGTATGGCGGCGGGCATCGACCCCATCGTAGGCGTGGACCTGGCGGTATTTGACGACGACGGCGATCACCGCACCCAGGTTGCAGGCAGGGTGGTGGTGCTGGCCAGGGGGCAGAATAACGGTGCCGGGTACCGCGCCTTGTGCCGGCTGGTTTCCGATGCGCACGCGAGGACCTCCGGGAAAGCCGGGGGAGCGGTACCCACCGCGGTGACCCGTGCCGAGCTGGCCTCCCGCACCCTCGACCCCCACACCCTCAAACCGGTGCTGACGGTGCTGATCGGCCCGGACTCGGACGTCGGCCGGGCCATGGGCGGCCGGCGCTACCTGCGTCCCAGGACCCTGTTCAAGCAATGGCTTGACGCAATGCCCGCCGGAACTGTGGTGGCGGAGATCGTCTCCCAACTCAGTGCGCCGGGCAGTCCTTTCAGCACGGCGCACGCTGTGCGCATGCTACGGCTCGCGGAGGAACACCATGTTCCGGCAGTCCTCACCAACGCCGTCCGGTATTGCGCAGCCGATGGTGCACCGACCGCGGATGTCCTTGACTCCGCGCGGACTTTGAAGTCCCTCCCGGAACTTGTAGGGGAGCCACTCCTGCAACCCACGGGCCAGGGATGGCTGAAATCAGCGGATCAAATGCTGGGCCTTGGTAAGGAAATCATCTCCGCCGCCGGTTATGGTGCCGCAGACCTCAAGCAGTTGATGGCGCAGACCGAGGCGCTCGCCGACCTCTGCCGGATCGACCCCGCCACTGATATGGGATGGAAACAGCCAGTGGTGCCGGAAGCTGCCGTCATCGGCATCAACCAGGATCCCCACACGGAGCTCCTCCAGCGCTGCCATGCCGGAATCGGCAGGCGGTTCCCGGGCATCGGCGGTACGGCGGAGCGGGACATGATGGCCCGTTTGGACCATGAACTGGGGATCATCCAGAACCTGGGCTTCTCCTCCTATTTCCTCACTGTTGCGGAGGTCTCCAGGATGATCCAGGACATGGGAGTCCGGGCGGCTGCCAGGGGATCGGGGGCATCAAGCCTGGTCAACTACCTGATAGACGTCAGCCATGTGAACCCCCTCCAGCATGACCTGATCTTTGAACGCTTCCTCTCCAACGACCGCGCCACCCTCCCGGACATTGACATCGACGTCGAAAGTGCCGAGCGGCACAACGTCTACCACAGGATCTTCGAGCGCTTCGGCTCCGAGCGTGTAACCCTCATGAGCATGCAGAACGGATACCGGGCCCGTGGTGCAGTCCGCGACGCCGGGCTGGCGCTGGGCATGGACGATGGCGAGGTGGGGGAGATTGCCAAGCAGCTGTGGCGGTTCTCAGCGCGGAAATTCCGTGAAGCCCTGCAGGAAAAACCCGAACTGCGGGAATTTGCCGGAAGGGTGGAGCAGTCCGATGCGCAGGGAAACCAGCAACTTGACCTGCTGGTAGACCTGACCGAACGCCTTGACCGGCTGCCCCGCCACATATCCATGCACCCATGTGGGGTGATCCTGGGCGATGCCACGCTGCTGGACCGCACACCCGTCCAGCCAAGCGGGCTTGGCCTGCCCATGAGCCAGTTCGACAAACATGACATGGACCCCATGGGCATGCTCAAACTCGATATCCTGGGTGTCCGTATGCAAAGCGCCATGGCATTTGCCGTCCGGGAAATCATCAGGATCCACCCCTCAAAGGAAGAAGTGGTGGAGGCTGGGAACCACCCCATTGGACCTTTTGGTTCGGGGCCGGATTACATTGCCGGCAACGGCCGGATCGACCTGAACGCCGTCCCCCTCGACGACGAAGCCACCTATGAGCTGATCAGGAGCACGCACACCCTTGGCTGCTTCCAGATCGAATCCCCCGGACAACGTGAATTGATCGGCAAGATGGCGCCACGGGAGTTCAACGACCTCATCATCGACATTTCACTGTTCCGCCCGGGGCCCATGAAATCGGACATGGTGCGGCCCTTCCTGGAACACCGGCACGGGTTCGCCCCCGAGGTTTACCCGCACCCGGATCTCAAACCAGTGCTGCAGGAAACCCATGGGGTCACGGTTTTCCACGAGCAGATCCTGAAGACCCTGGATGTCATGACCGGGTGCGGGCTGGCCAAAGCCGATGAATTCCGCAGGGCGTTGAGCAACGAAGCCGGTGAAGCCAGGGTGGAAGAGTACTTCCGGCGCCATGCCAAAGCCAAGGGGTATGCCCCTGAAGTGGTGGACAAGGTGTGGGGGACATTGAAGTCTTTTGCCAGTTTCGGTTTTTGCAAGGCCCACGGTGCTGCCTTCGCCGTCCCCACCTACCAGTCCGCCTGGCTGAAGACACACCACCCCGAAGCTTTCCTCGCAGGCTTGTGGGAGCACGACCCCGGCATGTATCCCAAACGGCTGCTGGTGGCCGAAGCCCGCCGGCTGGGTATTCCCATCCTTCCCCTGGACATCAACCGAAGCAAAGCAGAATACCGCGTGGAGCGGATCGCGTCAGGCACGGATGCCGGCCGGCTCGGAATCCGGCTCAGCCTGAACGGAATCTACGGTCTGTCTGCTGCAGAACTGAAACGGATCGTCGCCGGCCAGCCTTACGACTCACTGGCGGACCTTCGGGCGCGCTCGCGGCTGAGCAAGCCCAGCATCAGGCGCCTTGCGCAACTGGGGGCTTTTGATTCCCTGCACCGGGAAGCCGGAGGCCCTGCCAACCGCGCGGACCTGGTGCACCATCTGCAGCAGCTCCAAACAGCAAAGACAGGAAAGAAAGGCATTGAGGTCCTGGATGGGCAGCTGTCCCTTCCCCTGGGCGACATCGAACTGCGGAATATCAAACCTGGGCTTCCAGCCCCCACCCTGGTCGAAAATGTCAGGGCGGAACTTGATCTCATGGCGGTGGATGTCAGTACCCACCTGATGGAAAGCCACAGGCCACTGCTGGAAAAGCTGGGCGTCACCACTGCCGACAAACTCCTCGGCCTCCGCAACGGTACTGAGGTCCTGGTGGCAGGGGTTCGGGTTGCCACCCAGACGCCGCCGATGCGCGGCGGAAGGCGGGTGGTGTTCATCAGCATCGACGACGGCACCGGCTGCGTGGATTCGGTGTTCTTCCACGAGGCACAGGAAAGCGCCGGACCGCTTTTGTTTGGTACCCGCCTGCTGCTGATCCGTGGAACCACCCGAAGGACCGGTCCCAGGGGCATCAGCATCAGCGCGAGCATGGCGTGGGACCTGAGCCGTACGGAGAGCCTGCCCTTCCCGGAATCCGCCACAGAGCCCACTCCTGTGGCCGGCCATGAGGCCGTCGAAGATGGGCCGCATCCGCTGGATGGCATCACCAGGACGCTGGCGATCACCGGGTTCAACGGGTGAGGGCTCTGTCCCAGCCCCAGTGTGCCGCGTTGGTCGCCCCATACCGGAACCGATAGCATTGACGGTGGCTGGCTGTGGTCCCCGTATGCCACAAGCTATGAAGCCTTAACTTTGAATAGGAGACACCCGTGTCAGATGCCCAGCAGATCACCCTTCTCGTCGATGGCGAAGAGACCAAGGTGACTACCGGGACAACCGGTGCGGAACTCTTCTTTGAGCGCCGTGATGTTGTTGTGGCCCGCGTCAACGGCGAGCTGAAGGACCTTGACCAGGAACTGCCCGAAGGCGCCGAGGTGGAGGGCGTCACCATTGATTCGCCCGACGGCCTGAACGTCCTGCGCCACTCCACAGCCCACGTGATGGCGCAGGCAGTGCAGCAGCTGCGTCCCGACGCCAAGCTCGGCATCGGCCCTTACATCACCGACGGCTTCTACTTCGACTTCGACGTCGCCGAGCCTTTCACCCCCGAGGATCTCAAGACCCTCGAAAAGATGATGCTGAAAATCGTCAACCAGAACCAGAAGTTCGTCCGGCGCGTGGTCAGCGAGGAAGAGGCCCGCGAAGCCATGAAGAACGAGCCCTACAAGCTCGAACTCCTGGGCAAGAAGAACGAGGCCGCCGAAGCCGGGGAGGGCGTGAACGTCGAGGTCGGCGCCGGCGACATCACCATCTACGACAACGTCGAGCGCAAGGAAGGCACCACGGTGTGGTGCGACCTCTGCCGTGGCCCGCACCTGCCCAACACCAAGCTCATCTCAAACGCCTTTGCCCTGACCCGTTCGTCGTCTGCCTACTGGCTGGGCAACCAGAAGAACCAGCAGCTCCAGCGCATCTACGGCACCGCGTGGCCCACCAAGGACGCCCTGAAGGCGTACCAGGAGCGCATCGCAGAGGCGGAGCGCCGCGACCACCGCAAGCTCGGCTCCGAACTGGACCTGTTCTCCTTCCCTGACGAACTCGGATCCGGCCTTCCCGTCTTCCACCCCAAGGGCGGGATCATCCGCAAGGAGATGGAGGATTACTCGCGCCAGCGCCACGTCGAAGCCGGCTACGAGTTCGTCTACACCCCGCACATCACCAAGGGACACCTGTACGAGGTCTCGGGCCACCTGGACTGGTACAGGGACGGCATGTTCCCCCCGATGCACGTGGACCCTGAACTCAACGAGGACGGCACCGTCCGCAAGCCCGGGCAGGACTACTACCTGAAGCCGATGAACTGCCCCATGCACAACCTCATCTTCCGTTCCCGCGGCCGGTCCTACCGCGAACTGCCCCTGCGGCTGTTCGAATTCGGCTCGGTGTACCGGTACGAGAAGTCCGGCGTGGTGCACGGCCTCACCCGTGTCCGGGGCATGACACAGGACGACGCCCACATCTACTGCACCCGCGGGCAGATGAAGGACGAGCTCACCAAGACCCTGACCTTCGTCCTGGACCTGCTCAAGGACTACGGGCTTAACGACTTCTACCTGGAGCTGTCCACCAAGGACCCCGAGAAGTACGTCGGCGACGACGCCACCTGGGAGGAAGCCACCGCCACCCTCGCCGAAGTGGCCCAGGAATCCGGGCTGGAGCTGGTGCCCGATCCGGGCGGAGCCGCCTTCTACGGTCCCAAGATTTCCGTGCAGGCCAAGGATGCCCTGGGCCGCACCTGGCAGATGTCCACCATCCAGCTGGACTTCAACCTGCCCGAGCGCTTCGAACTCGAGTACCAGGCCGCCGATGGCAGCCGCCAGCGCCCGGTGATGATCCACCGTGCACTTTTCGGATCGGTGGAACGCTTCATGGGCGTCCTCACCGAGCACTACGCCGGGGCCTTCCCCGCGTGGCTGGCCCCGGTCCAGGTCGTGGGCATCCCCGTGGCGGAGGCGTTCAACGACTACATGTTCGACGTCGTAGGCCAGCTCAAGGCGGCGGGTATCCGTGCCGAGGTGGACACCACCTCGGACCGCTTTCCCAAGAAGATCCGCACCGCCAGCAAGGACAAGATCCCGTTCGTTCTCATCGCCGGCGGGGACGACGCCGAGGCGGGCGCTGTGTCATTCCGCTTCCGCGACGGAAGCCAGGACAACGGTGTGCCCGTCGCGGAAGCGGTCAAGCGGATCACCGAAGCCGTCCGCAACCGGACCAGCTAGCCGAACGGAAGCAGCACAGTGCAGGAGAACACAGGCGCAGGATATCCGGGCGATGCCGGCGTTACCGACGACTTTGCCCTCGCCGGTGTCCCGGACGCCTTCCAGCGCCTGTGGACTCCGCACCGCATGGCCTACATTAAGGGCGGCCAGCACCAGTTCAAGAATGAGGACGACTGCCCGTTCTGTGTCGGCCCCTCCCGCACTGACGAGGAAGCGTTGATTGTCTACCGCGGCCGGACCTGCTACGTGGTGCTGAACCTGTTCCCCTATAACCCGGGCCACCTTCTGGTTTGCCCCTATCGGCACATCCCGGATTTCACAGACCTCACGGTCGAGGAAACAGCTGAGTTCAGCGAACTCACCCAGACTGCCATGCGGGTCCTCCGAAAGGTCTCCAATCCCGGCGGCTTCAACCTTGGCATGAACCAGGGTGTGGTTGGGGGTGCGGGAATCTCCGCACACCTGCACCAGCACATTGTGCCGCGCTGGGGCGGGGACGGGAACTTCTTCCCCATCATTGCGCAGACCAAAGCCATTACCCAGACCCTTGACGAGGTCCGGCAGCAAGTGGCTGATGCCTGGCCCGGGGAGTCGGATGCTGAATAGGCATGCCCGCGGTTTCTTCACCGCGCTGTTCACCCCGCTGGCCCGCTGGCTCCTGAAAATCGGCGTGTCCCCGGACACGGTAACCATTCTCGGAACCGCAGGAGTTGCCGCCGGAGCCCTGGTTTTCTACCCGCTGGGCCAGCTTTTCTGGGGGACAGTCTTCATCACCGCCTTCATCTTTTCCGATGTCCTGGACGGCATCATGGCCAGGATGCAGGACGTCAAGAGCCGCTGGGGAAACTTCCTCGACTCCACCCTTGACCGCATCGCCGACGGCGCCCTCTTTGCCGGGGTGTCCGTATGGTTCTTCACCGGTGGCAACAATGGGGCCATCGCCGTCTGCGCCCTGCTGTGCCTGGTGCTGGGCATGGTTGTCTCATACGCCCGTGCCAAGGCAGAGTCGCTGGGGTTCACCGCCAACGTCGGCATCGCAGAACGGGCCGAACGCCTGGTTTCGGTGCTGGTGGTTACCGGCCTTACCGGACTGGGCCTGCCGGCTGTGGTGCTCCTGGCTACCCTGGTCCTCCTGGCGGCAGCGAGCTTCGTCACCGTGGTGCAGCGCGTACTGTCGGTGCGCCGGCAGGCCCTGGCGGAGCCGACGCCCGCTGATTAAGCATGATTAAGCCTGCCGTGCGGCGGGGGACTAGTATATAAGTGCCCGGTCAAGCGACCCGGCAACCCGTGCGTGCACTTCCGGCAGCTGCCGCCGCATGCCCGGCGAAGATCATCTGTCTACCCATAGGGGTTTTTGTGTCTACACCTGATGTAAGCAACGAGGCCGGTTCGTCCGCGAGCAGCGTCACGGGCAGCAGCCGCGTGAAGCGTGGCATGGCCGAGATGCTCAAGGGCGGCGTCATCATGGACGTCGTCAACGTCGAGCAGGCCCGCATCGCCGAAGACGCCGGTGCCGTGGCAGTCATGGCGCTGGAGCGTGTTCCGGCCGATATCCGCGCCCAGGGCGGCGTGTCCCGCATGTCCGATCCCGACATGATCGACCAGATCATTGACGCCGTGTCCATCCCGGTCATGGCCAAGGCCCGCATCGGCCACTTCGTCGAGGCCCAGGTCCTGCAGTCCCTCGGTGTCGACTACATCGACGAGTCCGAGGTCCTGACCCCGGCCGACTACGTCAACCACATCGACAAGTGGAACTTCAAGGTTCCCTTCGTCTGCGGTGCCACCAACCTCGGTGAGGCCCTGCGCCGCATCAACGAGGGCGCGGCCATGATCCGCTCCAAGGGCGAAGCCGGCACCGGCGATGTCTCCAACGCCACAGGCCACATGCGCAAGATCCGCTCGGAGATCGCCCGGCTGTCCTCCCTGCCCGAGGACGAGCTGTACGTCGCCGCCAAGGAACTGCAGGCCCCGTACGAACTGGTCAAGGAAGTCGCCGCGGCCGGCAAGCTGCCCGTTGTCCTGTTCACCGCCGGCGGCATCGCCACCCCCGCTGACGCTGCCATGATGATGCAGCTCGGCGCCGACGGCGTGTTCGTCGGCTCCGGCATCTTCAAGTCCGGCAACCCCGCCCAGCGCGCCGCCGCCGTTGTGAAGGCCACTACCTTCTTCGACGACCCCGACGTCATCGCCAAGGCCTCCCGCGGGCTCGGCGAAGCCATGGTGGGCATCAACGTCGACGAAATCCCCCAGCCGCACCGCCTCGCAGAACGCGGCTGGTAATTCCCTCCTCGCCCAAGTAATGACGACGCCGGCTCCTCACCTCTTTTGGTGGGGGCCGGCGTCGTTCTTTTAAGCAGTAGTGGCTATTCCAGGCCGCGGCGCTTCAGCAGCGGGTCCAGGCGCGCTTCGCGGCCCCTCAGGATCCGGAAGGATTCCAGCGGGTCCCGGCTGTTGCCGCGGCTGAGCAGTTCCCGCCGGAAGCGTTCGCCGTTGGTTCTGGCCAGGCCGCCGTTTTCCGTGAACCAGTCGACCGTTTCGGCATCCAGCACCTCGCTCCAGATGTAGGAGTAGTAGCCCGCCGCGTATCCGGCGCCGGAGAAGATGTGCTGGAAGTAGCCCGTCCGGTAGCGGGGCGGGATCAGTGGGTGCGAGATCCCCGCCGCAGCCAGGGCCTTCGCCTCAAACTCCAGCGCATCATCCGGAACGTTGCCCGGTTCCAGCGTGTGCCACGCCAGGTCCAGGAGGGCCGCGCCCAGGTACTCGGTGGTGGCAAACCCTTCGCCCCAGAGCCGGGATTCCTCCAGCCGGTCCACCACGTCCTGCGGCAGCGGTTCGCCGGTGACGTGGTGCCGGGCATAGTTGGACAACACCTCCGGCCACATAATCCACATTTCGTTGACCTGGGAGGGGTACTCCACGAAGTCCCGCGGCACGGAGGTGCCGGAGAACCGGGGGTAGGTGACGTTGGAAAACAGGCCGTGCAGCGCATGGCCGAACTCGTGGAACAGGGTCCGCAGCTCATCCAGGGTGAGGAGTGTCGGTTCGCCCGCCGGCGGCTTGGAAATGTTGAGCGTATTGGTCACCACGGGCCGGGTGCCCAGCAGCCACGACTGGTCCACGAGCGAGTTCATCCACGCTCCGCCGCGCTTGGATTCACGCGAGTAGTAGTCGCCGAGGAAGAGCCCCAGCCCGGTTCCGTCCCCATCCCGGACTTCCCAGATCCGGACATCCGGGTGGTAGGCCTTGAGGTCGGGCCGCTCGTGGAATGTGATCCCGTACAGCGCAGTGGCGGCAAAGAACACTCCATCCGTGATGACCCGGTCCAGCTCCAAGTACGGACGCAGTGCCTGTTCATTAACTTCGTATTTTTCGCGACGTACCTTTGCCGAATAGTAGGCCCAATCCCAGGCTTCCAGTGGATGCCCTGCGACGTCCGCAAGGGCCGCGGCCTCAGCGTCGGCGTTGCGGACAGCCGCCGGCGCCATCCGGCCCAGCATCGTTTGCACTGCCTCGAAATCCGGCGCCGTCTGTCGGTCGGCCACAAGTTCGGCGTAGTTCGCGAAACCCAGCAGTTGGGCCTTTTCGGCCCGCAACCCGGCCATGTCCCTGGCGAGATCCAGGACATCCAGGTGTCCGCCTCCACTGCCCCTTCCCACGGATGCCTCGAACAGGCGACGGCGGACGTCCCGGTTCTCGAGCGAGGCCAGGGCAGGCTGGTTGCCGGGCTGGATCAGCGTGACCAAGTACTTGCCCCCGTGCCCGGCGGCGCGGGCTGCCTCAGCGGCACTGGCGACGTCGTCAGCCGGCAGGCCCGCGAGCTCGCCGGCATCCTCCACCAGCAGCGCCGCGGATTTCATCCCCTTCTTGACCCGCTGGCCGAACTCCGTGCCCAGCCGGGCCAAGTCCGCGTTGATGGCCCGCAGCCGCTCCTGGGCCGGTGCATCGAGCTGGATCCCGGATTGGCGGAACTCCTTGAGGTACTCCTCCACCAGCCGGGCCGACTCAGCCTCCAGGTTGACAGTATCGATGGCGGCGAAGCGCTCGTACAGCGCCTTATTGAGGTACACCTCGTCCTGGTGGGCCGAGAAGCGCGGCGAAAGCCCGGTCTCAAGTTCCCGGATCTCCGCAGAGGCGTCCGCTGACACCAGGGTAAAAAACGCTGCGGCTGCCCTGTTGAGGAGCTGCCCGGAGCGTTCCATGGCCAGGGCCGTATTGTCGAAGGTTGCCGGCTGGGAGTTGCCGGTGATGGCCAGGATCTCGGCCAGGTGGGCTGCCAATCCTTCTTCAATGGCGGCGCCGTACATGTCTGCGCTAAGGGCCTCGAAAGGGGGGAGGCCGTAGGGCAGGGGACTGGCGGCCAGGAGCGGGTTGGTCATGGGCTAAACCTTTCACAGCGGGACGCGCTTCTCAATCACATCCACGTGGGCGTGTGCTCCCAGCGGGCATACCTACAATGGCCGCTAGGTGTAATTCCCACTGAGGTTGTGAACGCGGCTGATGGGGGTTTTGCCTCCGATGCCGGTATGGGTTCTG
>NZ_JARDJH010000005.1:0-230485 GCF_039907755.1 Pseudarthrobacter sp. CC12 | reverse complement strand
GCCGTCATTAGGTTCGGCATGTCCGGCTGGTGGGTACCGTTCGGGCCGTCCTAGTGGGCTCCGATCAGACTGTCATACTCACGCTGACTGCGGGTTTATGGCCGAGATCAGCGGCGTACTGGGACAGCGGCTTGGCGTCCATGTTCAGGTTCACCCCAAACAACGCGCCCGAGGCCGGCACTAGGGTGTTCCGGTCCGCGACCTCGCAGTTGGGGGTGGCGGCAGCGCTCTGGCTCGCCGCTGATTCCTGGGCTTTGCGGTCACGGTCCGCCAAGGCACCCGTGATGCTGGCAGCACCGAGCCCGGCAGCCACGACCGCCACACCAATCGGAAGTGCCCAGGACTTAAGCCTGTCCATCACGACCGCACGACGCGTGGTCATGGCGCGCCCTTTGTGCTGATCCCCCGTCACAGAAAACCTCCATTGACCTGCTGTTTTTCCCATCCTAAACGGCCCCGCACAGGACCTTCCGCTGTTACAGTCCTGTCGGAGGCAAACCGTTCAGGACTCGAGTGAGGGGGACACATGTCCTTTCAGGCTTATCTGGATGCGATCGAACAAAAGACCGGCCTGACGCCGGCAGAACTGGTTGAAAAGGCACATGAGCGCGGACTGGACGCCTCCGGTAGCAAGGCGGGTGACATCCTGGCGTGGCTCAAGGATGACTACGGCCTGGGCCGGGGCCACGGGATGGCGCTGGTACACGTGATTACCAAAGGACCCAAAATCAGCTCAAAGCACGTAGGATCCGACGGCGTACACCGAGATGCCTCTGACACGCTGAGGCTTGACGGCATAGCCGCACGGGAAACCACCACAGGGGCGTAATCGCCCGTCCATCGGGGCCCATGGTTCCCAAGCACCAAACCGCCCCGCACAAGGCTGATCGTGGTGATCTGGTCCGTGCTACCGTGAACTCGATTGGAGAGGCACAGTGTCATTACTCGGGTGGGACCTGTTGGAGCGGTTCGTCCACATCGACGTGTTGATCCGCACAACCATCAGCGCGGGTGCACCCCCTATGACAGCTCTCGTTATGCTTGCCCTTGCCGTGGCCGTTGCCGTCTTCATGGCCTACGCGTTCCAATCACTGCTGTACGCCCTGCTCGTCCCAGCTGCCAGCACCTACCCTCCTCAAGGACTGGAAGACCAGCCCAAACCAGGCGCCCTGTCCTTACTGTTAGCAACACCCGTCGGTGGGACCGGGCCCCGCGCTCCGGGCGTGACGTCACGTCGCCCCGGGAGCCCCAAAACAGCCCACTAGAACACCACTAGTACCGGCGAACCAACTACGAAGCAGCTGGACCCTGCCGGTGCGGTGTATGCCCTGCTCCCCTCAGCGACCTCAGGAAACTTTCTGACGCCGTTACAAGGAGCCAATACCCATGCACCGCAATACCCCCTTTCTTCGCAGCAAATCCCCGCGCTACCGCTCACTGCCCCAGCGGCACCTTCGACTGCTGTGGAACCTCGCCTGTCGACTCGTACGACGACTGGCTATACGTGCCACCCTCGTCGGTGGGTGGGCCTGGCTCGCCGCCGGCTCGCTGATTGGATTCGAAGCATTCGAGATTATCTTCGGAGCGGTCGCCCTGGCCCCCGAGCTGCTCCCGTTCATCATCCTCAGCCTCGCACTCACCTGGTGGCTGCGCAGGCACGCTCGATGGATTCGCGCACGCGCCCGCGCTTATCGCCGCCTCAGGCGAATCAAACACAATCCCTCAACCATCGGATGTCCCGAGCGACGTGCGATTAGCCGGCAATAAGCACGAACGAACCTCCATGACGCCATTTATCTCCGCAAAAAACCTCCATCCAGCATCGCGGATAGCAACCTAGGGTCGACGCCGGAGGGGAAGAGCATCACCGCGAGGACCGGCAGGTCAACAGCACCTTGGCCTGCTTCCATTTCCCATGACGTCCTACCCCGGCGACACTGATGTGGCCGGTCCTGCGGTGGCGTACAGGGTGTTGAGCTGTCGGTAGAGGGTCCGGGCGATGTAGCGCTTGAGCGATCTTCGGATTTCGCGGTAGCTACGACCCTCTTGAGTGCGTTTAGCAACATAGTCCCGTGTTCCGGGGTCGTGGGTCATCCTGGTCATGGTGATGGTGTGCAGAGCCCGGTTGAGTCGCCTATCGCCACCCCGGTTAAGTCTGTGCCGGACTGTGTTGCCGCTTGAGGCCGGCAAGGGATTCACCCCTGCCAGTGAGGCGAAGGCAGCTTCGCTGCGTACCCTGCCGGGGTGCGACCACACCGTAAGGACAGTGGCTACCGTGACCGCCCCGGCGCCCATAATCTCCAACAGCGGTGCAGCGGGGCTTTGCTGGATCAGCTCTGTCATGCGCTTCTGGTTCGCTGCCAGCTGGGTGGTCACTTCGAGAACGCGGCGTCCCAGCCGAATTGCTTCCTCGCGAGCAATCGATAATTCGATCGGTTCTTGCCGTTCCCGCCATCTGGTGATCGTCGCGATCTGCGCGGGGACCAGTGCTTTACGGGCGTCAATTCCAAGACCATGTGCCCGGAGCAAGGCGACGAGTGCATTGACATTCATTGTCCGGTCGCGGGTCAACTGATCCCGAGCTGCGCTGAGGATCCTGAGTGCGGCACGGGTTCCCTCATCACGACGCGGAGCTCGGAGCTGCGACTCCTCCAGGCCCAAAACAGCGGTTCCGATGGCGGCCGCGTCCAGCGGGTCGGATTTACCGAGACCCCGGCGGCCACGGGCGTTCATCCGTGGAGCTTCGGCGACGTCGTAGCCGGCGTCGGTTACGGCCCTGGCCAGACGTGCCCCATAAGTACCGACACCCTCAATGGCCCATAAACACGCCATATCCCCGTCTGTCCTGCGGCCTGCCCAGGCAAGTGCACGGGAAATCCCTGTCGGGGTCGTTGGGAACTGCTCGCTCGCGACTTGTCGCCTGCTGCTGGCCTCGATGACGGCGTAAGTGTGGGTGCGGGCGTGACAGTCCACGCCGATGACGAATGGTCGGGTCTGAGCAACGATAGTCAACGCTGTGACCCTCCTTCCTTTCGAACGGACAAGAACGGCCGCACGGCGGCCGGTATTGGACCTGGGAAGAGTCACCTCGAGGCAAAACTGTGATGAGCCACAACCACCAAAGGCTGGGCAAGCTTCTAATCAAGCCACCAACGTGGAACAGGCCAACGCCGGCCGCTCCACCCAGCGCGGACAAGTCGGGGGAAACGCACCCTCAAGAGGAGCAAATTGTTTTTCGAGTCACGCGCCAGGCAGAACGACCGGCATCAACACTGCCAGCCAGTCCCAGACCAACCACTGCAAGACTCACAGTTGTTTTTGGCTGCTGGCGAAGCTTGCGGAGCTGTGCACGTGCAGGCCCGTCTACCCGCAGGGCAAGACCCGGGAAATCTTCGAAAGGAAATAAGCGACGAAGGAGCGCCGGAGAAGACTTTCCCGGGGCGCAGGCCCCGGGAGGAACGACAGGGGCTAGAGGGGCCGGAACGGGCACGTACAATCCGAAGGAATCTCAATGATGTTGTCAACGGATGTTGGTGTGCAGTGAGGGTGTCCCGGCCGGTCTTGGCCGGGACACCTCAAGAAACCCTTTAGCTGGTCCAGCCCGGATACGGTCTGCGGTCATGCTCCGGGAGTTCGGCGGCTGTGGTGGGGAGGTTGTCCGGGCCATCGGACTGGCCGGAGGACCAGTGGAAGAAGACCGGTGATGGTTTCGAAGCAGGCGTCCGTGGAGCGGAACCAGTGCGTCGCGGTGTCGCCTTCGACGTAGGTTCCGTAGCCGAAGAGTTCCCCGTTTTCGTCGCGGGTGCGGGCGACGGCGAGGATGATGTAGGGCCAGGACCCGGCGTCCCAGCCCTCGCTGGCCCAGTTCGGCAGCACGGACCACGCGGTGCCCTCGAGGGTGTCCATCCAGTCGTACCCGTCCCCGGTCGGGTCGTCGGCGGGAAGGACCGGGGCGGTCACCGGTTCGGCGGTGTCGGCCGTGACCGTGCGGGTCATGGTTTCT
Source organism: Pseudarthrobacter sp. CC12 (assembly GCF_039907755.1). Taxonomy (NCBI): domain Bacteria; kingdom Bacillati; phylum Actinomycetota; class Actinomycetes; order Micrococcales; family Micrococcaceae; genus Pseudarthrobacter; species Pseudarthrobacter sp. CC12. The sequence continues at coordinate 226,482 of NZ_JARDJH010000005.1, read as the reverse complement.
GTGCTCATGAGGTGATGCTCCGTTTCGCTGGGGCGGGGCGGGTGCCTGAAGTACCGGCTATCCCTCTCCCCCACCATGTTTTTTGCCTGCTGGCGGAGCATCGCGTAGCTGTGCCCGACGGAGCCGGGGCAACCCGCAGGGCAAGCAGCGGATGGGTTGTGGGAGGAAATAAGCGCAGCGCCGACCCAAGGCATCCGGTGCGCTGCCGTCCGCAGGACGGTTGAGCCGGTGGAGCGGGCACGTATGATCCAACGGACAGCAGCAAAAAAGGAAATGAAGAATGCTTGTACTGCCCGAGCGCAGCAAGGCCCGATCTGGTGCCCGCTGGGCCGTGGCAAAGCAGTGCAATCCCCTGTAGGTTCATCGTATGTAGCCGTCGCCGCCCGGCGTTTGGCCGTGGCGTGAGGAATGAACCAATGGGGTTGGATTCGCCCAAGAACAAGCCAATGTTTGAGCGGACCGAACGCTGGGCGTCTTCACTCACGGCGTCAGCTGCGTCAGATGCTGTTTCCCGAGCATTCTCCGCCCGAAACGCCACAGTCGATCAGGACGGCAATGCCGTAAGGATCCGCTGCGGATCAAATTGGCAGTATCGGCTGTGGGGCAACCTCTTTCCTGCTGGCCGACAAAACATTCCTGTGGCCCTGGTCATTGAAGCGACGCCTGCAGCTGAGGGATCGGTGATCGAAGCCCACGCTTTTGACACGTTCGGCTTCCGATTGGTCGAGAAAGCTTTCTTCGGAGCCAAGGAAACCTTCGAAGAACGGTTGGAAGAACTTCTCGCCGTCGCTGCCGCGGCAGCGAAGGTTGAGTCGAGATCCTAAATGCAGGGTAGAGCCTCTGCTGAACTTCGACGTCTTAGCGCTCCCGGGATCGGTTCATGTATTCAATCCACATCGGCACAGCAACGCCGGCGCCAATTCCCACGCATATGACCTGGGCCCACATGCCAAGTTGCGGAAAGAGCCGCCCGAGGACCACCGTTGCGGCAACACTCAATACGAGTGTTATGCAGCTCACGAAGACAATGCGCCGAAGTCTTTCCTTACGTGCCATCCTGGGGCCTCTTCTCTAAGTGACTCTGCCGGTCATGCCTGAGACTACTTCAACACCCCATGCGTTCGGTCGACACCGGAGAGATCTCTCTTCAGGCTGTAGTAGATCTCGGGGGCAATGAAGCGTCTGAGGCAGCGGGAGAGGAACGGGACGCATCCGATGGTTCCCGATAAGGTCTTCCTCCTGTGAAGAGTCAGGCGGCAAACCGCGCAGCCTGGACCGGCCCCGGGGTGTAGGTGGTCCCGTCGCGGAGCATGGCCCAGAGGACGTTGAGACGACGCCGGGCCAGGGAAAGCATGGCCTGGATATGGGTTTTGCCTTCGGTGCGTTTGCGGTCGTAATAGCCGCGCGAGGAGGGACAGGACTTCAGGGCCGAGAGCCCGGAAAGGTAGAAAACCCGCAGGAGCCGGCGGTCATAGCGCCGGGGCCGATGGTGGTTGCCGGTGATCCTGCCGGAGTCACGGGGTGCGGGGGCCAGTCCGGCGACGCCGGCGAACCGGTCGGCGGACTGGAAGACGGTGAGGTCACCGCCGGTCGCGCCAAGGAACTCCGCGGCCAGGACCGGTCCGAACCCCGGCATGCTCAACAGCACCTCGGTGTGCTGGTGTTCGGTGACTTTCTCGCTGATCAGCGCATCCAGTTTGGCGAGGTCCTCGTTCAGGGTGGTGATTTCCCGGGCGAGGGCGGCGACGATCTCCTCCCCCATTTGCTGGGCGGGAACGGTGGTGTGCTGGGATTTTGCGGCCTCTACGGCGGCTGCGGCGACGGCTGCAGAGGAGCGGGTGCCGTGTTTCTTCAGCCAGGCGTGGATTCTGGCTTGGCCGGTGCGGCGGATCCCGTCCGGAGTCCGGTGTTTGGTGAGCAGCAACAAGGCGGCTTTGGAGCGGCTGTAGTCGAAGGCACGTTCCAGCGCGTCTCTCAATCAGCGGTCGGGTCATCGCGGGGAGGCAGGCGGCCAATCCTTCGAAGCCGTCACACAAAAACGTCGTAGACACACAGGTTCAGGGGGTCCGGAGCTCTGCGACGGTGCGCCCTGGACCCAACAGCCGGCCGCGCCAGCGGACGCCCACGCTAAGGCAGGCGTGAACTCTACGTCCGCTCGGCGGTTGCTTCCAGTGATCACGCTTGAGTCCCTGCATCGGCTCCGGCTGAGTGCGCATCGCTCACACTGCCAAGACTGGACCCGGACAAGCCAGCTGTGAGCTGGGCGTATCGGTCAAAGAGCCGCTCCTGCCTCTCAAGAAGCGTGGGTGCTTTTCGAAAACCGAATACCGAATCAACGGCACGGTCCAGAGCCTTGTGCGCTGTGACGAGGTCCTGCGGCATCGCCAGCGGGTGATATAGGTCAGCAAGCGTATAACCGGGATGTTCCTCACGGGCTCGAAGCACGTTTTGTCCTGCTTCGATGACACGCGAGCGTTGAAGCTCAGTGATCTCAGTTAGGGGGAAGTTGTTCCACACAATGGTGTTTGAGAATCGGAGGTCCGATTTCAGCCGGCCACCTACCGTTTTTTGCCAGGTCATGAACATGGCTGAAGATATGACTCCGAAGAGGAATCCATCGACGTCGGGCGCCGTGAAGGCTAGATTGCTCGTGACGACATCTGGTTCGAAGCGGCCACAGGTCAGGTAGGGCCTTTGCTCGCTGACAACCGAGGGGATGCATAGATACGGAACGGAAGGTTGTCTACGCTCTGCAAAGACGGCAGGCGTAGAAGAAAGAGCTCGGGTGGCCGCCTTTGTACTTTCAAGACGAAACCGCCTCACGTTCTCGATGCGCTCCCTTAGAAATCCCGAGTCTCTTAGGTCCTGCGCGGATACTGTTTCCAGCCAGAGGCACCAGCGGTTCCCACCATTAATGAGTTCCCGCGCGCCCACAAATGGCCGCAGGTACTGGGCGACGATGGGGTCGGATTTCAGTGCCGGAGCCTCATCTCCCTCGACAATGAGGTGGCCGCCATCCGTGGGCTGTGATCCTTTAGTAACGGGAAGAAGGTGCGGCGAAAGCGGCTGACTTCGCTTTTCGATCAGTACCGTAGGTGCATCCACCAGGTAGGGGTTAATCGTGCGCGAGTCCACCTCAACTGGATCTGCTTTCGGGCTCTCGTACTCCCAGAGTCGCGCCTTATCTGACGCGTTCCGGTCAAATCCGACGATGACGCAGTGCACAGCTGCTTTTCCGGTGGCTTCCGATGTCCACGCAAATGTTCTGTGGGCAAAACGGACCCTCCAGCCATCCCGAAGGATTGGCTTGAAAAGAGCGGGGACGGGCTGCCCCTGCGTAATGGAGTTGGTGGTGACGAAACCGAACCGGCCACCAGGGGCGCTTTTGAGGAAGCTGAGAGCTTTTGCGTGCCAAGCGGTGACGTAGTCGAGGTATCCGTCGTAGTCCGGCCCCCACGCCCGTTTCATGTCTTCGGTTTGCTGCGCAGACTTGGAGTACTGACCGATAAAAGGAGGGTTGCCGAACGACCGTGCTGGGGGACTACCACATGAACGGTGCCGCAGCTGCGGCCGCTGGCGAGGAGGTCATGCGCGCCTTCGCGCGACCCGACCTCGACCACGAGAGCTGGTGGGCGGCGCTGGAGCCGCTCCTGAGCAGCGAGGCCCAGGCCGACTACGTCTACGTCGAGCCCGCCAGCATCCCCGCACGCGAGGTCACCGCCGAGCCCTCCGCGCGCGAGGACACCAGCGCATACATCGCCCGCGTCACGGTCCCCACCGACATCGGCGACTACACAGTCCTGCTCAGCCGGCAGGACGCCAACGCCCCCTGGCTCGCCGAGCGCATCACCCCACCCGAGACCGCGGGCTGAGGTCATGCCATGTCATCCAAGCTCCTGCCCATCACGGGGATCGTCCTCATCCCCGCTGGCCTCCTCGCGCTCGTGCTCAGCCTGCTGCTGCTGGGTGGGTCGTCGGCGGAGGCGACCTGCAATCCCGGCCAGGACTCCACCGTCACCATCGGCGCGGATGACGTGCCCACCGGCGAGGTCAACGGATACCGCGGCGAGCAGCTCATCAACGCGGCCCACATCCTGCGGGCCGGGGCGGACCTCGGGATGAGCGTGCGGGACCAGACGATCGGCGTCATGACCGCCATGGGCGAGTACAGCCTGCACGTCCTGGACCACGGCGACGCCGCCGGCCCGGACTCCCGCGGCCTGTTCCAGCAACGCGACAACGGCGCCTGGGGCAGCTACGCCGACCGCATGGACCCCTACGTCTCAGCCACCAACTTCTTCGAGGCGATGATCCAGCTCCACGAACGCGACTCCCTCGAGCCGACCATGGTGGCCCACCGCGTGCAGCGCAACGCCGACCCCTTCCACTACGAGCGGTACTGGGACGACGCGGTCGCCGTCGTCGAAGCCCTCTCCGGCACCGACACCGGCCTCAACCTCGGCGCCGGCGGCGTCGTGTGCACGAGCCAAGGCACTACGCCGGGCACCGTCAGCTCCGAAGGCTGGGCACTGCCCGCTGAGGGGCCGATCAACAGCGGCTACGGCATGCGCACCGACCCGGTCACCGGAGCCTTCACCCGCCTCCATGCCGGACTCGACTTCCAGGCCGGCGGCTGCGGCGGACCCATCTGGGCGGCCCAGACCGGCACGGTCATCGGTGTATTCACCGACCAGTACGGCGGCTGGACCCTCGACGTCGACCACGACGGCGTGATCACTCGCTACAAGCACATGTACGCCAGCGGAGTCCTGGTCGCGGTCGGCGACCGGGTCGAGGCCGGGCAGCAGATCGCCCGCACCGGCAACAGCGGCTGGTCCACCGGCTGCCACCTGCACTTTGAGATCCACGTCGACGGCCTGCCCGTCAACCCCCGAGAGTTCCTCGCCGACCTCGGCATCGCGCTGTGACAGACAGGAGAGAAGTCATGACCACCAGGACAGTGGCGACCTGGCCCCGCATCCAGGCCGTCACCCGCGAGGACGGCACCGGCGAGATCATCATCAACGGCACCTCACGGCCCATCGAGACCACACACGCCGAGGCAGCCCGCGCCGCCATCGTCGCGGTCATCGCCGAAACCGCCACCAAGGTCAACCGGCCCGTGCGCGTCACCGCCACCGGCCCGGAGGGGACCTGGCCGCTCATCGTCCACCCCGACGGCACCGTCGAAGCTGATGAGGACGCCGAGGCCGCACCCCAGCGCCGCTCCCGGCGCCGGCAGGCCACGCCCGTGGACGACCCAGCGACCGCCCCCGCCAGCCCACCCCCGGCAGCGCCGCAGACCCAGAATCCTGCCTCCACAGGCAGCTCTGCACCATGGGTGCGGGAGGCGCCCGAAGCCACGCGCCCCACGACCCGGCGAGAGCTACGCCAGTCCTTCCTGGCCGGGGGCACTGGCCCGACAGGGTCGGGCGCCCGGACAGCCTAGATCAGCCCCGCCGCGCCCTCGAACCGATTTCGCTCACGGCATGCCCTCACCCGAACGGCCACAGGTGTGCTCCGTCGGTCGTGGACCGACGGAGCACACCGATCGGTGCGGTGGGGTTCGCCCGGCTACCGATTGCCGTGATCCGGGGCAGGCGTGTGTCGGAGCTGACTGTCCATGTCCTCGAGCTCGATGCCCGCCGTCTCCTTGACGAGGTGCTTCACGAGGAAGAACGACGCGAGGGCGCTGAGTGCGTAGAAACTGTACGAGCCGGTCAACGAGATCGCCGCCATCACGGGGAAGGTGGTCGAGATGGCGAAGTTCGACAGCCAGTTCACGGCGGTCGAGACGGCCATCGCCCCGGCACGGATTCGGTTGGGGAACATCTCGCCGAGCAGCACCCACATGACCGAGCCCCAGGCCACGCCGAAGAAGGCGACGAACAGGTTGGCGCTGACGAGGGCGACCACACCCCAGACGCCCGGCAGCAGGACCTCACCAGCGACGGTGGTGATCGCCTGCGAGAACGCGAGTGCCATGACCCCGAGGGTCACCGCCATGCCGAGTGACCCGGAGAGCATGAGCAGGCGCCTGCCAACCTTGTCGATGAGCAGGAGCGAGAGCACCGTCGCGCCAATGTTGATGAGGGAGGTGATCGCGGTGATGAGCAGTGCGTTCGACTCACCGAATCCGACCGAGCGCCAGAGGGTGGTCGAGTAGTAGAAGATGACGTTGATACCGACGAACTGCTGGGCGGCCGCGACGAGGATGCCTACCCACACGATCGGCTTGAGCCCGAACGCCCGACCCGCGAGATCGCGTAGCGATGCGCGGCGGTCCGTCTGCAGCGAGCCACGGATCTCCTCGATCTTCGCGCGTGGGTCGGCCAGGCCCGTGCAGGTCCTCAGCACGTGCTCGGCGTCCGCGTCGCGCCCGAGGCCGACGAGGTATCGCGGTGACTCCGGCACCCTCAGTGCGGCGACGCCGTAGGCGATGGCCGGAACCGCCTCGACGATGAACATCCACCGCCACGCGGGCAGGTCGAACCAGAGGGGGTTCGCGGCACCGCCGGCCTGCCACGCCAGGCCGGCATCGACGAAGAGCGAGACCGCGATGCCGGTGACACCCGCGAGGCCCTGCACCGAGACGAGGCGCCCGCGCATGTGTGCTGGAGAGATCTCGGCGATGTAGGTGGGGGCGATGACGGAGGCGGCGCCGACTCCGAGACCGCCGACGACCCGCCACACGATGAGATCGGTGATGCCGAACGCGAGGCCAGTACCTATCGCCGACACGAGGAAGAGGACGGACGAGGTGAGCATGACTGGCACCCGGCCGACGCGGTTCGACAGCGGGCCGGCGAACCACGCGCCGATGACGCAACCGAGCAGGGCAGAGGAGACCGCGAAGCCCTTGAGGCCACTGCCGAGGCCGTAGTGGTCGGCGAGCGCGTCGATAGCCCCGTTGATGACGGCCGTGTCGTAGCCGAAGAGGAAGAAGCCCAGCGCTGCGGTCACCGTGACCAGGACGAGCCTCTTGCTCACCGATGCCGAGGGGGTCGATGCCATCACTGCTCACTCCCCTTGAGCACACGGCAGATCTGGGCCTCCCAGGGGCGCAGCCGCTGCAGGACCGCACCCTCGGGCGGCTCGTGGTGAGTCCCGAGTATCAGCTCGGCGGCACCGACGGCGCCGCCGAGAGCCGCAGCGACATCGAGCTCCTCGTCGGAGAAGTTCGCGACCACGATCCATCGCTCGTCGCCGAGCGTCCGCTCGAAGGCGTACAGGTACTCGTGGTCGCGGGCGAGGAGGCGGTAGTCACCGAAGACCACGATGTCACTGCTGTGACGCAGCTCGATGAGGCGTCGGTAGTGGGCGAGGACCGAGTCCGCGTCGTCGATCTGAGCCTCGACGTTGACCTCGGAGGTGTTCGGGTTGAGCGGCAGCCACGGAGTACCGGTGGTGAATCCCCCGTGCTCCGACGCGTCCCACTGCATGGGCGTGCGAGCGTTGTCGCGGCCGTTCTGGCGCAGGCCCGCAAGGAGCCGTTCCGGCAGGACACCCAGTGCCCGGCCGTACGCCCACGAGTTGTGCGCATCGATGTCGGCGAACTGCTCGATGCTCGCGAACGGGTAGTTGCGCATGCCGATCTCGTCGCCCTGGTAGACGTATGGCGTCCCACGGTGCAGGTGGAGAACCGTGGCGAGCATCTTCGCCGAGGCGACCGCGTGCGCCGGCGACCGGGAACCGAAGCGGGAGGCGACGCGGGCCTGGTCGTGGTTGCCGAAGTAGAGACTGTTCCACCCGGAACGGCCCAGTCCTTTTTGCCAGCGTGCCATGGTCGATTTCAGCGCGAGCAGGTCGAACGGCCTCGGCTCGTACCGTCCGCCCCAGCCGGGCGCGTGATCGACGTCCATGTGCTCGAACGTGAAGATCATGCTGAGGCGGGGGCGCTCACCGCCGGTGACGGCGAGCCCGTCCTCGACGGTCGCCCCCGGCATCTCGCCCACCGTGAGCAGGGTCTTCTCGGCGGTGTCGAACACCTGGTCCCGCAGCTCGTCGAGGAACTCGAGCATCCGTGGCCCGCAGGTGTACTGCGAGGAGGCATCACCGTAGTGGCTCGAGTGCGGCGTCGGCACGTCCTGCAGCGGATACCTCTTGGAGATGAGGTTGATGACATCGAGGCGGAACCCGTCGACGCCGCGGGCGAGCCAGCGGCGCAGCATCGCGTAGAGCGCTTGGCGAACCTCCTGGTTCTCCCAGTTGAGGTCGGGCTGCTCCGGGGCGAAGAGGTGAAGGTAGTACTCACCGCTCTCCTCGTCGTACGTCCACGTCGGCTGGGCGAAGAAGCCGAGCCAGTTCGTCGGCTCCGCGCCGGGCGTGCCTGGTTCCACCCCGTCCCTCGGGGGCCGCCAGATGTACCAGTCGCGTCGAGACGACGAGCGCGTGCTGCGCGACTCCACGAACCATGGATGGTCGATCGACGTGTGGTTGAGGACCACATCGATGATCACCCTCATACCACGGCGGTGGATGTCGGCGATGAGATCGTCGAGGTCCCCCTCGGAACCGAAGCGCGGGTCCACCGCCTCGTAGTCACTGACGTCGTACCCGTTGTCCGCCATGGGCGAGGGGTAGAAGGGCGTGAGCCAGATGACGTCGACCCCGAGGCTCTCGAGATGGTCGAGGCGCGAGCGGACACCCGCGAGGTCCCCGAGACCGTCGCCGTCGGCGTCGGCGAAGGAACGCACGTAGATCTGGTAGACAACCGCCTCGTGCCACCAGGCACGGCTGTTCGTGGGCATGCCAATCTCCTCCATTGGAAACTTAAGCGCTGCACTTATGCGCATAACTAATATAGGGTGGAGTCGCGCACCCGACAAGGGTCGGCAGTTCATCCGGTTCGTGATCCTCGTCACGGAGGTGAGGCAGTGGTTCGACGCCCGACGTTGGCGGACGTCGCCTCCGCAACAGGCGTGTCCACGGCAACCGTGAGCTACGTCCTCAACGACAAGCCCGGTCAGAGCATCCCGGAACACACGCGCGAACGCGTGCGTGCCGCCGCCGCCGAGCTCGGCTACGTCCGATCGGGTGCCGCCCGCGCGCTCGCCCGGGGACGCAGCGACCTCGTGCTGCTCGTCGTCCCCGACGTCCCGGTGGGCCCCGTCCTCGTCGGGCTGCTCGAGCGACTGACCACGGCCTGCTCACGCGCCGGCCTGCACCTGCTCGCCAAGCTCTCGTTCGCAGGTGACGACCTCGGTGCTCTCTGCCGGGAGCTGCTGCCGGCAGCCGTCATCGTCCTCGTCGACCTCGACCCCGAGCGCATCGACCCGATCCGTGAGCTACGGATCCCCGTGGCGCGGTGGACGGTCTCGCACTCATCGGCACGGGACGCCGACGGAGTCCACGACGTGCCCGTTCCGACTGCGGCGGTCGGACGCGCCCAGGCCGAGGCGATGGTGGCCGCCGGACGTCAGCGGCTCGCGTACGCGCTCCCGGCGGACCCTCGCCTCACCGGCCTGGCCGAGGGGCGCCTCTCCGGGGTGACGGCCGTCTGCCGCGAGCTGGCGCTGCCCGATCCCCTGATCCTGGGGTCCCCGAGTGGCGCGGTATCGACGGCGGAGCTCCGCTCGTGCGTCGAGGCCGGTGTCACCGGGGTGTGCGCCCACAACGACGACGTCGCTCTGGCCGTGCTCACTGCTGCCCGGGCCGCCGGCATCGAGGTGCCCGCACGGCTCGCGGTCATCGGCGTCGACGACATCCCCGCCGGGCGACTCGCACAACCGGAGCTCGCGACGATCTCCTTCGACCTCGACGTGATCTGCGCCCGCCTCATGCTCGCCGTCACGAAGAGCCTCGGCAGCACCCTCGCCGGAGCACCCGGACCTGCGTCAGAGCTGAGACTGCACCCGCGGGCAAGTCTGGGTGACGGCGGCGGCTGATCCACGCCGACGGCCCCGACGCCTGCGACCGGTGAACTCTGTCCGTGGATGGGCCAGGTTCACCGGTCGCAGGTGGCGAGGCGGGCCAGTGCCCTACTGACCCGGCCGCTCCTCGTCGCCTTCCGGCCGGGCGGGCGGAGGCGCGTCGGGCGCCGGCGGAGTGTCGGGCGCCGGCGGCACCGCGGTGCTCGGCGGACCCGCGGTCGGGCCGGGCTGGTTCGCGCTCGGCGGCGGGGGCGGGAACTCCTGCCCCGGCACGGTCCCGGCCGGCGGCGCGAACCGCGACTCGTCGCGCGGCCGGGTCCGTCCGGCGTCGCGCCGCTCGCTCTCGGCGGGCCGCTGCCCGCGCTCGGCCGAGCGGGAGAACGGGCTGCCGGAGCGCTCACCGGCCGCGGTCGCCTCGGAGGTCGCCTGCTGCGCCTCGCTGCGGGCCTGGGCAAGCGCCTCGTCGGGGTCCTGCAGACTGGTCTCGGCCAGCCCGGAGGCCATCATCGGGCCACCCGGGCCGAAGTCGACCTCGGGCGTGGGTCCGGAGTCGTCGTCGTCGGACGGGCCGCTACCGCCGGGCGAGCCGCCGAAGCCGCGGGCGATGGTGCCCAGCGCCGCGGTGAACTCGGTGGGGATGACCCACAGCTTGTCCGAGGTGCCGTTGGCCAGCTCGGGCAGCATCTGCAGGTACTGGTAGGCGAGCAGCTTGGAGTCGGGCTTGCCGCGGTGGATCGCGTCGAAGACCTGGAGGATGGCGCGCGACTCACCCTGGGCCTGGAGGATCGCGGACTGCGCCTGCCCCTCGGCGCGCAGGATCGCGGCCTGCTTCTCACCCTCGGCGGTGAGGATCTGGGACTGCTTGACACCCTCGGCCGTGAGGATCGCCGCACGGCGGTCACGCTCGGCGCGCATCTGCTGCTCCATCGAGCCCTGGACGCTGGCCGGCGGGTCGATCGCCTTGAGCTCCACCCGGTTGACGCGGATGCCCCAGCGGCCGGTGGCCTCGTCGAGGACGCCGCGCAGCTGGCCGTTGATCTGGTCGCGGCTGGTGAGCGTCTGCTCGAGGTCCATCGAGCCGATGACGTTACGCAGGGCGAGTGCGTGGTGAAGAGCACTTGGTGCTCGGGAGCGAGGCGTTCCCGGATGAATCGCAGGAGGTCATGCTGAGCCGTGGCATGCAGACTCAGCCCAGGCTCATCAAGCAGCAGGATTAGCGGGTAGGAGGACTCGTCCTCGATCTGGGAGAAATAAGCTAGGAACGAGAAGAACCACACGAAGCCGCGCGAACGCTCATTGAACGGGACGGTGACACGGTGCCGGTCGTTTTGGACACGGACCTGTAGGAAGGGCCCTTGTTCGCTCGTTGCACGAGACGTTGATGGCCCGGGTCCTGGGATGAGCGTGAGTTTCACGCTTAGCTCAGTGTTCTGGCTCCAGTAGTGGAAGACCTCGTCACTGATGGTGTTGGAGGCGTTCTCGAGTTTACGGATCTGGTACTCAGCGTCTGCAGGGTCGGTCGCTGCGGAGAGGTCTTCTGGCTTGACCCCAGCGATCGACAGGAGCGCCATCAGGGCCTTCTCGCCCCTGGTGAGGGTGCCGTCCTCTCGTCGTTCGATGAGGTCGGGGATCGACACTTTGCCCGGCATGACGTCGTAGTCGCCGAAGTAGACGAACCGGGGGCGACGACCGCCCAAGATGTCGATCGCTTTCAGGCTGGGGCGCGACTCCCGCCACTTGGTGACCTTAGCTATCACCGCGTCGGCAGCCGGGCTGGACACCTCCATCTCTTCAAGCACAGCGACCATGTCGGCTGCCGTCACCGCATCGTGCGCAGCTTGCGCGGCGCTTGGCGGAAGCTCGAGTCCGTCGAGCAGATGCTTAACGACAGCCGCCTCGTCGACCTGCACGTCGACCGTCTTCGATCCGTCGTAGCGCGTTGTGTATGTGACAGTTCGTCCTATCAACGCTCCCTGGCCAAGGACTTCTTCTACCGCCTGGGCATCGTGATCGTCCAACTCGTAGCTGAGGTAAGTGACCTCTGGTGGCACCTTGGCTGCGGTCGCCTCACGGGTGCGATGCGATGGATGGTCCATTGTCAGATCGAAAGCGGCGTCGCCGTCAACAGGCAGTGACTTATAGAGCGCCTGAAGGGTCGCTGTCTTACCAGATTCGTTCTTGCCCACTAGGCATGTGACACGGCGCTCCACGTCGAAGGGGGTGCTGTCATCGATGCTGCGGTACCGCCGTACGCGCGCTGCCACGAGGTCCATAGTGGGAGGCTATCGGGGCGCACCGACATCATCCGCCGTGAAGCATCGGACCGGTGCCTCCCGCCCCGCGAACTCGGACTGATCTGACTGGTAGTTCCTGGCGACGCGATGCCCGTCCTGCAATGGATCAAGAGGCGGCAGCTGTACGGACGTCGGGGAAGAGCCCGGGCGGTGGCGGCGCGTAGGGAAGTGGCTCATCCTTCCGTGCCTGGTTGGATTCACCGGACACGTCCGCAGTGAAGAATGGACCGTCAGGTTCCATCAGGACTGCCATGTGGTGGTCGGCGTGGTCTCGCCACCACACGCTCATGCCGGTGCCTGGGTCGCGGCGTAGGTGCTCCCATGCTCGCCAGAGCGCTTCGAGTCGGATGACCGCTTCGTCGTGCTCCCACCAGCGGGCAGCCCACACGCGGTGTCGGCCGTCGATCCGCCGGCGGTAGACGTGGCGCAGGTACTCGCGCACGAACTCATCGACGGAGCCGTAGTACAACGTCGGCTGCGCCTCACCGCCTGCGTCGTCGTCCACCTCAACGGTCCGGGCGTCAATGCCCTCATCCTCGAGGTGGTCGTTAGCCCAGTCGCTCATGATGCCTCCCCGGCTCCAACGGATGCTTCGACCGCAGCCACCTCGCGTTGTGCTTCAAGGATGGTGCGCTCGGCCTGCGGGTCGTGAGCCGCGATCGAGGCTTCGACCTCGCCGGCGTGGGGACCGCTCATCCACGGCTGTGTGCGAATGAGGGTGGGCCGAGAGCCCGAGGCCATCACCACCGCCCTCCCCTTGGGCAGGGCAGCGAGGTCAGCGACGTCCAGGATCCGCTCGCGGTGGAGCTGCTGGGACACGGTGCGCTGCCCGCGGCCGTGGGACGTGGAGGACGAAAGGCGGTCGTAGTCCCCGATCATCCGTGACAGGTCCTCGAGGAAGCCGGCCTCGCTCACGCCCCCGCCGTAGACCTTGACGTTTGAGGCGCTCCACAGCTAGGCGGCCTGGGACTCTAAGCGCCGGCCGCGGCTATCCACACCCCGATGACCCAGGTACTGGCAGCCAGGCAGGCGAGCCCGAATTCGGCGAGCATTCCCAGGCCCGTGGCCTTCAGTGCCGCCCAGCTGGATCGCGCCGCGGTCGAGATGTTCCGGGTGCGGAGGAACTCGCTGGCCAGCAGCCCGGCGGCGAAGCCAACGAAGAGTCCCACTACCGGGATGATGAACATTCCCGCCACACCCGCCACCAAAGCCACCACGACGCTGCGGCTTGGAATGGCGTGCTGCTTCAGTTTCCGGCCGGTGAGGACGGCGCCAGCTGTCATTCCTGCGGCCACAAAAATCATGGCCACTGCGAATACCACCCATCCCGCCGTTCCGGCACCGCCCCAGATGGCCCACGCCAGCAGGCTCACGCCGATCAGGACGCTCCCGGGCAGGACAGGAATGATGGTGCCGGCCACCCCCACCAGGATCGCCAGGCCGCACAGGATGGTCACCACGGTTTCGGAGCTCATGGTGCCCAGTCTAGGGTGCTGCCTTAATGCCCGACGGCGGTACCTCCTTCAGGAAAGGAGGCACCGCCGTCGTGGTTTCCGGGGAAGGAAGCCCTACCCTGCTTCGACCGCTGCGGCGACCGCGGCGGTGACTGCCGGGGCCACGCGGGGGTCCAGGGGGCTGGGCACGATGTAGTCGGCCGACAGTTCCTCTTCGGCGAGCTCGGCGATGGCGCGTGCCGCCGCAAGCTTCATGGCAGGGGTGATGCGGCGGGCGCCGGCGTCGAGGGCACCGCGGAAAATGCCGGGGAACGCCAGGACGTTGTTGATCTGGTTCGGGAAATCACTGCGGCCCGTGGCCACAACGGCGGCGTACTTCACGGCAACCTCAGGCAGGACTTCGGGGTCCGGGTTGGACAGCGCGAACACGATGGCGTCCTTGTTCATGGTGGCAAGGTGCGCCTCGTCCAGCTTGGAGGAGGAGACGCCGATGAAGACGTCGGCACCGGCCAGCGCCTCGGCGGGTCCGCCCGAAATGCTGCGGGGGTTGCTGCGGCCGGCGATGTCCGCTTTCTTGCCCGCGGGGCTTGCGGCGAGGTCGGCTCGGTTGCTGTTGATGACACCCCGGGAATCGAGCAGCACCACGTCGGTGATGCCCGCTGCCAGCAGGATTTCGGCAACGGCGATTCCGGCCGCGCCTGCACCAGACACCACGACCTTGAGCCCTTCGAGGCCGCGGCCGGTTACCTTCGCGGCGTTGGTGAGCGCAGCAAGGGCCACCACGGCGGTCCCGTGCTGGTCGTCATGCATGACGGGGCAGTCCAGGGCTTCGATGAGCTTTTCCTCAAGCTCGAAGCAGCGCGGTGCCGAGATGTCCTCGAGGTTCACGGCGCCGAAGCTGGGGCGGAGGCGGACCAGGGTCTCCACGATCTCGTCCACATCGGTGGTGTTGAGGACCAGCGGGATGGAGTCGAGGTCGCCAAAGGTCTTGAAGAGGGCGGACTTGCCTTCCATCACCGGAAGCGAGGCGCTGGCGCCAATGTTGCCCAGGCCCAGGACGGCGGTGCCATCGCTGACCACGACCACCAGGCGTTCCGCCCAGGTCAGTGTGCGGGCGAGTTCGGGCTTGGCATGGATGGCACGGCTGACCTCGGCGACACCCGGCGTGTAGGCGATGGACAGGTCCCGCTTGTTGGACAGCGGAACAGTACTGGTGACGGACAGCTTGCCACCCTGGTGGGCGCCGAAGATCTCTTCTTCGGTCAGGGCAGTGGCTGCTGAGTTGTCGGTGGCGGTGATTGCGTCAATGGACACGTCGTTGTCTCCTGGTGCTTGCCGTGGGCGCACGGCACATGGGGCTGGAGCCCGGCAGCGGGCCCAGCATGGAAAGTAGTGCGACAGGAAACCCAGGGGTGGCGGGTCCGTGGGGAACGCCGGGGATGTTTCCGCCCTGCCGCTCCTGTGCCTCCATGGTAGGCAGCCGCAGGGGTGCGGTCCGGCCACCCTTGACACGAAGCAACCCTGCTAAAACGCTTACGCATGACATTTTGTGGTCCGCATCACGTGATTATGGCGGATTTAATGCCGTTTTGGTCTAGACCAGTTACGCGGTTTTGCCCACTGTGAACCCTGATTCAGCACCGGGGGACAGCCGTCCGCAGGCCTTTTTGAGGTCCTCCTCGGCTTCGAAGAGCGAGAGGCGGCGGTTGCGCACTGACTGGACCAGACCAGTGACGGTCAGGAGCAGGACCCGGGCGCCAACGGCATCACCGCAGGCTCCGGCCACAAGCTTCTCACTGAGCGCGTCGATCTCGCGCAGCAGATCCGTGGTGTCCTTCTCGGGGAGGTAGACGCCCCGGCTGAGGCACTGCTCCACCGCGGGCTGCATGACGCGCATGTGGAAGATCTCCATCAGCAGGCCGGAAAGCGCCCGGCCGCGGAAGCGCGGGGACGAGCCGCGGGACCCTGCCTGCAGCTCATCCAGCTGCTGGCGGTACAAGGCGAGCATCAGGTGCGTGGGGGAGGGAAAGTACCGGTAGAGCGTGCCGAGCGGAACGTCCGCTTTTTCCGCGACCTCGGAGAGTTCCACGGCGTCAAGCCCGGTCCGGGCAAACCCTGCAGCAGTGTCGAGGATCCGTGCATAGCGGAGCCGCTGGCGCGGAGCGGAAGGCCTGGCGGCCATGGGCGGATGGTCTGAAAAAGTCTCGGGCATCAGCATTCCGGGGTTGTGTTTTAGCGACTGCGGCCAGGAGCGCCCCCACTTCCGTACCGCCCTGCAGCCGGTTCAACTATACGGCACAGGTCCGTGCCCTAATTCGTCAGCCACCCTTACTATCAAGGGCCGCAGGGTCAGTCGACGCCCTTGATCTTCACCACGAAGACGGCGCCCAACAGTCCGATGACCGCCGCCGTGAGGAACAGTGTCCGGTAGCCGCCGCAGTAGGCCACGGCCAGCAGCGCCAGCCCCGGGGCAACCACCTGCGGCAGCGAGTTGGCCACGTTGATGACCCCCATGTCCTTGCCGCGGCTGACCGCGAAGGGCAGGACCTGGGTCAACAGCGCGAAGTCAACGGCAAGGTAGGCGCCAAACCCAATGCCCAGGACGGCGGCACCGGCCAGGGCTCCGGGCCACACGGGAAAGAACGCCATGATGGCACCCGCCATCGCGATGGTGGCGGAGGAGGCGATGACGAAGGGCTTCCGGCGGCCCACCCGGTCGCTCCAGGGCCCAGCGACCACGGCGGTGATCATCACCATGACGGCGTAAATGCCCGTCAGGGCCAGCACTCCCGCGGCGGGGTCCTCATGGTGGATGACGTCCCGCAGGAAGAAGAGCAGGTAGACGATGGTCAGTTGGTTGCCAACGTTCACCAGGAAGCGTGTCAGCCAGGCCCAGGCGAAGTCCGGGTGGCGCCGGGGGCTGATCCAGAAGCCCCTGATGAATACCCGGGGGCGGAAAGCCTCCAGTTCCGACTTGGGCAGAGCGGGGTCATTGCGGTGGAACAGGTACGGCAGAACGGATAGCACCAGGGCCCCTGCGCAGAGCCAATAGCCCACCAGGAAGTTTCCCGAAACCACGGCTCCGAAAACCGCCCCGGTGAGGATGCCGAGGGTCTGGCCCATCGCTGCGAGGCCGCCCACTCCTCCGCGCTGGACCACGGGGACCCGGTCGGGGACCGCAGCGGTGATCGCTGCGTAGGCGGCATTTGCGCCCAGCTGCACCAGGCACCAGAAGAGGACCATCAGGGCCACGGCACCCGAGAAGGACATAGCCACAAGCGCCGCAGCAGCGAGCACTGCCCCGGCCAGCACCCACGGAGCCCGGCGGCCGAAGCGCGACGTTGTCCGGTCCGAGAACGCGCCGGCCAGGGGATTGGCCACCAGGGAAACAGCCGCGCCGCAGGCCGTGACCAGCGAGAGGATGGCTTCCTTGCTGGGCGCGTCGATGCTGATGGCCTGTTGGCCGATGAAAACGTTAATCGGCCCGAAGAATGCCGCGTTGATACCCACGTTCACCAGCACCAGGCCGGTCACCCAGCGGGCGGTGACCTTTCGCACCGGCTCGGCGAGCGCCGCCCCGGTGCTCTCCTCGTCCGCGGGCGGCCCCGAGGGCGCGGGAGTGTTGGACAGGCTCATTGCGTGGCTCCCCCCGGTGCGGCCGTTTGGCAGTGGGATCAGACTATCGTGGGCGGTATCGCGCCGCCCGTCCCAAGGCGCCGCATGTGCATAATCCACCACCAGGCGAGGAGAGCCACGTGACCACACCAGCAGGAACCGGATCCGCCCCGGCCGTGAACACCGCCGATCTTTATGATGAGCGCGGCGACGGGCTGGCGTCCGTCTCGCTGCAGTTCCAGTCCCTGGGCGGCCGCTCCCATTTCAGCGGCCCGGTCCGGACCATCCGCTGTTACCAGGACAACGCCCTGGTGAAGTCCACGCTCGGCTCCCCGGGGAACGGTGCGGTCCTGGTGGTGGACGGCGGCGGCTCGCTGGGGACTGCCCTGATGGGGGACATGATTGCCGAAAGCGCCGTGGCCAATGGCTGGGCCGGCGTCGTTATTCATGGCGCCATCCGCGACCGGCTGGCCATCGCGGAACTGGATCTTGGCGTCAAGGCGCTCGGCAGCAACCCCCGCAAAAGCCAGAAGGCCGGAGCCGGCGAGGTTGACGTGGATGTAGTGATCGACGGCGTGACCTTCCGCCCCGGAGCCACCGTCTGGTGCGACCCGGACGGCATCCTCGTGGAGCCGTGAGGAAGGACGGGCAAAACTTTTTCGGTAAAACTCCGAAGGACGGGGAATAGAAAGAACCGGTAAGATAGTTACTGAAAGCAACTATCGCTGCTTATATCCTTTTCTTTCCCTGGAGCACCCATGTCCAAAGCCCCTTCCGCGCCCCGTGCCGGAGAAACACTGACGCAACGACAGATCGTCACGGTAATGGTGGGCCTGATGCTGGGCATGTTCCTGGCGTCGCTTGACCAGACCATCGTCTCCACGTCCATCTACACCATCGCCAACGACCTCGATGGGCTCTCGCTGCAGGCCTGGGCCACCACCGCGTACCTCATCACGTCCACCGTCAGCACGCCGCTGTACGGCAAGTTGAGCGACATCTTCGGGCGCCGGCCGCTGTACCTGACGGCGATCCTCATCTTCCTGGTGGGCTCGCTGTACGCCGGCTCGGTCCACTCGATGACCGAACTCGCAGTTGCCCGCGGCATCCAGGGCCTGGGCGCCGGTGGCCTGCTGGCCCTGGCGCTGACCATCATCGGCGACATCGTCTCTCTCAAGGACCGCGCCAAGTTCCAGGGCTACTTCATGTCGGTGTTCGGCATCTCCTCCGTCCTGGGCCCGGTGGTGGGCGGCGCGTTCGCCGGTTCCGCCAACATCCTCGGTTTTGACGGCTGGCGCTGGGTGTTCTTCATCAACATCCCCATTGGCCTCGCCGCGCTCACGGTGGTCTTCCTGTTCCTGCACCTGCCCGCCAAGCACCTGAAGCAGAAGATCGACTACTGGGGCGCAGCCGCGATCACCGTCGCCATCCTTCCGCTCCTGCTGGTGGCCGAACAGGGCCGCACCTGGGGCTGGACGTCGCTGAACTCCTTCCTTTGCTATGGCCTGGGCGTGGTGGGCATTGCGTGGTTCCTGCTGGCGGAAAAGCGTGCCGGCGACTACGCCCTGATCCCGCTCCGGCTCTTCCACAACGTCACGTTCGGGCTGTCTTCCCTGCTGAACTTCATCATCGGCATCGGGATGTTCGGCGCCATCGCGATGCTCCCCATGTACCTCCAGCTCGTGAAGGGCCTCACCCCCACCGAGGCCGGCCTGATGATGATCACCTTCACGGTGGGCATCCTGTTCGGTTCCATCACCGCCGGCCGCACCATCTCCGCCTCCGGGACGTTCCGCATCTTCCCCATCATGGGCACCGGCATCCTGACCGCGGCCGCCCTGGTGATGGGCTTCTCCCTGGGCGTTGACACCGGGCTCTGGGTGCCTGGCGTCATCGCGGTCTTCTTCGGCGTCGGCCTGGGCTTCTGCATGCAGCCGCTCACCCTGGCCATGCAGACCTCGGTCCCGCCGCGGGACATGGGCGTGGGAACCTCCTCGGCCGCGTTCTTCCGCTCCATGGGCGGCGCCGTGGGAACCGCAGTCTTCATCTCCATGCTCTTCAGCCTGGCCGCAAACCGGATTGCCGACGGCATGAAGGCCGCCACCACGGACCCCGCCTACCTGGCCGTCCTGAAGGATCCCGCCGTCGCGTCGGACCCGGCCAATGCCAAGCTGTACGACTTCTTCAAGAACGGCGCGTCCAACGACTCCCTGAACGACACCAGCTGGCTCCACACCGCCAACAGCACGCTCACCAGGCCCATTACCGAAGGCTTCGCCACGTCCATTGACACGGTGATGCTGACGGCCGCGGCCCTGACTGGCCTGGCATTCCTCATCAGCTTCGCCCTTCCCCGCAAGAAGCTGACGGACCAGAAAGCATCCCAGCAGGACGACGACAGCATGCAGATCCCGGCGCACTGACGCCGGGCACCCTGCCGGGGTGAGCGGGACAGTGGGATGAGACGACGACGGCGGCACGGCCCGCCGTCGCCGTCGTTCCTTAAGGCCCGGGCAGACCCTGCCAAGTGGAACCTGCGGCGGTGACGTGCCACACTGTTTAGCGCGTGTGCGCCGGCCCCTCCGGCCGGTACCGCAGCCGACGACGTCCGCACCGCATCCATAAACCCCCAAACCCAGGGAGAACCATGCCCACTGCACAGGAGCAGACCAATACCGGGATACCGCGGCGGGTGATCTGGCTGGCACTTGCGGGGGCGGTGGGCGGATTCCTCTTCGGCTTCGACTCGTCCGTGGTCAACGGGGCCGTGGACGCCATGAAGGAAGAATTTGCCCTGTCCGAGGCAGTGACCGGCTTTGCCGTGGCCATCGCCTTGCTGGGCTGCGCGGCCGGAGCCTTCCTGGCCGGCAAAGTGGCTGACCGCTACGGCCGCATTCCGGCCATGAAGCTGGGCGCGCTGCTGTTCCTGGTCAGCGCCATCGGTACCGGGTTCGCGTTCGGCGTCTGGGACCTGGTCTTCTGGCGCCTGGTGGGCGGCCTGGGCATCGGCCTGGCATCCGTGATCGCCCCCGCCTACATTTCCGAGATTTCACCGCGAAAGGTCCGCGGCCGCCTGGCCTCCCTGCAGCAGCTGGCCATCACCACGGGTATCTTTGCCGCCCTGCTCTCCGACGCGCTCTTCGCCACCAGCGCAGGGGGCGCAGACCAGGCCTTCTGGCTGGGCATTGAGGCGTGGCGGTGGATGTTCCTCGGTGCTGCGGTGCCGGCCGTCGTGTACGGCTGGGTTGCCTTCACCCTGCCCGAATCCCCGCGGTTCCTGGTCTTCCAGGGCAAGGAGGACGAGGCCCGGACGATCTTCGACTCGATCGCACCCGCGGAGGACACGGAGCGCCATATCCGCGATATCCGCGAAGCCATCGAGGAGGACAAGGTGGCCGGCCAGAAGGGATCGCTGCGCGGCAAGACCCTGGGCCTGCAGGCAGTGGTCTGGGTGGGCATCATCCTCTCCGTGCTGCAGCAGTTTGTTGGGATCAACGTGATCTTCTACTACTCCACCACCCTGTGGAAGGCTGTGGGGTTCCAGGAGAAGGACTCCCTGGCCATCTCGGTGGCAACGTCCATCACCAACATCCTGGTCACCCTGGTGGCCATTGCGCTGGTGGACCGTGTGGGCCGCAGGCCCATCCTGCTGGCCGGCTCCGTAGGCATGGCCGTGTCCCTGGGCGCCATGGCCCTGGCCTTCTCCTCCGCCACCGGCTCGGGCGAGGACATCAGCCTCCCCGGCGCCTGGGGTCCGGTTGCCCTCGTGGCCGCCAACATCTTCGTCATCAGCTTCGGCGCCTCCTGGGGTCCGCTGGTATGGGTGCTCCTGGGCGAGATCTTCCCGTCCCGGATCCGAGCCCGCGCGCTGGGCCTGGCAGCGGCGGCGCAGTGGGTGGCCAACTTCGCGATCACCCTCAGCTTCCCGGTCATGGCGTCGGCGTCCCTGGCGCTGACGTATGCCATGTACGCCATGTTCGCTGCCGCGTCCTTCTTCTTCGTCATGTTCAAGGTGCCGGAGACCAACGGCATGTCCCTGGAGCAGGCTGAGACGCTGTTCGTGCCGAAGGGTTCAGCGAAAGCCAAGTAACACCCCATCACATCCTGCGGCCTTTCCGGGGACGCCCCATCGGCTTTCGCCGGAAAACAACAAACCCTCCATCACCTGGTGTGATGGAGGGTTTGTTCGTTGTCCGGATATCTACACGACGTGCGGTTCGTGCGAGGACAGGTAGGCCCGGCCACCGAAGGCGATCAGGATGGCAATCACCATGGCCACGGCACCGGCGAAGAACGGAACCTGCGGACCGAAGTGTTCACCGAGCTGGGCTGCCAGGAAGGGGGCCAAGGCTCCGCCCATCCAGCGGACGAAGTTGTAGCCGGAGGACGCCACGGGCCGGGGCGAATCGGAAACGCCCATGGCCAGTTCGGTGTAGATGGTGTTGTTGACGCCCAGCAGGGCACCGGCAACGATCACCAGGACGACGACGGCCGGAACCGAGTGCCCGGCGGCCAGTCCCAGCCCGGCCAGGTCCAGCATGAGCAGGAACAGGGTGCCGGTCAGGACCTTGACGGCACCGAAGCGGGCCTGCAGGGGCGGGGCAACGAAGACGGAGAAGACCGCCACGGCTACGCCCCAGCCGAAGAACACGCCGCCGATGCCGTAGGCGTTCATGCCCAGGATGAAGGGGGTGAAAGCCAGGATGGTGAAGAAGCCGTAGTTGTAGAACAAGCCGCTTGCCGCCGTCGTACGGAGGCCCTTGTGGCCCAGCGCCAGCAGCGGGTCGCGCAGCCGCACCTTGCGTTCGGGCAGCGGCGTTTTAGGCAGCAGGGCGATCAGGGCGATGAAGGCGGCCGCCATCAGGACCGCAGTGCCGAAGAACGGTGCGCGCCACTGCCAGCCGCCCAGAAGGGCTCCCAGGAGCGGGCCCAGGGAGATGCCAAGGCCCAGGGCGGCTTCGTAGAGGATGATGGCGGTGCCGGCACCGCCGCTGGCCACGCCCACGATTACAGCGAGGGCGGTGGCCACGAACAGGGCGTTGCCCAGGCCCCAGCCGGCGCGGAAGCCCACCAATTCACCGACGCTCGCGGACAGGCCGGACAATGACGAGAAGACGACGATGACGGCCAGGCCGATCAGCAGGGTCTTCTTGCCCCCGATCCTGGAGGAAACATAGCCGGTGATCAGCATGGCGAGTGCGGTGACCAGGAAGTAGCTGGTGAAGAGCAGCGATACCTGGCTGGGGCTGGCATTGAGGTTGGTGGCGATTGCCGGGAGGATGGGGTCCACCAGCCCGATCCCCATGAAAGCGAACACTGCGGCGAGGGCGGTAGCCCACACTGCCTTGGGCTGCTTCAGGAACGAGGCCTTTTCGGCCTGCAGGGTGGATTCTGGTGCCGGCAGGGTTTCTGCGAGCTGGCCGTCCATGGAGGGTACTCCTAAGTTCGTGGCTGTTTCAGTGCGGGGTGGGTGGTTCAGTTCTGGAGTGACGCATTGATTTTGTCGATCACCGGAAGGGCTTCCGCCAGGGCTTTGCGGTCCCGGTCGGTAAGGCCGCTGAGGATGTCTGCCATCACCTGGTTGCGGCGCTTGTTCGCGGCGTCGACGGCGGCGCGGCCTTCGGGGGTGAGGATCACCCGGACGGCGCGGGAGTCTGCCGGGTCAGGTTCGCGGCGCGCAAGGCCTGCGCGTTCAAGCTTGATGATCTGCTCGGTGGCGCTGGGCACGCGGACCCCGAGGTTCCGCGCGATCTCGCCGACGCGCTGGCCATCGCCGAGCAGCATCTTGAGGGTGCTGAGCTGGGCGGCGCTGAGTTCACCGTCCGCGTCGAGCCGCCGGACCAGGTAAACGCTGTGGCGGAGGGCTTCGCGGAACCCGCCGGCGAGTTCCTCCAACTGGGGATCTATGTCATTCATCGTTAGGTAGCCTAACATTTAGGGCACCTAACGGTCAAGGCCCTAGAGGGTCAACTTCATCCCGACGTGGCTGGCCTCGAAACCCAGCTGTTCGTAAAACCGATGCGCGGCCGTGCGGCTCTGGTGCGTTGTCAGCTGCATCAGGTTGCAGCTCCGCCTGCGGGACTCCGCGATGGCCCAGCCCACCATCAGCTTCCCGATCCCCTGGCTGCGGAGGGACGCGTCCACCCGGACGCCCTCGAGCTGCGAGCGCCATGCCCCGTGCCTGGAAATGCCGGGGAGAAAGCTCAGCTGGAACGTGGCCACCACCGCTGGAGAATTTTCGCCGGGCCGCACCAATTCGCCCACCACCAGCAAGTGGGAGGGGTCGGCCGCGATCGCTTCAAAAGCCAGTTCGTAGGGTTCCATGTCCGCGCCGTACTCCCGTCCGGCCCCCATGGCGTCGTCGGCCAGCAGCCGCACTATGGCGGGCAGGTCGGCGCGGGTGGCGTGGCGGAGTCTGAACGTCCCGCCGTCGACGTCGGCGGTAAACAGGGCAGGAACGGCATCTTCAGCAGGGGTCACCTGCCCAGCTTTGCACAGGAACCGAACGACGCCGGCACTTGGGGAAGTGCCGGCGTCGTTGTGATGGGGCGTTGCCGGAATTCCTGCAGGATCGGATGGCGCGTTGCGTTAAAAGCCGCAGGAAGTGATGGCGCGTGCCGGGGGGGCGTCAGGCCGGGGTGCGGGCCAGCTCCGCCTGCCGCTCCTCCACCAGGGTGGCGACGGCGTTGAACAGTGGATGGTCCTTCCCCAGCCCGGTGATCTTCTCCGTGGCATCCGCCGGACTTTCCGAGCCCAGGATGGCCGCCAGCTCGGTGGCCTCGGCATCCGCGGGATCGGTGAAGCGCAGGGCGGCGGCAATGGCACCCAGCAGGGCTTCCGGCACCACGCCGCGTTCCGCCAGTTCCGCAGCCGGGCCGATGAACCGTTCATGCCGGCTCAGCTTCCGCAGCGGTGCACGGCCCACCCGGTTCACGGTGTCAGGCAGGTACGGGTTGGAGAACCGGACCAGGATCTTCTGGACGTAGGCCTCCTGTTCGTCGTTGCTGAACCCATGCTTGGCCACCAGGAGCTGCTTGGTTTCCTCAAGCACCGCCCGCACGTCCTCGGCCACGTCCTGGTCCGCCATGGCGTCGGAAATTTTCTCCACGCCGGCTTGGAACCCGAGGTACGCCGCCGAGGCATGTCCGGTATTGACGGTGAACAGCTTCCGCTCGATGTACGGCGACAGGTCATCCACGAACGTGGCACCAGGGATCACCGGGGCCGCGTCGCCGAAGGCGGTGCGGTCGATGACCCACTCGTAGAAGGTCTCCACGGTCACGTCCAGGCCCTGCCCGGCCTCCTGGTTGGGCACGATCCGGTCCACGGCGGTGTTGGCGAACACAGCCTTGCCGTCAAGGACTGCTGCGGTGACTCCCGGCTGGGACGCCACCTCCCTGGCCAGGATGTCCGTGGCGTTGATGGCGTTCTCGCAGGCCATCACCTGCAGGGGCGCCAGGCCCGGTTCCCTGGCAACAATGCCCTTGGCGATCACGGGTGCCACGAACTTCAGGATGTGCGGGCCCACCGCCGTGGTGACGATGTCCGCGGTCGAGATTTCCTGGACCAGCTCAGCCTCCTGGGCGTTGGAGTTCAGCGCCCGGAAGTTGTCCACCGTCCGCACGGCGGGGTTCTCACCCACCTCGTGCACCGCGTAGCTCTCGGCCTGCGAGAGCCGGGTGATGAGTTCGTCGGCCACGTCCGCGAACACCACCTCGTAGCCTGCGTCATGCAGGAGCAGGCCCACGAAGCCGCGGCCGATATTGCCGGCACCGAAATGTACTGCCTTCACTATGCGTTGACCTTTCCGAAGAGCTCCAGGACTTCATCCTCGGACGTGGCAGCCTCGAGCCGCGCCACCTGCTCCTTGTTGGTGAAGACCTTGGCGATGGAGGACAGGATGTGCAGGTGCTCATTGTTGATGCCTGCCACGCCCACCACGAACTTGACCTGCTTGCCGTTCCAGTCGATGCCTTCCGGGTAGCGGATGACGGACACCGCCGATTTGCGGATGTGGTCCTTGGCGGCGTTGGTGCCGTGCGGGATGGCCAGGAAGCTGCCCATGTAGGTGGACACGGATTCCTCGCGTTCGTGCATGGCGGCAATGTAACCCTCGTCCACGGCACCGCGCGCCAGCAGGAGCCGGCCGGCCTCGTCGATGGCGGCGTCACGGGTGGTGGCCTTACCGGCCAGCACCACACTCTCGCGGGCCAGGATTTCGGAGGTTCCGTTGGCGGAGGCGCCGGACGCCGCAGCTGTTCCCGCGGCAGCGGGCGCTGCGTCAATGGGGGCGTCGGCGGCGTGCGCACCGTGGGTGGTGCCGGCGTCGGACTTTTCCCCTTCGGTGTTGCTCTCACGGACCAGCTCGACGATCTCGTCGTAGCGCGGGCTGCTCATGAAGTTGTCCACGGAGTAGTGGACGGCGCTGGACGTGGCCGGCTTGGCGCGTTCGGTGAGGTCCTGGTGGGTGACCACCACATCGTAGGTGTCCGTGAGGTTGGCAATCGAGGCATTGGTGACCTTGACGTCCGGGAAGCCGGCAGCCTTGATCTTGTTCCGCAGCACCGAGGCGCCCATGGCGCTGGAGCCCATACCGGCGTCGCAGGCGAACACGACGTTCCGCACGGGGCCCGCCAGGACGCCCACCCCGCCGCGGCCGGCGGCTGCACCAGCGGCAGTTCCTGCAGCGGCACCGGTGAGGGTTGAGGCAACCGAGCTCTTCTTGCCCTTCATGGCTTCCATGCGGGCGGTGGCGTCACCCAGGTCGGCCTCGTCGCTGTGCTTGGTGGTGCGCAGGATGACCGAGGACACCAGGAAGGAGACGGCCGCCGCGAGCACCACGGACAGGATGACGCCGAAGTAGCTGTCACGCGAGGTCTGCGCCAGCACGGCGAAGATGGAACCCGGGGCGGCCGGAGCGACCAGGCCGGAGTTGGTGACGGCCAGGGTGGCGATGCCGGTCATGCCGCCGGCGATGGTACCCAGGATCAGCAGCGGACGCATCAGGACGTACGGGAAGTAGATCTCGTGGATGCCGCCGAGGAACTGGATGATGGCTGCGCCGGGGGCCGATGCCTTGGCGGCGCCGCGGCCGAAGAACGCGTAGGCGAGCAGGAGGCCCAGGCCGGGACCGGGGTTGGCCTCCAGCAGGAACAGGATGGACTTGCCCTGCTCCAGCGACTGCTGCACGCCCAGCGGGGTGAGCACACCGTGGTTGATGGCGTTGTTCAGGAACAGGACCTTGGCGGGCTCGATAAAGATGCTGGTCAGCGGCAGGAGGCCGTTGTGGACCAGGAACTGCACGAAGTTGCCTGCGGCAGTACTGAACGCCGTGACCAGCGGCGATATGCCGTAGAAGCCCAGCAGCGCCAGCAGGGCGCCCCAGATGCCTGCGGAGAAGTTGTTGACCAGCATCTCGAAGCCGGGGCGGATCTTGCCGTCCCAGATCGAGTCGATCTTCTTCACGGTCCAGCCGCCCAGCGGGCCCATGATCATGGCGCCGATGAACATCGGGATGCCGGCACCGACGATCACGCCCATGGTGCCGATTGCCCCCACCACGCCGCCGCGGACGTCGTAGACCATCTTGCCGCCGGTGTAGCCGATCAGCAGCGGCAGGAGGTAGGTGATCATGGGGCCTACCAGGCCAATGTTGGGCTTCCCGTCGGTCTCGCCGAAACCACCGAGCTGCGGTACGGGCAGCCACCCCTTCTCAATGAAGAGGGCGGTGATGATGCCCCAGGCGATGAACGCCCCGATGTTGGGCATGATCATGCCGGACAGGAATGTCCCGAACTTTTGGACGTGCACGCGCGCGCTGGTGCGGGGTTTTGCAACTGTCTCTGTTGCCATGTGATTTCCTAACCGTCATTCCTGCTGCTCCGCAGGATTGGTCCGATGATTACGACGACGTACTGCTGGGTAATGCGTGGTTGTGGGGCTACCCGGCCGGGCTGGTGGAGATCCGGTGGAGCCATTCGAGGAAAAGCTTGAGTTCCGAGCTGGAAAGCTGGTCAGAGTGCGAGGCCTGAAGTGCGGCGTTCAGGGCGATCGCTGCCACCACCACCGAGGACTTTCCGGCGCCGCCCGGGGCCGGGCCGCTGGCGGGCTCGGCGGACACCGCGAAAATCATGGCGTCCCGGGTCATGGTGGACAGTTCGAGGTTGCGTTCGGTGGCGGGCTCCGCAATCAGCATCAGCGTCACGCCCACGTTGGCCGCCAGGATGGACCTGGCCGCTTCCCGGGGCTGGACGTTCAGCTGGCCCGCCGCCGCTGCCTTGTTCAGCATCTCCTCCATCAGCGCCTCGGCGTCCGCCACGATGGCGGGCCGGCTTTCCGGACGGATATTGCCGAACATCACCAGGTACAGCTCGGGCTGGTTGAGCCCGAACTGGACGTGGTTGTCCCACATTCTCCGGATGTCCTCGAGGGGCTGTCCGGAAGGGGCGAAATCCCTTTCGCCCGCGACATATTCTTCAAATCCTGCGGCGACGACGGCGTCGAACAGACCTTCCTTGTCACCGAAGTGGTGGTACAGGGTGGGAGCGGAGACGCCTGCCAGCTGGGTGATCTGGCGGGTGGAAACCGGAGCTCCCGCGGAATTTGCCAGCAGTTCCGCGGCAGCACGGAGCAGCCGCATTTTGGGGGGAAGCTGGCCATCCAAACTCATAACCGCTACCCTAGCACCTATAGCGTTGCTATATGAACTGAATCACATACAATTTTTTCAGGCTCGTTTCCACCTCCTGACGTGGCAGTCCGGCGGTGTTCCGGCACGGCGCCGGAAATGTTTGGCGGGCCTGGCTACCGGCAGAGAATGAGGACCTTCAGTGCAGAACTTCCCAGGAGTAGGCGTCAGTCCAGGCCGCGTCATCGGCACCATCCGCCAGATGCCCAAACCGATCAGTGAGCCTCCTGCCGGTGAGCAGCTGGCGCCGGACACCACGGCGGAAGAAGCCACGGCTGCCCTGAAGGCGGCCTCGCAGGCCGTGCATGACGAGCTGAAGGACCGCGCCGCGCACGCCACCGGAGACGGAAAGGCGGTCCTTGAAGCCACTGCACTGATGGCCAAGGACACCATGCTGATCAAGGGCGCGGCCAAGCTGGTGGCCCGGGGCACCTCCGCCGAGCGCGCCATCTGGGAATCAGGCTCCTCGGTGTCGGAGATGCTGCACAACCTGGGCGGCTACATGGCCGAACGCGCCACCGACGTCCTGGACGTCCGCGCCCGGATCGTCGCTGAGCTGCGGGGCGTCCCCGCGCCCGGCATTCCCGCCTCCAGCACCCCGTTTGTCCTGGTGGCTGAAGACCTGGCCCCCGCGGATACCGCCACGCTGGACCCCAACAAGATCCTGGCGCTGGTCACCGCCGGCGGCGGACCCCAGTCCCACACTGCCATCATCGCCCGCTCGCTCGGCCTGCCCGCCGTGGTCGCAGCCGTGGGCGTTGATGAACTTCCGGACGGCACCGAGGTGTACGTGGACGGCGCGGCCGGCAGCATCACCGCCGAACCCGACGAGACCCTCCGTGCCACGGCCGAAGCCTGGGCGGCAACGGCCTCCCTGCTGGCCGAATTCACCGGCACGGGTACGACGGCGGACGGCCACGAGGTGCCGCTCCTCGCCAACGTGGGCGGCGGCAAGGACGCCGAAGCAGCTGCCAAGCTGGGCGCCCAGGGCGTGGGCCTGTTCCGCACCGAGTTCTGCTTCCTGGAACGGGACACGGAACCTTCCGTGGAGGAGCAGGCGGCGGCCTACAAGAGCGTGTTTGATGCATTCCCCGGCAAGAAGGTGGTGCTCCGCACGCTCGACGCCGGCGCCGACAAGCCGCTTCCGTTCCTGACCGACTCCACGGAGCCCAACCCTGCCCTGGGCGTCCGCGGCTACCGCACCGACTTCACCACGCCGGGCGTCCTGGACCGGCAGCTGGAAGCCATTGCCCTGGCCCAGCAGCAGTCCGAAGCCGACGTCTGGGTCATGGCTCCCATGATCTCCACGGCCGAGGAAGCCTCCCGCTTCGCCTCCATGTGCGCGGATGCCGGGATCAAGACCCCCGGCGTCATGGTGGAGGTCCCCTCCGCCGCCCTCACCGCAGAAGCGATCCTCCGCGAAGTGGAATTCGCCAGCCTGGGCACCAACGACCTCACGCAGTACGCCATGGCGGCCGACCGCCAGCTGGGCCCGCTGGCCAACCTGAACACCCCGTGGCAGCCCGCAGTCCTGCGCCTCGTCGGGCTGACCGTCGAAGGATCCCGCGCCGAGGGCCACAACAAACCCGTTGGAGTCTGTGGTGAGGCTGCCGCCGATCCTGCCCTCGCCGTCGTCCTTACCGGCCTTGGCGTCAATACACTCTCCATGACCGCGCGTTCGCTGGCCGCAGTGGCCGCGGTCCTGAAGACGGTAACCCTGTCCGAGGCCCAGGAACTGGCCAAGCTGGCCCTCTCCGCCCCGAGTGCCACCGAGGCGCGGGCCTGGGTGCGCGAAAAGCTGCCGGTCCTGGAGGAACTGGGACTCTGACCAGCCGCGGGCGGCCGGGCGGCACCCGGGATAGGCTACGTCCATGGCACTGATAGCCCCCCGGGTCTCGGCCGGCCTGCCCGCCGGCGAGGCCCGCGCCCTGACGCGC
Source organism: Pseudarthrobacter sp. CC12 (assembly GCF_039907755.1). NCBI lineage: Bacteria > Bacillati > Actinomycetota > Actinomycetes > Micrococcales > Micrococcaceae > Pseudarthrobacter > Pseudarthrobacter sp. CC12. The sequence continues at coordinate 196,623 of NZ_JARDJH010000005.1, read as the reverse complement.
GCCCTCGAGGACAGCAACGACGTCACCGTGTTCGTGGACGGCACCGTCCACCGGCTGCCCGCGGAGGCCCGCGACGCCGTCGTCGATCTCCTCGCCAGGCTGGGACGCGGCGAAACGGTGACGGTGAGCAGCGTGGAGGAGATGCTGACAACCTCCCAGGCCGCCGAACTGGCCGGGATTTCGCACACCTACCTGCGGAACATGACCGATCGCGGGGAAATCCCGGTGGAGTACCGCGGATCGCACCGCCGGATCCGCACGGCCCACATCATGGCCTGGCTGGAGCAGCAGAAGCTTGCCGAACAGAAGCGCAAGCAAGGCAAGAACGCGGCCGTCGACGCCGGCGCGGGCGAATAGTGCGGGCCCCCCTGTCCTGGCCACGGCGCCGGAAGGATGTTGTGCTCCACTCAGCCGACATGGAAGCGAACGGTTTCACGGGCCGGATCCTCTGGGCTGACGGGACACCAGCCCCTGGACCGGATGCCGCAGGCGCCTCCACGGCACCCGCCTACATCCTCATTCACGGCATCGGCGTTTCACACCGCTACCTTCGCCGCTTGCACGGTGAGCTCGCCGCCGTTGCCCCAACGTACTCCTTGGAACTGCCGGGCTTCGCTGGAACGCCCAGGCCGGAGCGGCAGCTGTCCGTGGCCGACTACGGCGCCTTCATCGCCCAGGCACTCAAGGCAAGCGGCATCGCCTCCTACATCCTGGTGGGGCATTCCATGGGCGTGCAGTTCGCCATCGAGGCAGCGCTCTATGCTCCCGGCCAGGCGCAACGGCTGGTCCTCATGGGTCCGGTGGTGGACTCGCGGCACCGGACCGTCGTGCGGCAGGGCATGGCGCTGTTCCTGGACGCCCTCCTCAGGGAGAGCCCAGGGTCGAACTGGCTCGTGCTCTCGGACTACTTCCGCTGCGGGCCCCGCTGGTATTTCACCGTGCTCCCCGTCATGATGGCCTACCCTACGGAGCGGAGGCTGGCCGGGATCAACGTTCCGGTCCTGGTGCTGCGCGGCGACAACGACCAGGTGGCAGGCGCTGACTGGTCGCTCCAACTCTCCCGGGCAGTGCCGGAGGGAAGCTTCGCGGAGATCCAGCACGCCGGGCACGTGGTCCAGCACCTGCGCCCGCGGCAGGTGGCGGATGCCATCAAATCCTGGGCCGCCCTGCCCAGCGCCGCATCTTGAGGGCCGCGTGCAGCTCCAGCCGGGGCATCCCCTTCAGCGGGTCCACGCCCAGCAGCTGCCTGATCCGTCCGAGCCTGTTGTAGATGCTGCTGCGGTGCAGGTGGAGCCTGGTGGCCACGTCCTGGACCGAGCCGTCGTTGTCATAGAGCAGCTCCAGGACCGGAATGAGCTCACCGTTGCGGTCATGGTCCTCGAGCATGCGGAAGTACACCGACCCGGAGTCCGCCCAAGCACCTACTCCTCCCCCGGCGGAGGCCAGCAGCTGGTACACGCCGGTGGCCCTGCAGTCCACCAGCTCGCCCAGCTGCGGATCCACCGCGGCCGCCTGGGCTGCCATCCGTGACTGCCGGTACGCCTCCGAGAGCTGCCGGGTCTTCGCGAAGCCTTCACTGATGCCAAGGATGATCCGGTGCACCGGGCGGCCGGATCGCTTCGCCAGCTCCAGCTGGTAGTGCACCAGGACCTGGGCATGGTTTGCCCGGCCGGTCGATTCGCGGAACAGCACCACCGAATGCGTCTCCGTCCCCGCGCTGAAGAGGGCGGCATCCACGCCCACCGTGGCCTGCAGCGCGGTGGACCGGTGGATCAGGGTGGAGGCGATGGGGTCCGGGCCGCTGGCCCAGCCGTCTGCGTCCAGGACTGTGACCATCTGCCACGGCCCCCTCCCCTGGACTTCCTTCCAGCCGGCCACCGCGGCCACCGCATTGGTCTCCCCGGCGCAGGCGGCCAGGAACTCCCGCTCGCGGCCCCGCCGGAATTCCGATTCAGCCGTGTTCGAGTCGAGCAGGAGCCCAGACAGCAGCTCAAGCTCGTGGTTGACGCCCGGCAGCTGCGTGAGGATCGCCGTCGGGCTTTCCTCCGCCGAGTCCTGTTGCACCCAGAGATAGCCCACCCGGAAACCGCGCACCATCAGCGGGACGCACACGCGGCCCAGCATGCCCAGGTCCGGGTTGGCCGGCACCACAACAGGCCTTACGGCGGTGGCGATCCCGTGCGCGAGCTGCCACGCGCTCACGTCCGCCGGGACCTTCTTGCTCAGCAGGAAGTTGACCCGGACGCGGTCAGCGTGGGACTGGTTGGAACTGTAGGCGAGCAGCAGCCCGTCCAAATCCTCCAGGGACAGCCCCCGGCCCAGCTTCTGCGCCACCTGTTCGACGAGCTGTTCCACACCCTGCTGCTGCATGGGCCAACAGTACTGCCCCGGCGGCCCCGCGGACGAACGGACACGAGGCGACACCTGACGCTCCAAGGCTCGACGGATGTCGAGGTTAAGGATCCAAAAACCGCGGAATCCCGCGGTTCCGGCCAGCGCAAGGGCACAGGATCATGTCACCTGGCTCACAGCGGGATTTATCGTTGAATCACGAAAATCCTTCCACCTGTACGGCCTACCGGCCCCCAAAAACTGGAGCAGACGATGATCATCGGCGTCCCCAAAGAAATCAAGAACAACGAATTCCGGGTGGCCATCACCGCGGCCGGCGTCCACGAGTTCCTCACCCACGGGCACACCGTCCTGGTGGAGCGCGGCGCAGGCCTGGGCTCGGGCATCACCGACGAGGAATACTCGATCGCCGGCGCCGAGATCGTCAACGAGGCGGACGACGTCTGGGCCCGCGCCGACATGGTGATGAAGGTCAAGGAACCGATCAAGTCCGAATACCACCGCTTCCGCAAGGGCCTGATCCTCTTCACCTACCTGCACTTGGCCGCCGAGCCCGAGCTCACCGCGGAGCTCATCAACTCCGGCGTCACCGCCATCGCCTACGAAACTGTGCAGGAAGGCCGCACGCTGCCGCTGCTGGCCCCGATGTCCGAAGTGGCCGGCCGCCTGTCCGTCCAGGTGGGCGCCACCTCGCTGATGGCACCGGCCGGCGGCAAGGGCGTGCTGCTGGGCGGCGTGCCCGGCGTGCGCCCCGCGAAGGTGGTTGTCCTGGGCGCCGGCGTGGCCGGAACCAACGCCGCTGCCATGGCCCTGGGCCTGGGTGCCGACGTCACCATCCTGGACATCAACATCAACCGCCTGCGCGAACTTGATGCCCAGTACCAGGGACGGCTGAAGACCGTTGCCTCCAACAAGTACGAGATCGAGAAGTCAGTGGTGGACGCCGACCTGGTGATTGGTTCCGTCCTGATCCCCGGCGCCAAGGCTCCCAAGCTGGTCACCAACGACCTCGTGGCCCGCATGAAGCCCGGATCGGTCCTGGTGGACATCGCCGTGGACCAGGGCGGCTGCTTCGAGGACACCCACCCCACCACCCACCAGGAGCCCACGTACAAGGTGCATAACACCATCTTCTACTGCGTGGCCAACATGCCAGGCGCCGTGCCCAACACCTCCACGTACGCGCTGACCAACGTCACCCTGCGCTACGCGGTGTCCCTGGCAAACCTGGGCGTCAAGGCCGCCTTCGACCGCGACCCCGCCCTTGCCGCCGGCCTTAACATCGCCGCAGGCCACGTGGCGCACCACTCCGTGTCCGAGGCCCACAACCTGCCCCTCGTCGCCGACTGGCACGAGCTGGTCTCCGCCTAAGCCCTCTCCATCGATTGCTCCGTAATCGTCCTTTTGAACCCTCAGAACGGCGCTTACGGAGCAATCGATGAGTCATTTGACCAGTTCCCTGGCCCTCTCGATGATTTTGAGGACCTCGACGGCGTCCTCCGGGTTTACGGGGAGGGGCAGGGATGACTCTGCTCCGCCGTCGAGGATCTTGTCCCCCAGCAGGCGGTAGAACTCCGGGTAGTTCCCGCGTTCGGTGGCGAGGCGGTCCAGGTGCCCGTCGCGGCCCAGGAGCCCGGCCCATTCCGGTGCCTCCACGCCATAGTCCGCATCCCGCGGACTGCCGCCGGCTGCCATGTAAGGCTCCTGCGGGTCCACCCCGTTCTTGGTGAAGCCGCCGATCGAACCCAACACCCGGAAGCGCGGCCCCTGCTGGGCGCACAGCATGTTCATGGCCAGGTGGCTGGTCACACCGGACTGGTGCCGCAGGGCCAGGAAGGCGTCATCATCCGCCCGCTCGTCGGACCGGCGCGCCTGCAGCTCCGCGTGGAGGACGGTGGCCGGGCCGAACAGCTGCAGGGCCTGGTCGATCAGGTGGGTGCCCAGGTCGAACAGGACGCCTCCGCCGTCGGCAGCAGTGGCCCGCGCCTTCCAGGCCTTGGCAATGGAGGGGGACCACCGCTCGAACGTCGACTCGAACCGGGCCACCTTGCCCAGGGACTGGGTTGCCAGCAACTTCCGGAGCGTGAGGAAATCCCCATCCCACCGGCGGTTGTGGAACACCGTCAGCACGCGTCCCTCCGCCCGTGCCAGCGCAACGAGTTCCTGTCCCTGGGTGCTGGTGACCGCGAACGGCTTGTCCACCACCACGTCCAGCCCCGCTTCCAGCGCGGCCTTGGCCAGCGGGTAATGGGTCAGCGGCGGGGTCGCCAGGACCACAAGGTCAAGGTCTGCGGCCCGCTGCAGGACGGCGGCGCCGTCGCGCACCACCGCCACCCCCGGAAGCCGGGACGAGGCAGATCCCTGCCGCGCGGCGTCGGATGTTGCAATGACGTCCAGCGAGTAGCTGGCGTTGGCTGCCAGCAGCGGCGCGTGGAAAACGCTGCCGGCGAGTCCGTATCCGACGACGGCGGTGCGGATGGTGCGGGGGTCCGCTGCAGTTCCGGTCATGGAAGCAACGCTACCCCCGGTCCCGTATGGATAAGGCGCCGGGTTAAAGGAAGCCGGCACCCCTGGAAGACCAGGGGTGCCGGCTACTCGACAGGGCTGGGGGTGGTTACTTCTTTACCCAGCCGATGGTGGTCCAGTCCGGGACCTGCGAGGTGCTCTGGAAGAGCGACGGGCCGTAGTTGGCCAGTCCGGTGCGGACGAAGGAGATCTGCGGGCCGTTGAAGACCACGCCCATGGAGTAGTACTTGGCCATGTGCTCCTTCTCCACGTCCATGGCTGCCTTGTTGCGGGCTGCGTTGTCCTCGATGGAGGCGAGGTCGGCGATCTTCTTGTCCAGGTCGGCGTCGCCCAGCTTGTTCTCGTTGACCTTGGAGTCGTAGTACTGCTTGACGGCGTCGGTGGCATCCGGGCCCACGGTGTAGCCGGAGATGCTCAGGTCGAACTCGCGGCTGCCCAGCACCTTGCCGAAGTCGGCGGAGGCGCGCTGGTCGATGCCCACATCCATGCCACCGGCCTGGAGCTGCTTCTGCAGGGTCTGGGCCACTGCCAGGGTGGTGGGGTCGTCGCCGAAGTTGCTGATCTTGAAGGCGGCGGGCTTGCCGTCCTTCTCCATGATGCCGTTGGCGTTGGCCGTGTAGCCGGCGTCAGTGAGGACCTTCTTGGCCGCATCGGCTCCGGTTTCCTTCACCGGGTAGTTGTCCTGGTAGTACTCGGAGAACGGCAGCAGCATCATGGAACCGGAGCTGGGCTCTTCCCAGTTCAGTCCATTGAAGCGGACCTTGCGGAGGGCTTCGCGGTCCACGGCAGCGAAGATGGCCTTGCGGACGTTGACGTCGGTGATGCGCTGGGCGTTAAGGTTCAGGCCACCGGCGAAGAGGCGCTGGCCGCGGCGGATGTCCGAATCCTTGGTGCCGTCCAACTGCTTATACAGCGAGATGGTGTTGGCGGACATCGCGTCGATTTCACCGTTCTTGAAGGCGGCGATCTGTGCGCTGGTTTCCAGCTGGCGGAACGTTACGTTGGCCAGGACCGGCTTCTGGCCCCACCACTTGTCGTTCGGCACCATGGTTACCGTCTTGGCGGCGGTGTCGTACTGGTCAAGCTTGAAGGGGCCTGCCATCCACTCCGGGTGCATGTTGCCGTTGAAGCCCTCGTTGAAGATCTCGGGGGTGTTGACGGCGGGGTGGATGAGTCCGAAGAAGAGTGAATCCACGGGGAAGACCGGGCGGCTGGTCTTGACGATGACTTCCTTGTCGTTGCTGCCGGCCTCGACGGAGTCAACGAACTCGTAGGCGCCCGAGCTGACGATGTCGTAGCCGGCGTCCGGGCTCTTGAGGATGTTCCAGGTGTTCTTGAAGGCCTTGACGTCGATGGGCGTGCCGTCGTTGTAGGTGGCCTTGGGGTTGACCTTGATGGTGATGGTCTGCTTGCCGTCCTTGACCTCGCTGTCCACTGATTCGCAGAAGTCAGGGTTTGGCGTGACCTTGCCCTTGAAGTCCACCTTCCAGCAGCCGCCGATGCCGCCGCTGTTCATGGCAACCGGGTTCATGGGGATCTGCAGGGCGGAGTTGTCCGCACTGTTGCCGTTGTTGGAGAACCCGTTGAAGTCCGGGCCAATGTTGCCCAGCGGCAGGGTGACCTTGCCGCCCTGCTGGAGGTCGGACGCCGGCTTCTCGTTGATGCTGATCAGCTTGGACAGATCGCTCCCGGATTCCTGTCCTTTGGCTGTTTCGGGGCCGCTGGCACCGCCACCGCCGCAGGCCGTCAGCGCCAGGGCGGCAGCAATGGCTGCAGCTCCGCCGATCCTGTTCAGTTTCCTCATGGTTTTCCCTTCATTTGGTGCGAGTGGTGGTGCTTGGGATCGAAAAGTCCTTAGGGCGCATGGTGGTCCGCCGGTTCGTGGACCACCAGCATGTCCTCATCCAGTTCCCCGTCCGGGAAGAAGCAGGCGAACTGCTGGTCCGTGGCAGTGGACGCCGTTTCCAGGGGCGGCTCAACGGTGAGGCACTTCTCCTGCTTGGCAGGCGGAAGTGCAGCGAAGACTGGACAGCGGGTGGCGAAGTTGCAGCCTTTGGGGGCCTGCAGTGGCGAGGGCAGGTCGCCCTGGAGGATGATGCGTTCGCGGGTGCGTTCCAGCCGGGGATCGGGCACCGGGATCGCGGAGAGGAGGGCGCGGGTGTAGGGGTGCCGCGGGTTGTCGAACACCCGGTCCACGGCGCCCACCTCCACGATCTTGCCGAGGTACATGACGGCCACCCGGTTGGAGATGTGGCGCACCACCGAGAGGTCGTGTGCCACCAGCAGGTAGCTCAGGCCCAGCTCTGCGCGCAGCTGGTCCAGGAGGTTGATGACCCCGGCCTGGACCGAGACATCCAGGGCCGAGACCGGCTCGTCGAGGACCACCAGCTTGGGGTTCACGGCCAGTGCCCGGGCGATCCCGATCCGCTGGCGCTGGCCGCCGGAGAACTGGTTGGGGAAGCGGTTGACGTGGTCCGGCTGCAGGCCCACGAGCTTCATCAGCTCCATGATCCGCTTCCTGGTCGCGGCCCGGTCCATGCCCGCGTTCTGCAGGGGTTCGGCCAGGACTTCGTACACCGTGAAGCGCGGATCAAGGGCGCCGGTAGGGTCCTGGAACACCATTTGGAGTTCGCGCCGCATCTTGCCCTTGGTCTTGGCATCAGCCGCCTGCTTGTTGCTCAGGCCGCCGATCACCACCTCGCCGTCCTGGTCCGGATGGAACTCCATGATTTCCAGGAGCGTCGTGGTCTTTCCCGAACCCGATTCGCCCACGATCGAAAAGCATTCGCCTTCGCGGATGTCGAAGCTCAGGCCGTCCACCGCCTTGACGGTGCCGATCCTGCGTTTGATGAGGGCTCCCCTGGTCAGGGGGAAGTGCTTGCGCACGTCCTTGAGCTGCAGGACGGTGGACCGCTCTTCCCGGGGAATCGCGTCGAAGCGGGACACAGCCACCGGCGGGGCGGCGAACACGTCGTGCACATCCACGGAGCCGCCCAGGGACCCTGCTTTGATGCAGGCGGCGCGGTGCTGGGCGTCGCCGTCAACGGGTGCCAGCGCAGGTTCGCCGTGCAGGCAGGCGTCCGAGGCCAGGGGGCAGCGCGGAGCGAACGAGCAGCCGGTGGGAGTGTGCAGCAGGTTCGGCGGCATGCCTTCGATGGGAACGAGCGAGGACTTCTCGGCCACATCCACGCGGGGCACCGCGCCCAGCAGGCCCATGGTGTAGGGCATCCGCGGGTTGTAGTAGATGTCCTCCACGGCCCCGGTTTCCACCGGTTTTCCTGCGTACATGACCATGATGTCGTCTGCCATCCCCGCCACCACGCCAAGATCGTGGGTGATCATGACCACCGCCGCGCCCGTCTCCTCCTGGGCCGTGTGGAGCACCTCGAGGACCTGGGCCTGGATGGTGACGTCCAGGGCCGTGGTGGGCTCATCCGCAACCAAAACGCGGGGGTTGTTGGCAATGGCGATGGCGATCATGACGCGTTGGCGCATGCCGCCGGAAAATTCATGCGGGAAGGCCTTCAGCCTGTCCTTGGGGCTGGGGATCCCCACCATGGCCAGCAGTTCGACGGCGCGGGCCTCCTTGGCCGTCCTGCTCATGGTGGGGTGGTGGATGGTGAGCGCTTCGATGATCTGGGTGCCCACGGTGAACACCGGGGTGAGGGACGACAACGGGTCCTGGAAGACCATGGCAAGGTCGTTGCCGCGGTACTTGCACATGTCCTTGTCGCTGAGCCCCAGCAGCTCCCGGCCCTTGAGCCGGACAGAGCCGGAGACCTGGGCGGTGGGCGGGAGGAGCCCCATGACGGCCAGGGAGGTGACGGACTTGCCGGACCCCGATTCGCCAACGATCCCGAGTGTCTTGCCCGGCATCAGGTCGAAGTCGACGCCCCTGACGGCGTGCACAACGCCGTTCTCCGTATTGAAGCGGACGTTCAGGTCGCGGACCGACAAGACGGCGTCGCCGGGGGCGTGCAGGCCTGCCACATGCAGGCGTTCCACGGTTGAACGTGATGGGTCCGTGGCTCCGGTGGTGGTTTCGCTGCTCATGCCGCCTTCTTTTCCGCGGTGGTTTTCCGGGCTTTGGCTTTCTTGGCCCTGCCGCTGGAGGTGGAGCTGGGGTCAAAGGCGTCGCGCAGGCCGTCGTTCATCATGGCCAGGGAACCGGTCAGCAGGAACATCACGGTGAGCGGCACCCAGAACATCCAGGGGAAGGTTTGCACCTGGGAAGTGGCCTGGCCGATCAGGACGCCCAGGCTCACGTCCGGGACCTTGATGCCGATGCCGATGAAGGAGAAGGCGACCTCGGCCAGGATGGCTGCGGTGACGCCGCGGGTGATGTCGAGGATCAGCAGTGAGCCGATGTTCGGTACCAGGTGCCGCCAGACGATCCGGCGCGGCGGGACGCCCATGTACTGGGCCGCCTTGACGAAGTCACGCTGCATCAGCGACATCGACATGGACCGGATCAGGCGGGCGGTGCCCATCCAGCTGAACACCAGCAGGACGATGATGAGGAGCAGCCAGGAGGGAAGGTCGCGCTTCAGCCCGGCCCCGCCGCCGCTCGTGGCGACAGCGACCACCAGGAGCGCCGGCATCATGATCAGCGCTTCGAGGATGAACAGCATGACCTTGTCCACCTTGCCGCCGAAGTAGGCCATGGTGCAGCCGTAGACGGCGGCGATCAGGACCGACACCAGTCCCACCACCAGGCCGATCAGGATGGAGATCCTGGTGCCCTCCACGGTCATGGCGTAAAGGTCGATGCCTGCCTGCGAGGTTCCGAGGTAGTGGTCGGCCGACGGGGGCATGCCGATATTGAAAGGATCGATGGTTTCCTTGTCCCACTGGGTGAAGAATCCGCCGATGAACGAGAAAACGGTCAGGGCCAGGAAGATGGCCAGGCCCGCAACGGCCGTCTTGTTCCGCAGGAAGCGGCGGAAGATGATGGTGGTTTTGCCGATGACGACGTCGGCGCTTTCCAGGTGCGCATCCTGCGCCACTGCTGCCGGGTCCACCGCGTTCAGGTTGGTCATGGCTACTGCACCCGTACCCTCGGGTCGACAAGCGTGGTGGCGAAGTCCGCCAGGATGGCGCCCAGAGCGAAGATCACGGAGCCGTAGGCCAGTGTGGCCGTGGCCGCGTTGACGTCCTGCAGCGAGATGGCGTCGATGCTCCAGGACCCGACGCCCGGCCACGCGAAGATCTTTTCGGCGAAGAAGCCGCCGGCGAAGATGGCCGGGATGGTGAAGGCGATGCTCTGGGCCACCGGGATGAAGGACACGCGAAGTGCGTGCCGGGCAATCGCCTGGTTCCGGGTCAGCCCCTTGGCCCGTGCGGTGCGGACAAAATCCGCGTTGACGTTGTCCAGCAGGTATTGCCGCTGCGCGATCTGGTAGGCACCCCAGCCAACCAGGGTGATGGCCACGGTGGGCACCACGTAGTGGCCCAGCATGTCAACGAACTGGGCCCAGCCTGGGGCGAGGCCGGGGGTGGAGATGCCGGTGACGAAGAAGATCCGGTCGCCCACGGACTCGTTGATGTTGATGGCGCCCAGCTGGACCAGGAAGTAGGCGATGGGCGCCGGCACGATATAGGCGAGGTAGCTGTAGGACGTGATGACCCGGTCCTGGAACTTGTACTGGCGTGCCGCCGAATAAACGCCGAGCGCGACGCCGATCACCAGGGTCAGGATGATGGACGCCAGGAACAGCCGGGTGGAGATCCAGACACGGTCCCCGAACTCGGCGTTGATATAGGCGCCGTTGGGGCTGCGGCCCCAGTCCCAGCGGGTGACGATGCCGGTGAGCCAGTCAACGTAGCGCTCCCAAGGGCTGAGCGCCGGGTCCAGGCCTTTGAGCCGCATGGAATTCGCCACCTGCTCGGGGGTGGGCCGCGGGATGCGCTCCTGTTCGAGCAGTGCCGGCTTGAGCGAGCTGACGGCCAGGAAGTAGCCGGCGGATGTGGTGAGGAAGATCATGACCACATACGTGATGCCGCGCTTGGCGAGGTACTTGAGCATGGGCGCTGCTGGATCCTTCCGTCCTCCCCGGACAAGCACGGATGGTGCCGCCTCACCGGGTCCCCTGTACCAGCGGGTAGCTGGCTTCCCGCAGCCCCTGGGGGCAGGTCCTGGTGGACTATGTTGCGGGTCACATTCCAGAGGAAACTATCACAAGCCTCGAGCCGAAAAGCCGGGGAATCCCCGGAAACCAGGCGCGCCGTATCAGATCGTTATGAATAGTTCTGTGAAGCCCGCGTGACTGGACGCAGGGTCCGCTCAGCGCGTACCATGCGCGCTTGTGACAACCCGTGTCACAAGCTCTCGCCACGATGCAGCCAGCCGTTCGCATGTGACTCCATGTTCACGGATCAGGTGTAGAAGCCTCTCGGGGTCCAGAGTCGCGTTGAGGGATCCCGCCATCAGCCAGGGCTCCGGGGATTCTGCGCCGGCTTCACGCAGCAGCATCTCCACGTGGCGGTCCCAGAGGGCGGCAGCAGGGACTTCAAATCTTCCCCTCGAAGCATTTCCGGCTGCGAGCACCAACTCCCCGAATTCCACGACGTACGCGATCCGCCCGGCTCCAAAGGCGATGAGCCGGTCCAGTGGCGGTGCGCCCGGACCCAGGGGTGGCGGGCCGAACAGGAAGCGGGCCTGGAACGCGGCCTCCGAGTCGTTCAGCAGGGTGAGCATCAGCCCGGCCCGGCTCCCGAAGCGGCGGAAGACGGTGCCCTTGCCCACGCCGGCCTGCTCGGCCAGCCGGTCCATGGTGAGCGCGGCGGCCCCGCCTTGTTCGATCAACTCCCGGGCAGCCAGCAGGAGGCGTTCACGGTTCCGGGCGGCGTCGCTGCGTTCCGCGGCCGTCACGGGGGCCACGACCGGCCGCACTGGGATGGACCTCACACAGACAGTGTAGCCATGCGGAATATAAACGGACTGCGGTCCGTTTAGTCTGGTGAAGGCTCCATGAGCCGGAAGTTTGACCGAATGCGGCCCCCGCCGCCCCCTAGCCAGGAGTTCCCATGACCAAGAGCACAGTCCTTACCCTTGTCGGCAGCCTCCGCGCCGAGTCCACCAACCAAAAGCTGGCCGAGGCCATCCAGCTCAATGCGCCGGAGCAGGTGGACGTGGTGATCCACGAGAGCCTGGGCAACATCCCGTTCTACAACGAGGACCTCGACGTCGAGGGCCAGGTCCCTGCAGCCGCAGCAGCCCTGCGGGCCGCTGCCGAAGAGGCGGACACCGTCCTCTTGGTTACCCCCGAGCACAACGGCACCGTGCCCGCCGCACTGAAGAATGCCATCGACTGGCTGTCCCGCCCCTTCGGCGCCGGCGCCCTTGCCGGCAAGCCAACCGCCGTCGTCGGTACCGCGTTTGGCCAGTACGGTGGCGTCTGGGCCCAGGATGAAGCCCGCAAGGCCGCCGGCATCGCCGGTGCGCAGATCCTGGAAGACGTCAAGCTCGCCGTCCCCGGTTCCATGGTGCGCTTCGCTGAAGTCCACCCCAAGGACGACGCCGAGGTCGTGGAGCAGATCAAGGGCGTTTTCGATGCCCTTGCCGCAGCAGCACCGGCGGCCTAGCCCGACCAGCAACGCGCCCGGCACGCTATGTCGCGTGCCGGGCGCTCTCATGTCCACGGAACGTCTCGCCCGTCCGGGATAAACAGGTGTTGCCCTGCAAGCAACATCGGGCTGTATCCTGACTCTGTGACCCACGAAACACTGGATGCCTCCGCCGGAACGCTGCCTGCCGAAGCCATCGATGCGATCGAGCGTGCAGCCACCTCGGCCCACCGCCACGAGGAACTGTTCTCGGAGCGGGCGGCGAACATCCGCCAGTCCGCCGTCAGGGACGTTTTCGACATTTCCATGCGGCCCGGACTGGTCTCCCTCGCGGGCGGAAGCCCGTATCTCCAGTCGCTGCCCCTTGACCGCCTGTCAGCGACGGCAGCGGACATCATTGCCAAGGATGGACTTACTGCCCTGCAGTACGGCGCCGGACAGGGTACCCCCGAGCTCCGGGAGCAGATCTGCGAGGTCATGGCCGCCGAAGGCATCCTGGACGCCCGCCCCCAGAACGTAGTGGTCACCGCGGGATCACAGTCGGCCCAGGATGTGGCCACCAAGCTCTTCTGCAATCCGGGAGACGTGGTCCTGGTGGAGGACCCCACCTACGTCGGCGCACTGAACACCTTCGAGGCATACCAGGTCCAGGTGGAAACGGTGGAGATGGACCAGTTCGGCCTGGTCCCGGAACTGCTGGAGGCGCGGATCGCCGCGCTCCAGCTCGCCGGCAGGAGCATCAAGTTCCTTTACACCATCCCGAACTTCAATAACCCCGCCGGCATCACCCTGGCCCGGGAACGGCGGCAGCAGGTGGTCGATATATGCCGCAGGGCGAATATCCTGGTCCTGGAGGACAACCCGTACGGACTCCTCCGCTTCGAAGGTGAGCCGCTGCCCCCACTGCGCGCCGCCAACCCGGACGACGTCATCTACCTCGGCTCCTTCTCCAAGATCTTCGCGCCCGGCCTCCGGATCGGCTGGGCCCTGGTTCCGGAACACCTGCAGCGCCGCTACTACCTCGCCGCGGAATCGGTCACGCTCTGCCCGCCCGCCCTGAACCAGATGCTGGTTTCCGCCTACCTGCGCGACTACGACTGGAAGGGCCAGATCGAAACCTACCGCGGGTTGTACGCCCAGCGGTGCCGGGCCATGCTCGCCGCCCTCAAGGAATACATGCCCGCCGGGACCACCTGGACCAGCCCACAGGGCGGCTTCTTCGTCTGGGTGACGCTGCCGGAGGGCATTGACACCTACCCACTGCTGCGCAAGGCGATCGATGCCGGCGTCGTGTTTATCCCCGGCGCAGCGTTCACGCCGTCGGACGAGCCGTCCAACAAGCTCAGGCTCGCCTTCAGCGCCGTCCCTCCCGAAGCCATCGCCGAGGGAGTGCGCCGGTTGGCGCCGGTGCTGCAGGAAGCCATCGCGGCGCTGTAGCGTAAGCCACACGAACGCCGAAAACCGAGCAAAGGAGCATGCATATGGGTGGAATCATCGTTGTAGGGGTCGACGGCAGCGAAACCGCAAAGAGGGCAGCGGAATCGGCCAAGAACCTGGCGGCGGGACTGGACGCCTCGCTGCACGTCGTGTCGGCCTTTGACAGCGACCGGACCGAGGTGTTCGGCAGCGGCAGCGACCGCTGGATCGTCTCCGACGCCGACGCCGCAGAACAGGTGGCCCGGACCGTGGCGGAATCCCTGGGCCGCGACGTCGCGGTCACCTATTCGGCGGCCCGCGGGCGGCCCGCCGATGCCCTCATCAAGGAAGCCGTCCGAATGGATGCCCGCATCATCGTGGTGGGAAACCGCCGCATGCACGGCATCGGCCGGGTCCTGGGCAGCGTGGCAAACAGCGTGGCCCACAACGCCCCTTGCGACGTTTACATCGCCAACACCTACGACGCCGACTAGAGCCAGGAACCCCCTTGGGGTAACGCAGGACACCACCCGTGGTGGCGGATATCGCTGCGGGTGGTGTCCGTTCTCACCGCATTATCATCATTTGCGCTGCTGGCGCAACGATAAAATTGGATGGGCCCCCAACGGCGTGGACACTGACGAATCCACCCACCAGCGAAGGGCTCCCCTTGATCACCATGCAGCGCCGCCAGCTTGTTGGCCACGACATCCTCCTTGCCCGCCACGGCAACCACATCAGCTCCATGCGGGTGGACCGCAGCAACGACCGTGTGGTTGCGCTGCTGGACGACGGCAGCCTGGACAGTGCGCCCAACCTCATTACCCCGGGGCTCCAGCTCCCCGCCACCGTGCGCAGCGTCCTGCGCGAGGACTGGAAGCTCCTGAGCGCCTGGGCCGGCGCGGCCGCGCTCATGGGCGGCCTGATGACCGCCGCCGCAGTAGTGCTGGGAACCACCGCGGATCCGGCCATACTCGAAGCCTTCACCGCATACGCCGCCTACTAGGCTGGCAATTCCCCCGGCCGCGTAGAAGGTCAGCCCACCAGCCAACCCTGCAGCAGCCACCAGATCCCGGCCATCACCAGGCCGCCGAAGAGCGATCCTGCCACCACCTGTGCCAGGGAATGGGCCCGCAGCACCACCCGCGACCAGCTGACCGCCGGGACCAGGAGCAGCAGCGGTGACCACGCAGCGCCGAGCATCAGCACAGATACGACGGCCGCGCAGGACACGGCAGCGGCGTGGCCGCTCATCTTCCAGAACGGGCTGACCACGGCCAGGACCGCCACGCCGCCCACTACCGCCAGCACCATCGCAATGACGCTTTGGGGCGCATCCACGGCGCCCAGCACCAGCAGCCCCAGAGCGATGCAGCCCAGCGCCATCAGCAGCACGGGTGCACGCTGCTTCCGGTCGCTGACGTGGTGGTCCGTGACTTTGCCCAGCCTGACCAGGACCAGCAGCACCACCAGCGGAAGCACGCACACGAAGAGGGCCGCCAGCGCACCGTAGCCGATGGTTCCCGGGAATCCCGGCTGGGCCAGTGGGCTGACCAGCAGCTGCAGGGAAACCACCACCGGCGGCTGGAAGACCTCCGTCAGCCATTTGGCTGTGCGGTTCCTGTTCCGGATCGCCCCGTTGCCTACTGCCATGTCCTGGGCCGGTTCCCTAGTCCAGGAGGAGCGCGGGCTCCTCCAGGATGGCTGCGACGTCGGCCATGAAGCGGGCGGACAGGTCACCATCGACCACGCGGTGGTCGAAGGATCCGCCCAGGGTGGTGATCCAGCGGGGAATCACCTCTCCATCCAGGACCCATGGCTTCTGCTTGATGGTTCCGAAGGCAACAATGGCCACCTCCCCCGGATTGATGATCGGCGTACCGGTGTCGATGCCCAGGGCCCCGATGTTGGTGATGGTCAGCGTCCCGCCCTGCATCTGCGCCGGCTGCGTCTTCCCGGCCCTGGCCGTGGTGGCAAGGTCGTTCAGCGCCAGGGCCAGCTCCTTCAAGGACAGGTCCTGCGCATTCTTGATGTTGGGCACCATGAGGCCGCGCGGAGTGGCCGCGGCAATGCCCAGGTTCATGAAGTGCTTGACCTGGATCTCGGCGCTGCCGTCTTCGTTGTCCACCCAGGCTGCGTTCACGCTGGGATTCCTTGCGGCGGCCCAGATGACGGCCTTGGCCAGGATGAGCAGCGGCGAGACCTTGATTCCCTCGAAGTCCCGGGAGGCCTTGAGCCGCTTGACGAATTCCATGGTGCGGCTCGCGTCGACGTCCACGAAAATGCTGACGTGCGGTGCCGCGAAGGCAGATTCCACCATCGCCTTGGCCGTGGCCTTGCGGACGCCCTTGACCGGAATGCTCTCCACGCGCTGGTCCTGCGGCTTTCCGGCCGCGCCCCAGAAGCCGTCCGCCTTGTCCAGCTCGGCGTCGCGCTGCGCCTGGTAGCTGACCAGGTCTTCGCGGGTCACCTCGCCGCGCGAACCCGTTGCGACGACGTCGGCGAGGTCGATGCCAAGGTCGCGGGCAATTTTGCGGACCGGCGGCTTGGCCAGTACCCGGTTGACAAGGCCCGTGATGGTGCCGCCGAGGGTCGGCCGGGTGTCGACGGCGGAAGGTGCGCCGGCGGAAACTTCGGCCGGCGTACGGGGCTGGACCGGTTCGACCTCGGGCGCGTTCACTGTCATGGCGGCCGACGGTGCGGTCTTCCGGGGCCGGCGCTTGACGGCGTCGGCCTTCGGCCCGGAACCCACCAGGGGTGCGGCGGAGGTCTCGCCCGCCTCCCCTGCGTCTGCGGGCAGCGTGCCGTAGAGCGGCTGGGTGGAGGCACCGGAAGCGACGGTGGCCTGGGGTGCGCGGACGTCGGCGGGGGTGGGGTCGCCGGAGACTTCGTCGCTGACACTGATGATGGCGGTCCCGACGTCGACCGTCACCCCTTCCTCCACCAGCAGTTCGGTGACGGTGCCGGCGAACGGGGACGGCAGTTCCACGATCGACTTCGCGGTTTCGATCTCGCAGATGACGTCGTTGATGGCCACGGTGTCGCCGGGCTTGACCTTCCAGGAGACGATTTCCGCCTCCGTGAGGCCCTCGCCGACGTCGGGCAGGTTGAACTTATTAAGGGTCATGGTGTCCTCAGTAGGAGAGGGCGCGGTCCAGCGCCTCGAGGATGCGGTCGATGTCCGGAAGGTAGTCTTCCTCCACCTTGGCAACGGGGTAGGGCATGTGGAAGCCGCCGACGCGGATCACCGGCGCCTCGAGGGAGTGGAATGCCCGCTCGCTGATCCGGGCGGCGATTTCGCCTCCGATTCCGCCGAATGTGGGGGCCTCGTGGGTCACGATCAGACGGCCGGTTTTTTGGACGGAGGCGGTGACGGTGTCGAAGTCGATGGGGGAAATGGACCGGAGGTCGATGACCTCCAGGCTCCGGCCGTCCTCCTCCGCTGCGTTGGCGGCCGCCAATGCCACGGGCACCAGGGGTCCGTAAGCCACCACGGTGGCGTCGGTACCCTCGCGAAGAACGTGGGCCTTGAACGGATCCTCCGACGGCCCGGGCGCCTCGACGTCTACCTCCCCTTTGAGCCAGTAGCGGCGCTTGGGTTCGAAAACGATGACGGGGTCCTGGCACTCCACGGCCTGCTGGATCATCCAGTAGGCGTCATGCGGGTTGGACGGGGTGATGATGCGCAGGCCGGCCGTATGGGCGAACAGGGCCTCCGGGGATTCGGAGTGGTGCTCAATGGAGCCGATGCCGCCGCCGTAGGGGATGCGGATGACCACGGGGACGGTGAGGTTGCCGTTGCTGCGTGAGTGGATTTTGGCCAGCTGGGTGGTGATCTGGTTGAAGCCGGGGAAGACGAACCCGTCGAACTGGATCTCGCAGACCGGGCTGTACCCCCTCAGCGCCAGGCCGATGGCGGTGCCGATGATTCCGGACTCGGCCAGCGGGGTGTCCACCACGCGGTCCGGGCCGAACTCGCCGATCAGTCCGTCAGTGACGCGGTAGACGCCGCCTAGGGGTCCGATGTCCTCGCCCATCAGCAACGACTTGGGGTTGGCGGCCAGGGTGGCGCGGAGGCCTTCGTTGATGGCCTTCGCGATGGTCATGGTGGTCATCAGTGGCCTGCCTTTGCTGCGTGCCCGGCGGATTCTTCCCCGCCGGCGAATCCTGCGCTGTATTCCTCGAACCACGCCAGTTCCTCGGCCACCAGCGGGTGGGCCTCCCTGTAGACGCTGGCGAAGGCCTGCCGGATGTCCGGGTTCTGAAGATCGTGGGCGGTGCGCCTGACATAAGCGGCCAGGTCGTCACCGTCGGCCTTCACCTTGGCGAAATAGGCGTCATCTGCCAGGCCTTCGGCGCGCAGGTACTTCTCCAGCCGGGCCAGCGGATCCTTGGCCCGCCAGGCATCCTCCTCCTCGGACTGCCGGTACTTGGTGGGATCGTCCGCCGTGGTGTGCGCCCCCACCCGGTACGTGAAGGCCTCAATGAGGACTGGCCCCTTGCCCTGGCGGGCATGCTCCAGCGCCCACTCGGTGACGGCGTGGACCGCGATCACGTCGTTGCCGTCCACCCGTATGCCGGGGAAGCCGTATCCCTTGGCACGGTTCGAGAGCGGAACGCGGGTCTGGACGTTGGTGGGCACGGAGATGGCCCAGTGGTTGTTCTGGCAGAAGAACACCACGGGGGCCTTGTAGGAGGAGGCAAACACCATGGACTCGTGGACGTCGCCTTCCGAGCTGGCGCCGTCGCCGAAGTACGCGATGACGGCGGCGTCAGGCTCCCTGCCGGCGGTATTGGAGGCGGCGGCGAGCTTCTGGTCCCGCTGGATCCCCATGGCGTATCCCACGGCGTGAAGGGTCTGCGCCGCCAGGACCAGGGTGTATAGGTGGAAATTGGTGTCCTTGGGGTTCCATCCGCCGTTGGAGACTCCGCGGAACTGGCGCAGGAGTTCGGCAAGGTCCACGTTCCGGGTAAGCGCCACGCCGTGTTCCCGGTAAGTGGGGAAGATGTAGTCCTGCGGCTGGCTGGCCCGGCCTGAACCGATCTGCGCCGCTTCCTGGCCTGTCAGCGGCACCCACAGGGCCAGCTGGCCCTGGCGCTGGAGGGCGGTCGCTTCGACGTCGAACCGCCGGATCGCGGCCATGTCGGCGTACAGGCCCCGCAGGTCGCCGGCGGTGAGCTTGTCCGCGTAGGCGCTGTAGACGGGATCGGTGCCCAGCTTCCCGTCAGGACCGAGAAGCTGAACCATTTGTGCCGCGGGCTCGCCCATGACGGCTTCAGCATCGGCTTCCCGCTGGTCGTCTACCGCTGTTCCGTCGAACTCGGTGGAAGGCAGATGAGTGCCCATACCGTCTCCTTGCTTGCCGCATCCGGATGCAATGCAATGTCGCTGGGATATATGCCGCGCACGGAATACATTCCCGGCATGGCATATATATTGGCTTACTGATCCTAACTTTATCTTCGGTAAGTAGCCGGAGGGCTACTTGTTAAGTGCTAGGAAGTTGCAGGCGCCTTTGTATAGTCGGCACACAATTGGAGGAACCGCGTGTTGGCCTCGGGCTCCCCGATGCTGACCCTCACACCTTCTCCGGCGAAGGCCCGCACCGAGAGAGCCCGCGTCCCCGCCAACTCTGCGAAGGCGGCACTTTCGGCGCCAAGCGCGAGCCAGACGAAGTTGCCCTGGGCGTCAGGGACGCTCCAGCCGAGGTCCTTGAGGCCGTTGACCACCCGGTCCCTCTCGTCAACGAGTTTTTGTACCCTTTCCACAACCTGGCCAAAATTTGCCAGGGAGACAACCGCTGCCTGCTCGGCAATTTGGGAGACAGCGAATGGAGTCGCAGCCACCCTCAAATACTGCGTCAGCCCGGGATGGGAGACGCTGTAGCCCACACGGAGCCCGGCCAGGCCGTGCGCCTTGGAGAAGGTCCGGAGCACCACCACATTGGGATATTTCCGGTATAGCGCGATTCCGTCCACGGCGCCTTCCGCCCTGACAAACTCCTGGTACGCCTCATCGATCACCACCACCACGTCAGCCGGAACGGACCGGATGAAGGCTTCGGTTTCGGCCGCGTCCAGGGCCGGGCCGGTGGGGTTGTTGGGCGTGCAGAGAAGGATGACTTTGGTGCGGGCACTTACGGCCGCCGCCATGGCTGCGAGGTCGTGCCGGCCGTCGGCCGTGACGGGAACCTGGACACTTTCGGCGCCTGCCAGGCCAACGCTGATGGGGTAAGCCTCAAAAGAGCGCCACGCATAGATGACCTCGTCCGCTTTCCCGTCCTCGTTCTGGCCGGCAAAGGCGGCCAGGATCTGGTTCAGCGCGCCAAGGCTTCCCGCTCCGGTCACAATGTCGTCGGCGGGCACACCGAGAAATTCCGCAAGGGCAGCGCGAAGCTTGCTGCTCAGGGGATCCGGATACCGGTTGAAGTCGGACTGGTTGGCGATGGCTTCCAGCACTGCCGGGATCGGCGGTAACGGGTTTTCATTGGAGGACAGCTTGAAGCTGGCCAGACCGCTGACCGCGGCCGGCGGTTTTCCTGCCGCGTAGCGGGGCAGCCGGTCCAGCACCGGGCGCGGCGCAATTCCGCCCGCCCGGGTCTCAGGTGAAGTCATGGCCTCTAGCCTACGTCCCGCTCCCGCGAGGACCCGGGGTATGCGGGGCACAAATTCCTTGCCGTTCCCCAGGTTCCCATGGGAACGGTATGGAAGCATGGGGGCATGGGTTCCTTCATCCTTCGGGTCGTCGTTAACGCCGCTGCGCTCTGGGTGGCCAGCTGGATCCTGCCGGGCATGGACATCTCGAGCACGGCGGCATCCGACGCCGTCGCCAGAACCGGGATTTCACAGGACACCGAGACCATTGGGATTGTCCTGGCCTACCTGTTCATCGGCCTCATCTTCGGCGTCGTCAATGCCTTCGTACGGCCGCTGGTGCGCCTCCTCGCGCTGCCCATCACCATCCTGACGCTTGGCCTGTTCGCCATCGTCATCAACGCGGCCATGCTGTACCTGACGGCCTGGATCAGCAGCTATACGCCAGTGCACCTCACCATTGATTCCTTCTTCTGGACGGCGCTGCTCGCCGCCATCATCATCTCGCTGGTGTCCCTGGTGGCGGGGCTCCTGCCGGGAGGCCGGCGCTGACCCGGACCGCCTCCGACGTGAAGAAGCCCCCACGGTGCCATGCCGCCAAGTAGCAGGGCGGCCGGCGAGCAGGTACCCATCAGGTGCCATTCCCCGAATCAGCAGCACAAACTCCAGTACCAGCCACCCATGACCCCTGCGCTGGCGGCCGCCTAGGCTGCAATTCAGGCCGGGCACGGCCCGTCGTTGTCGGTTCCGGAACATTGGGGTCAAGCTATGAAGTCCATCAGGATATGTCTCGCTGCCTGCCTGCTCCTGGCATGGCAAGCCGGCCCGGCACGTGCGGAATCCGGCACCGCACCGCACGGCCCCGCGGGGTTGGGCAACGACATCTCCTGGCCGCAATGCGGCGCTGATCTTCCTGCGCCCCCGCCCTTCGCGATCGTCGGGGTGAACGGCGGGCGTCCCGACACCGCCAACCCTTGCCTGGCCGCCCAACTGGCGTGGGCGGGTCAAAGTGCTGAGGCGGCAGGCGGCACCCCGGCTGCAGTGTATGTGAACACTGCCGCGACCGGGCCCGCGGAGTCGTTATGGTGGCCGGCCGGGAACACGTACGGGGAAACCGCTGTCGGCAATCCATATGGTTTGTGCGACGGCACCGCGTCCCCGGCCTGCGCCTACGTGCACGGCTACGCCATGGCCGCCACGTCAGCCGGCATCTTGGCGGCAGCCGGGCAGGACATACACCGCATGTGGTGGCTGGATGTTGAGTTTGGAAACACCTGGCTGTGGGACAAGGCAGCCAATGCAGCCGAACTGGAAGGCATGACGGCCTACCTGCAGGGGGCCGGGGTGGAAGTGGGGATCTATTCAACCGGATATCAGTTCAACGAGATTGCGGGTGACGTCAGTCCCGGCAGCAACCTCTACAAACTCCAGAACTGGCTTGCGGGCCCCGACTCGGCAGAGTCGGCAGAAGAGTATTGCGGCGCTCCGCCGTTGACGCCGGGCGGAACTGTCACCACAACGCAGTTCACGGAAAACGACCTCGACTACAACTACCGGTGCCCTGCCGCCGTCCCGGCACCTGCCCCACAGCCGGCTGCCCCCGCCCCGCAACCCGAACAGTTGCGCTCCAGCCGGTACATGGAATTGCACGCCGCCCCAATCTCCTGACGCCTGCCGCACGTGCGGAGAAACTTCCTAGCGGGCTCCCGGTTGTGGCCGCCCGGAAAAGGGATCCCTGCGGTCCTTGGGGACGGTGGGCGGCGGAGTCCTGGACAGGGAGAATCGCGTAGCCGTGACGGCCCCGCCTGCGCCCAGGACAGCACCCAGCGCCGCGGTGGACTGGACCAGTGAGGGATCTTTGCTGGCGGCAACCAGGCTTGCCGCCTCCCCATAACCGCTGAGTCGGTGCCCTGGCCCCAGCCCCGCGCCTTCCCCCTCCGGAGTGGTTACCGGATTTGTCAGAGTGACCGTTACCCTGTCCCGGGTGTCGGGATTTGGTGCTCCGTCTGCGCCGGGAACCCAGTCTGCTTCATGCTCCAGGTGCAGCGAACTGACCCCCACTCCAGGTGTAATTCCGGCAACCGGCGATCCAGCAGTAAGCACGTAGCGGACATCGTAGGCGCGGAGGACTTCGGGATCGGCAGCAAGGTTCATGGCATGGATGCCGCCCTGGCTGTACCCCACCGCTACCAGCGGAGCTCCCCGCTTTGCCCCGGCCGCCTCAAGTGCCTCAAGGATTGCCTGGTTCACTTCCGAAGAGCTGTAGAACATCCCCTCGCCGATGCCTGCTTCATCGAAGGGATTGTCGCCCCCTGCCTGGATTCCTGCCGCTTGAGTGCCGGGAATGACCACGACATAAGCTGTTTCCCCTCCTTTTGGCACCTCAAGGACTTCGATGAACCCCGGTCCCCGTGCCTCAATCTGCCGTATCCGCTCCAACAGGCCGGCCGGCGAAGCCTCGAGGTCCACTGCCACCTCCTCTTCGCGCTGCACAGCAATGCGCCTTGGCCTGAGGCCCGATGCCATGCCAAATACGGCGTCCCGGACCCAGGGGTTTTGTCCAATGTTGGTTTTCATTACCGAGGCCTGCGCGCCCAGTTGGCTCACCAGCCATTCCATAGTCTTTCCGTCGGCAGCCTTGGAAGTCAGGATCACGATGGCCGAGTGCAGGAGATCCTGATGGCTGCGGTACCCGAAATACTGGCTTGTTTTTGCGTGCTCTTCAGCCTTCTCGTAGTCCCGGATGCAGGTGCGGACCTCGGCACTGATCCGTTGCATCTCTGCCCGGACCGTCCGCAGCGCCCATGCACTGTCGCGCACGCTCGCCACGTAGCCCGCACCGGACCAGGCTGGCTGGTGGTCCGCCCGGCAAAGCTCGTCCAGGATGCGGCCGGATTCCTCTTCGGCCCACAACAGATCCTGTGCGAGCCCGTCGAGTTTCTCCGCGCCGGCCATGAGTTCCTCAAGCTGCACGCTGAACCCCGAGACGCCTCCGCTCACGGTGATACTGCCGTTCCGGGACGGGCCATACAGCCCAATGTCGCCCTCCCCCCGTGGAGCCGCGGTGCTCATCCTGGCCAGCCGGACGTGGCGATTGGCACCCCGGTGTCTTCCTGGGCCCGCCGTGCTACCGCGAGCCGCGCCTCCTGCAGACGGTCGAGGGCGCGGCGCAGGCTGGAGGCCTGGAGAGTGACAGCATCCCGGTAAGCGCGCCCGGCCGGAGATTGCCAGTCGAGCAGCTGAATGTCATGGAATCCGCCAAGTACCTGTTCGACCTTGGCGCTGCAGGTTTCAAGGCGGCCCGCGACCGACATCAGCGTGGCATCCAGCTGCTGCCGGCTGTCCCAGATCCCGTCCATCGGACCGTCCCCCTGCTTTCCGACCCAGCCTCCCCGGCCGGATAATCCGTCCCAACCCTGCTGCTCCCAACGCTAGGCACGCGGCCCCGCCCCCGTAAGCGCCGCCGTCGGCTATGTGGACAAGTAACGTGGACGACCACGCTTAAGGCGGCCCCGGACTTCATGAAAGAATCAGCACATGCCTGAAACTGCCGCCACAGCTCATACCCGTACGCCCTCAGGACGTCTGGCCCTCGCCGCGTCATCGGAAAAGATCGCGCTTGGACCCCTGGACGGCCGTTACCAGTCCGCCGTCGCGCCACTCGTTGACTACCTGTCCGAGGCCGCCCTGAACCGGGACCGCGTGGCGGTCGAAGTGGAATGGCTCATCCACCTGACCAGCAACAACGTCCTTCCCGGCGCCGGTCCCCTGAGCCCGGAACAGCAGGACCAGCTCCGCGCCATCGTCACTGAATTCGACGCCGCGTCCGTCGCCGAACTGGCTGAAATCGAAGCCGTGACCGTGCACGATGTGAAGGCCGTGGAGTACTACATCGGCCGCCGCCTCCCCGCCATCGGCATCGAAAACCTGACCGCCATGGTCCACTTCGGCTGCACCTCCGAGGACATCAACAACCTGTCCTACGCCCTCGGCGTGAAGGGTGCCGTGGAGGACGTGTGGCTCCCCGCTGCCCGCAAGCTCGTGGCGCAGATCAGCAGGATGGCGGAGGAGAACCGGGCAGTTCCCATGCTGTCCCGCACCCACGGCCAGCCGGCCACCCCCACCACCCTGGGCAAGGAACTGGCCGTCATCGCGCACCGCCTGACCCGCCAGCTGGACCGGATCGCCAAGACCGAATACCTGGGCAAGATCAACGGGGCCACCGGCACCTACGCGGCCCATGTGGCGTCCGTCCCCGGCGCCGACTGGCAGCAGGTTTCCGAATCCTTCGTGGAGGGGCTGGGCCTTACCTGGAACCCGCTCACCACGCAGATCGAAAGCCACGACTGGCAGGCTGAGCTCTACGCCGACGTTGCCCGCTTCAACCGCATCCTGCACAACGTCTGCACTGACATCTGGAGCTACATCTCCATCGGCTACTTTGCGCAGATCCCAGTGGCCGGTGCCACGGGTTCGTCCACCATGCCGCACAAGGTCAACCCCATCCGCTTCGAAAACGCCGAGGCAAACCTGGAGATCTCCTCCGGACTGCTCGATGTCCTGGGCTCCACCCTGGTGACCTCCCGCTGGCAGCGGGACCTCACCGATTCCTCCAGCCAGCGCAATATCGGCGTCGCATTCGGGCACTCCCTCCTGGCCATCTCCAACGTTGCCAAGGGCCTGGAGCGCCTGGATGTCGCCGAAGACGTCCTGGCAGCGGACCTGGACACCAACTGGGAGGTCCTGGGCGAGGCCATCCAGATGGTCATGCGCGCCGAGGCGATTGCCGGCGTCGAGGGCATGGAAAACCCCTACGAGCGCCTCAAGGACCTCACCCGCGGCCAGCGCGTGGACGCTGCGCGCATGCAGGAGTTCGTGCAGGGCCTGGGCCTCTCCCCCGACGCTGAGGCCCGCCTCCTGGCCCTCACGCCCGGCACATACACGGGTATCGCGGACCAGCTGGTGGATCACCTGAAGTAAGCCCCGCAAGGCAGGAACGTACGACGACGGCGCCGGGCCCGGGAGGGTCCGGCGCCTTTCGTTTGTCCAGGCAGGGCGTGCCTCCCGGGCCCGGAAGCAGGCGTTTCGGCAGCACTGCGGCGGGGTGGGAAACTGGAGTCATGAAGTTGCTCCTGATCCGCCACGGCGAGACCCCGGGAAACGTGCTGGGCCAGCTGGACACCGACCACCCGGGACCGGGCCTCACCGAACTGGGCGAACGGCAGGCAGAGGCGATGGCGCGGTCCCTGGTCAACGAACCCATCGGCGCCCTGTACGCGTCAACCTTGATCCGCACCCAGATCACCGCGGCACCCCTGGGCAGGCTCCGGGGCCTGGAAACCACGGTGCTGGAGGGGCTGCACGAGATCGAGGCGGGAGCACTGGAGAAGCTCACGGACCACGAGTCGCATAAGCGGTACATGGGAACGGTCATTTCCTGGGCTGCAGGTGAACTGGACAACCGCATGCCTGCAGGACCCGACGGCCACGCGTTCTTCGACCGGTTCGACGCCGCCATCGCCAGGGTGGTCGACAGGGCATCCGGGCAGCACAACACAGTGGCAGTGGTGAGCCATGGTGCGGCCATCAGGACCTGGGCCGGGCTCCGGGCCGACGGCATCGACCACGAATTCGCCGCCAGGCACGTGCTGGCCAATACCGGCATTGTGGCGCTGGAGGGTGACCCGGACACCGGCTGGAAGCTGATCCACTGGGAAGGCAGCCCGGTGGGCGGCCTCGCCCTGGCGGACCCCGCCGCCGGGGACCCGACGGGCCGGGACGCAGCCGCCCCCTAGGCCTGCTGCCGGTGGCGCCGGTGGGGCAGCGCCCGCGCGGCGGGACATGGGCCCACGTCCGCCCGGCTGCGCAGGGCCGGTATGCCACGGCGGGCTGACGGGACCCCGGGAATCAGCTGCGCTGCCATCACCGCGGCATCTGCCGCCGTCGGCCGTTCCCCGGGGTCCATGGCCGTCAGGGACCGCAGCAGGGGGACCCAGCCCCCGAGGTACTCCGGGACGTCCGGGGACCGAAGGGTCCGGGCCACCAGGGATTCAATGGCGGTGCCCGGAAAGGCCTTGTTGCCGGTGAGGAGCTCCAGCAGGACAAGCCCCGTGGAGTACACGTCCCAGGACGGCGCAACGGTGCCGCCGGATGCCTGCTCGGGACTCATATAGTGCACTGTCCCGGACGAAATTCCGGGCTCGGGCGCCGAACCGGTGGCGGCGGCAATGCCGAAATCGATGATCCGGACTGGACTTCTCCGCAGGCCGCTGAGCATCAGGTTCGCGGGTTTGATGTCGCGGTGCACCAGCCCGCCGGCATGCAGGTGGGCGAGTGCACCGAAGAGGCCACGCGCCCACAGTGCCACATCACCGGACCCAGGGCGGTCCGCGCGGATGACCTCGGCAAGGCTGGCGCCCAGGGCCAGTTCCTCCACGAGGTACGGGCGCCCGGCACGGGAACCGCTGCCTGCCACCACGCCCTGGTCCACCAGGCTCACGATGGATGGATGGCTGAAGCGGGCCAGGACGGCAGCCTCATTCCGGATCCGCTGGTGCTGCTTCCGGCCGCCGGCCGTCGCGATCTTCACCGCAACGTCCGGGCCGCCCTCCAGGTCCACCGCGCGAAATACTTCGGCCGCGGATCCCCGGCCAAGGCGTTCCCTCAACTGGTACCGGCCGGCAAGGGGCGCCGCCCCGCTGTTCAGCAACGAATGCGGCGGCGCCGCAGCTGCCGTCCCGTTGGCGCTCATGCGGAGAGGTCAGCGGAACGACGTGCCACGCGCGGTCCGGCGCTCCAGGCGTCCAGCTGGAACCCGCAGGCGCAACGCCACACGGGCGGAAGCTCGCTGTCCCCGGGGGTAGTCGGGGCGAAGGTGTAGCTGGCACGCTCCCACCCAAGTGCGGGCGTCACCAGCTGCATCGGCGTACCGCAGTGGACGGCGGTGTGTCCCTGCGGCGCTGTGGTGCCGTCCAGGGTGGACCGCGTCAGGTCCGTGCGGGCATCCGGAATGGTCACGCCCATGGCGGGTTTACGCGGTGAAACTTCGGTGTAAGGGACCAACACACTCACGACTCCGTTGGGAAGCAACTTCGGGAACAATCGTAAGCTTACATATAACTAGGCGAACTAGCTAGTCAGGCTAGTGAACTTTTAATTCTTCTTCCCGGAGCTGAAGTGAATCGGTCATGCGCTGCAGGAAATCGACCACGATCCGGGCCTCTTCGGCGCTCAGGCCTTCCGCAACTGCCATCATGCGGCGGTGCATTGCGCCGAGCGTCTCCCGGACCTCCTTGTCCGACTCCACGGTGGGAACCACCACCACCGAACGGCGGTCGGAAGGGTGGGCCTCGCGGCGAACGTGCCCACTGGCCACCAGGCGGTCGATCAGCGATGTGGTGGAAGCGCTAGTAATATTGAGGAACCGGCTGAGGTCCTTGGGGACAACCTGCTTCCCCGATGCCTGGACCCGCAGCAGGTACCGCAGGGCGAGGATGTCTGTTTCACCCATGCCCATGGAGTCCCTGGTGCTTCGGCGAATCTCAGTTTCGGCCGCGCGGTAGTCGCGCAGGGCCTTCAGCACCGCCGCACTGTAGTCCAGTTGCCCGTCAGGTCCGTACCAGTAGCCGGATCCCTCGTTGCCCATAGAAACCATGACATCATTTTAGACCAACTGGTAACTAGACTGCCAAGTAATCTACTTTATGGTCCCGTGGGGGTTATCCGGGCGCTAACCCCTTGGAAACACCTGCGTAACTCGCCGCACCTAGCCTTGTCAGGCATACCCCTCCGGCGAATCGAGGCAGATATGCAGACCAACCCCAGGCTCAACATTCGACAGGTCTCCTGGTCCAACCCCGTGGGCGCTGACCTTCGCCGCGCGCAGCAGGCAGAACTCGACGCCCGCTTCGGCCGGCCCGACCATGAGCCTGGGCCGCCGCCGTCGGGCGCCGACTGCGCCGTCTTCCTGGTGGCGTACGACAAAGGCTCGGGGCAACCGGTGGGTTGCGGCGGGCTCCGGCTCCTGGACGGAACGACGGCCGAAATCAAGCGGCTCTACGTGCTGCCGTACACCCGTGGCTCCGGGGTGGCCAGCTCCATCCTCGCGGCCCTGGAGGCGGAGGCCTTCAGCCAGGGCATAACCCGGATCAAGGCCGAGGCCGGGTCGGCACAACCGGACGGCCGGAACTTCTACGAAAATTCAGGTTTCGAGCCGATCCCGAACTTCGGGCCCTACACGGGCGTGGAGCACTCGCACTGCTATGCCAAACGCATCAACGCCCACAGCGCCGCCCAGACGGCCATGGCCTAGCGTCCGCCCGGCCCGGGAAGCCGTCACACTGGGACTGTGGCGGGCGGCATCAGCTAACCTCGGCCGTACGGAAGCAGCAGACATCACCTTCCGGACCCGCAAGTGGGTCCGGCCGGAGGACCTCAACGCCAACGGAACCCTTTTCGGCGGCAGCCTGCTGAAGTGGATCGACGAAGAAGCCGCCATCTACGCCATCCTCCAACTGGGGAACGGCCGCGCGGTCACCAAGTACATCTCTGAAATCAACTTCGTCAGCTCCGCGGTCCAGGGTGACCTCATCGAGATGGGCCTGACGGCAACCCGGTTCGGCCGGACCTCACTGACCATGCGCGCCGAGGTCCGCAACATGATCACCAGGCAGAGCATCCTCACCATCGAGGAGATCGTCTTCGTGAACCTGGGCCGGGACGGAAAGCCGGAACCGCACGGCTATACGGAGATCACCTACGACCGGGACCGAATCCCCACCCACCACCTCGGCGGAACCCCCGACCAGGACTGAAACGTTTCCCGCCGGTTCACGCCGGGGGCTCCAACCGTTTTCCCGACAGGTCCAAAGTGAGAAGCCGGGCTGTTTATCGAATCGATAGCTATAACAGCCCGGTTTTCGTCATGCCCGGCTATAGGCTGTGCGGACATGCTCTGATTCCAGTCCAGAAATGAGTCCTGATCGTGCGTAAATTGCAGACTTTGGTTGCCGCCGCCGTTGCCGCCACCCTCCTCGCCGGCTGCGGCGGGGGCTCCACCCCGCCGGCCTCCACCGGTGAAGCCTCCGGAGCTCCCGCGGGAGCGTCCGGGGACACCCTGGTGATCTACACCAACTCCAACGGGGAGGGCCGGGGCGACTGGTTGGCCGCCAAGGCGGCCGAGGCTGGATTCAAGATCGAGATCGTGGGGGCCGGCGGCGCCGATGCCACCAACAAGCTCATTGCCGAGAAGAACAACCCCATCGCCGACGTCGCGTTCGGCCTGAACAACATGTACTTCTCCCAGGTCAAGAACGAGGGCGCGCTGGAGGCGTACCAGCCCGCGTGGGCGGGCGAGGTGGACAAGGGCCTGGGCGACGGGGAGACGTACTGGCCCCTGGTGAAGCAGGCCATCCTTCTGGGCTACAACTCGGACAAGATCTCCAAGGACGCCGCACCGAAGGACTGGACGGACCTGTGGTCCAAGGACGAGTTCAAGAGCCGCTATGAGCGGGTCACCGGCCTGGGCACCGCAACGGCGCAGCTGGTTTTCGCCGGCATCCTTTCGCGTTACCGGGATGACTCGGGCGATCTTGGGATCTCCGACGACGGGTGGAAGCAGGTTGAGCAGTACTTCAAGAACGGCAGCCCCGCAGTGGCCAAGACCGACCTGTTTGCCCGCATCGCGTCCGGCGAGGTGGACATGGGCCAGATGCCGTCCTCGATCATTGCCGACCGCGAAAAGTCCTTCAAAGTGAACGTGGACACCGTCATTCCCTCCGTGGGGGTCCCGCTTGCCGTGGAGCAGATAGCCCTGGTGAAAGGCACCAAGAAAAAGGAGCAGGCGCAGAAGTTCATCGACTGGTTCGGCAGCGCGGACGTGCAGGGCGAGTTCGCCCAGAAGTTCAATTCCATGCCCGTCAACAAAAGCGCCCAGGCGAAAGCCAACCCGGAGGTGGTGGACTTTTTCGCCGGCCTGAAGCAGCAGGACATCGACTGGAACTTCGTTCAGAAGAACATGGGCGCCTGGGTGGAGAAGATCGAACTCGAATACATGACGTAGCCCGTCCTGCCAGCCGCCGTTTCCGCGTTCCATCAGACAGGGTTGCCATGATCCGCTTGGAAGACATCGAAGTTACTTTTGGCGATTTCACCGCCATTCCGCACTTGGACCTGCATGTCCAGCCGGGTGAGTTTTTCACCCTCCTGGGGCCCTCCGGCTGTGGGAAGACGACGGCGCTGCGCACCCTGGCCGGCTTCATCCAGCCGGCCAGGGGGACGGTCCGGGTGGACGGGAAGGACGTGACCCGCCTTCCGAGCGACAAGCGTCAGGTGGGCATGGTGTTCCAGAACTATGCCCTGTTCCCGAGCATGAGCGTATGGGAGAACATCGCCTTCGGGCTCCGGGTCCGGAAGGAAAAACCTGCCGACAGCGACCGCCTTGTGCGGGACATTGCGCGGCGCGTGGACCTCAGCGACGAGCAGCTGGCCAAGAACGTGGCCGAGCTGTCCGGCGGCCAGCAGCAGCGCGTGGCCGTGGCCCGCGCCCTGGTGCTGCGGCCCAAGATCCTGCTGCTGGATGAGCCGCTGTCGAACCTCGATGCCAAGCTCCGCCACCAGTTGCGCCAGCAGCTCAAGGACCTGCAGAGCGAGTTCGGCATCACCACCGTGTACGTCACCCACGACCAGGACGAGGCCCTTGCCATGAGTGACCGGGTGGCGGTCTTCAACAAGGGGGTGGTGGAACAGGTTGGGACGCCCCAGGACATCTACGACCATGCTGCTACGGAGTTTGTCTGCAACTTCATCGGTGACAGCTCAGCCCTGACGCCGGACTTCGTGGCGGAGGTCAACCGGCTCTCCGGGGCCGGCCTCAGTACGGATGCCAGGTCCTACCTGCGCGTGGAAAAAGCCTCCCTGGACCGGCCCGCGGACGGAGGGACCGCCGTCGGGCTTCCCGCCACCGTGGTTTCCCGGACCTACCACGGCCTGCACAGCCGCTATGTGGTCCGCAGCCATGGCGCGGACATCCGCCTCCTGGTCCGTGAAGACGGCGCCGCACACCCTGGGGCCGGCACGGCCACGACGGTCTACGTCCAGCCCGGGCACGTCCTCCAGTACCATCCGGGAACCGGCGCCGCACTGGCACAGGACCCGGCGGTTGCCCTGAAATGAGCGTCAACAACCCGGTGCGCAGCATGGCCCGCTCCCCGTTCGTCCTGGTGGTGGGGGTCATCCTCACCTGGTTCATCGCCGCATTCCTGGTGTGGCCCAACATCAACATCCTGATCGCCACCTTCTTCCCCGACGGCAGCTTTTCGGGCCGCGCCGCGGAGAAGCTGTTTTCCTCCCAGCGGGCCATGAAGGCACTGGGCAACAGCTTCCTGCTGGCCGTGGCGCTGTCCGTCACCGTGAACCTGGTGGGCGTCTTCATCGTCCTGGTAACGCATTACTTTCGGATCCGCGGCTCGAGGATCCTGTTCCTCGGCTACGCGTCCACGTTCATCTATGGCGGCATCGTGCTGGCGGCGGGGTACAAATTCATCTACGGGGACAGGGGCATTGTCACGTCGCTGCTGGTCCGGATTTTTCCCGGAATGAACCCCGGCTGGTTTTCCGGGTTCTTGGCCGTGCTGGCAGTCATGACCTTTGCCACCACCACCAACCACATGCTGTTCGTTGCCAACGCCCTCAAAGGCATCGACTACCAGACCATCGAGGCCGCGCGGAACCTTGGCGCCTCCACATGGACCATCCTGCGCCGCATCGTCCTGCCGATGCTTAAACCCACGCTGTTCGCTGTCACCATCCTGTCCTTCCTCACCGGCCTGGGCGCCCTCAGCGCCCCACAGGTGCTGGGCGGCCGCGAGTTCCAGACCATCACACCGATGATCCTGACCTTCACCAACAGCCCCACTTCGCGCGACCTGGCCGCGCTGCTGGCCGTGATCCTTGGCCTGGCCACCATGGTGATGCTCGCCGTGATGTCCCGGCTGGAGAAGGGCGGCACCTACTTTTCGGTGTCAAAGGTGTCCTCCGAGCTGCAGAAGCAGGACATTGCCCACCCCGTGGCCAACGTGGCCGTGCACGCCGTGGCCTATCTCCTTTTTGCCGTCTACACGCTGCCCGTGGTGCTGATCGTGCTTTATTCATTTGCCGACGGCGCAGCCATCCAGACCGGACAGCTCTCGCTTTCCAACCTGACCCTCGACAACTATGTCCGCGTCCTCACGCAGCAATCCGGGCTCCGGCCGTTCATCGTCAGTGTGGTGTACAGCGCCCTGGCTGCGGTCATCGCCGTCGGCGGCCTGCTCTTTGTGGCCCGGCTGCTGCAAAAGTACAAAAACTGGCTGTCCTCAACATTTGAATACCTGCTGCACATTCCGTGGATCCTGCCGTCGGCACTGCTGGCCCTGGGCCTGATTGTCAGCTACGACCATCCCAATCCCCTGGTGGGGGGCGCCGTCCTCACCGGGACAACGGTGATCCTGCTCATCGCCTTCGTCACGGTGAAGATCCCGTTCACGCTCCGGATGCTCAAGGCGTCCTTTGCGGCAGTGAACTCTTCCCTGGAGGAGGCCGCCGCCATCATGGGCGCCAAGACGCTGTATGTCTTCCGCCGGATCCTCCTGCCGCTGGTACTTCCGGCAGCTGCAGCCATCACGGCCCTGAACTTCAACAGCCTGCTGGACGACTACGACACCGCGATCTTCCTGGCCCATCCGCTGGTGCAGCCGCTGGGCCTGGTGATCAAAGCCAACACCGACGGGGCAGAAGGCACGGAGGGGATCGCGAACACTTTCGTTTACACGGTGCTCCTCATGGTGATCACCGGCGTGACGATGTATCTGGTGTACGGCAGGTCCGGGCGGCGGAAGGGCAGGAAGCGGCTGCCCGCAGCGCCGGCCGGCCAGCAGGCCTCCGGCGCCGGACTTTCCGGCGCACAGGCACCGGGTGAGGACGACGCCACGCGCCCGGCCGCCGCCGTCCGTTGACTACCGCCCCGAACCGCTGCCGACGGCGGTCCGTGTGTTCCGCCGCCGGGCCAGGTTGAGCAGGCGGTCACGCAGCGGCTGGGCACGGTCTGCCAGCGCGACACGTCCGAGCGCCGAGGAGGCCACGCTCACGGCGCGGGTGCGGAGTCTCCGCTGCCGGTTGTAGGCACGCAGTGCTTGGTCTTCGGGAAGCGTGTTAAGCAGGTCTGCCAGTGTCACCGCGTCCACCAGGGATTCGCACGCACCGCGGCCAAGGGTGGGCAGCATGCCGTGCGCGGCATCGCCGATAAGCACCGTCCGGCCCGTGACGTAGGAGCGCAGGCGTGGAACCGTCCACAGGCGCTGGGCCAGGCATTCCTCCGGCGTGGCTGCTGCCAGGGTTCGACGGATGGCAGGTGCATGGCCGGCAAAGCGTGCCCGAGCCTGTTCCAGGGCCAATGGAACATCGATTCCATAGGGGCCCAGTCCGGACCGGTAGCTGGCGTACCAAAAGGACCCGCCCCGGGCGGCGGCCATGCCGAACAGGTCGCCGCGGCCCCAGTACTCGCCCACCTCGTCCGGGGCGACCGGCGTCGGGAGGGTACCGCGGAGGGCGAGGTAGGGCGTGAGCCGGGCCTCCGTGGCGCTGCCCCATCCCGCACGGCGAACCATGCTGTGGACACCGTCGGCGCCCACTACCAGGCTGCCGTCCGCGGGGACCGACTGCACGGTGTCGGTGACGCGGAGGACGGTGGCGGGCACGGCGCCATCCAGCAGCCGGATCAGGTCGATCCGGGAGATGCCGAACATCTCCCCCGCCTCGACGGTGAACCACGGTTCACCCTGTGCATTGCGGACCGACCCGCTGCCCAGCACCGGGCTGACGGCCCGAGCCTGGTCCAGGATCCCCAACCGGGCCAGGGCGCGTTGGGCGTTAGGCCACATCCCGAGGGCGTTGCCGACGGTGGGCAGTTCCGGCCGTTTCTCGTACACCGTCACGTGGAAGCGGTTGGGGTCCAGGGCTGCTGCCGGGGCCAGGCCGGCGATGCCGCCGCCAACGATCGTGATCCTTTCCATGCACCCCATTTTACTACTTTTGTAGTGAGCTGGAAGGGGCCCGATTACACTGGATCCATGCCGGACCGACGCACCCTATTGCTCGACGCCGCCCTGGCCGTAGTGGCGGACAAGGGCATGAAGGGCCTCACCCACCGGGCCGTGGACACCGCCGCGGGCCTGTCGGAAGGCACTACGTCCAACTACTACCGCAACCGCGCTGCCCTGGTTGACGCCGTACTGGACCGCCTGCTTGAACTGGACGCCGCGCTCCTCAGGGAGCAGGGACCTGCCGGTCCGCCGAAGGATGCGGGTGAACTGGCAAGCCAGCTCGCCTCCATGGTGGTAATGCTTGCCGGCCGGCATGCCGGCCTGACCCGGGCCCGGCTGGCACTTTCCCTGGACAAACCGGAGTCCGTAACGGCCGGCCACTTCCAGCTGGTGGGCGGCCTGGAACATGCGCTGGCCGCGCTGGGTGTCCCGGATGCGCAGGCCCGGGCCCGGGACGTGGCCGACTACGGCGACGGGGTGCTGCTTCACCTGCTCACCGTCAGGCGGGACGAGCAGCCCGACGCTGCCGCCATCGCAGCCGCCGTCCGGCGGCTGGTGGGCAATTGAACGCTGCCCGGCCGGCCGCCGTCGTACGTTCCCGGCATCTTTAGGCCGAAGCGGGCCAGCCCGTGTACGCCTCAGCCAGGTAGGCCTTGCCGTGGCGGGAGGAGACCACGGAGTTCAGTTCGCCGAGCTGGCGGGCACGGGAGAAATCGTCCGCGTCGGCCGGGGTGTGCAGCATGGTGGTCATCCAGTAGGAGAACTGCTGGGCCTTCCACACCCGGTCCAGGGCACGGTCGCTGTAGGTCTCGAGGAGCCGGTCCGAACCGGAGTTGTAGTGGCTGTCCAGCCCCTCGAAAAGGAACTTGACGTCATTGATGGCCAGGTTCAGGCCCTTGGCACCGGTAGGCGGCACGGTGTGCGCAGCATCCCCGGCCAGGAACAGGTTGCCGTGGCGCATGGGAGTGTGGACGAAGCTCCGGAAGGGGAGCACCATCTTTTCCAGGACAGGGCCTTCCTTGAGCTCGAAGCCGTTGCCGTTGACGCGGCTGCGGAATTCCGCCCAGATCCTGTCGTCATCCCATTCCGCCACGTTCTCCTTGGGATCGCACTGGAAGTACATCCGCTGGACCGTCTCGGTGCGCTGGCTGATCAGGGCGAAGCCGTTGGCCGAGTTCGCGTAGATCAGTTCGTCGGAGCTGCGCGGCGCCTCGGCAAGGATGCCGAACCAGGCGAAGGGGTATTCGTGGAAGTACCACTTGCGGTTGGCCTCCGGGATCTGGAACCGGCAGTGGCTGCGCGAGCCGTCCGCGCCCACCAGGAAGTCGGCCTGGATCTCGAACTCGACGCCGTCGGCGTCGGTGAACCAGACCTTCGGCTTGCCCTCCAGGTCGTGGACGGTGGTGTCGGTGACGCTGTAGCGCACGTCGCCGCCGTCTTCCTGCCTGCGTGCGGCCAGGTCCAGGAAGACGTCGGTCTGCGGGTACAGCCATACGGACTCGCCTACGAGGTCCTTGAAGTCGATGCGGTGGCTCTCGTTGTTGAAGCGCAGCTCGATGCCGTCGTGCCGGTCGCCGTCGCGCAGCACCCGGTCGGAGACGCCGCTGTCCACCAGCAGGTTGACGGTTCCGTGCTCCAGGATGCCGGCACGGACAGTGTGGGAGATTTCCTCGTGGCTGCGGATCTCGACCACCGTGGACTCGATGCCGGCCTTGGCCAGCAAATGGGAGAGCATCAGGCCCGCCGGGCCGCCTCCCATGATGGCTACCTGGGTGGTAATGACTTTTCGTGCCATGGCTGCTTCTCGCTTCGTTGCGGGCCCGGGAGGGGCGGATGGATGCCTGGCTTTCAGTGTGCAGCAGGGCGGGTGACCGGCGTTACAGGAATTCCGTTCAACGGATTCCGGGCAGCTCCAGGGCCGTTGGTCAGGCCTCGGCCAGGCCCCTCGCAATCCCGCGGGCAGCCGTCTGCAGCGCCGGAACCAGCGCCTGCAGCCGCATTTCCCGCAGGGGAACCACGACGCCGAGGGATGCCACCGCGCGCTGGCGGCGGTTCAGGACGGGCACGGCGATGCCCCACGTGTCCGGATCAACCACGCCTTTGAGTTGGGCGAAGCCCTGCCGCGAGGTATCGGCGAGCAGCGTACGGACGTCGTCGGCAACCAGCTTGCCGTAGGGATCCTGGAACTGGGCGAGGTATTCATGCTGGAGGGTCCTGTCCTGGTGGGCCATGAGCGCCAGTCCGGCGGACGATATGTGGATGGGCATCCTGCCGGCCACCTGGGCCCGGTTGGCCACCGACCCGCGGCGGGAGAGGCGTTCGACGAACAGCGCCTCCCAGCCGTCCAGTACAGCCAGGTTCACGTTCTGGTTCAGGACCTGCTGGATGTCCTCCATGAACGGCATGGCCGCCTGGCGCAGCGCCAGGGCAGGCGAGGCGCGGTTCACCAGTTCCCACAGCCGGAGGCCCGGGCGGACGATACCGCCGGGGGCGGTCTCCAGCAGCCCGTGGCCGGCCAGTTGGCCCACCAGCCGGTGCGCCGTCGTCAGTGGGAGGCCTGCACGCTCGGCGAGCTCCGACAACCGGAGATCGGCAACGTCCTGCGGGAAGGCGGAGATCAGCCGCACAATCCGGTCCACTACCGAATCGCCCGAAGTTGAGTTCGCCACTGCCGCCGCCTTCCGTTGAACGGGAAGTCCAGCGTACCGCGGCCGGGCGCCGGACTGCAGCGGGAGCCGGTCAGGCCGGCGTCCCGGCCCTTTCCGCACCGGCCCGCAGCCGGCGCCACGCCCCGGGGGCCAGCACCACCACGATGCCGACGGCGGCGCCAATGACGGTCTCGACGATGCGGTCGCGCAACAGGATGGAGGCCGAGGCGGGGACCACCAGGAGCGTGGACACCAGCGCCAGGGGCGTGACGAACAGCTGGGCCAAAAGGTACTGGCGGATAATGAACAGCTCGGCGCCGAACTGGCAGAGCGCCATGACCAGCACCGTCTGCCAGGGCTGCAGGCCCACCAGCAGGACGGCAGCCAGGACCAGCAGGCCCAGCACGGTCCCGATGATCCTTTGGATGCCGCGGCGCACCCGGTGCCTGGTGCTGTGGCCCACGAGGGGAACCACGGCGGCCACCATGGCCCAGTAGTTGTGGCCGAAGCCGAGCCGGCTTCCTGCCCACGTGGCCAACGACCCGGCCAGGCCGGCCGCCACCAGGTAGCCGAAGCCCTCAAGCCACGCCGTCCGCTTCTCAGCGGGGGTGC
Organism: Pseudarthrobacter sp. CC12; assembly: GCF_039907755.1. Lineage (NCBI taxonomy): Bacteria > Bacillati > Actinomycetota > Actinomycetes > Micrococcales > Micrococcaceae > Pseudarthrobacter > Pseudarthrobacter sp. CC12. Next base: position 158,831 of record NZ_JARDJH010000005.1, on the reverse strand, counting down.
GACGGATGCGGGGAGGCCTGGTCCAGGGGGTGCGGTGGCTGGGAAGGATCCTTGACGAGAAGCCGACGAGCAACGCGAACATGGTGGTGAGCACCGCAACCAGCATGCCTTCCCACAGCGGCGGCTGGTTGGGAATGGAGGCGATGGCAGCGAACGCGAAAATGTGGAAGAGGGAGCCTGCCGGGCGCAGCCGGAGCCAGGAAATCGCCACCGAGCAGGCGCCCGCCACCACGGTGGTGGCCAGGACCAGCAGCCACGTGTGCGCGGAGGTATCCAGGCCCAGGGCAGGACCCATCCGGGCCGCGAGGGCGGCCAGGAAGATAACCAGCAGCATCAGCAGCCCGGCCCGCAGCTGCAGCATGAAGCGAACGGCGTGCGGCTCGCCGCGGCCGTAGATTCCAGTGAAGGCTCCGAACGACGCGAAGATCGCCAGGTCCAGCCTGCCCAGCAGCACCAGGGTAATCAGGGGGACAAAGACGCCGACGGCGCACCTGATGGCCGGGTGGTGGTCTTTGTTGCCGGGGGCAATGCTGAACATCTCAGCAAGCATCTTCACGGGGGCAGCGCCTTCCTTGGGGGTGGATTCCGGGGTGGCGGCCGCGCTGACGTTCCTGGTAAATCCTACGCCGGAGGCCTCAGAAAATTGGCCAACACGTTCCCATGAATGGAATCAGGAGGCAATGCGGCGGAAACAGCGCCCGCTGATGCTTGAGTCATGAACCGCCCTCCGCGCAATGCGCCTGCCGCTGAATTGAGCTGCGAAGTCTGCGGCCGGATGCCGGAACCGCACAAGGCCCGGCTGACCTTGGCCAATGTCGCCGCGATGCTGCCCATCGAGCTTCTGGTCCACGCCCTCGTGGTGGAAGCCCACCTCCCTTACGTGGCCAAGGTGCTGGTGCTGACCCTCACCGCCACGGTCCTGGTGATCTGGGTGGCCGAGCCGTCCGCCGCCCGGGTCCTTCGCAGCTGGCTGCACGCCCCGGCACTGCGTCACCGCCGGCGGCTGGCAGCGGCACCGTCGCTGTGGCGGGCGCGGACGCTGCTCCGGGACCAGCCCGGGTCGCTGCAGCAGATCACGCGGGCTTTGGCCAGGCTGGATGCGAACATCCTTGGCATCCACGTCCACCCGGCACCGGGCGGGGTCCTGGATGAGTTCGTGCTCTCGGCCCCGGGCACCGTGGGTGAGCGTGAATTGCTTGCAGCGCTGTCCGACGGCGGCGGGAGCCACTCGCACGTCTGGCCCACCACCGCACTGGCCATGGCAGACGGACAGACCAGGGCGCTGAGCCTGGCGGCCCGGATCGCTGCCGCTCCGGACGAACTGCCCCTGGCGGTGGCCGAGCTGCTGCACGCGGGCATCGTGCCGCCGTCGGACGCCGGCACCAAAGGGCCCGACGACGGGACCCGGCTTAAGATCCCCACGGCATGGCACGGTCCCATCACCTTCACCCGGCCCGGCGAGCCGTTCACCCCGGCCGAATCGGCCCGGGCGCACCGCCTGGCGGAGCTTGCCGAGATCCTCTCGCACCGGCGGACGGAGGGACCCCGCGCGTAACGGGCCTCCGACCGCAGTCCCTACATCCGCAGGGTCAGGGCTCCGGGCTCCATGGTCATCAGGACGTGCTTGCCCTCGCCTTCGTGGTCGCCGTCCAGCTGGTAGTCGTCGTTGTGCTCGAGGGTGATCTCCACGGTCTTGCCCTGGAAGTACTCCACGGCGGTGTCCCTGTTCTTGCCCCGGCCGATGATGCCGGCCAGCACGGACAGCCAGCCCAGCTTGCCGTGGTGGGGTGCCAGGACGGCAATGTCCAGCAGACCGTCGTCCATCTTGGCATCGGGGAAGATTTCCAGGCCGCCCTGGACCTTGCCGCAGTTGCCCACCATCACGCTGCGGACCCCGCGGTGCACCACGTCCTTGCCGTCGATCACCACGGTCGCCTTGACCGGCTTGCCGGGCAGGTTACGGATGCCGGCGTCAACGTAGGCCAGCCAGCCCACCTTGTCCTTCAGGTCCTCATTGGTGTCCGCCATGATGGTGGCGTCATATCCCACGCCGGCCATGACCAGGAACACCTGCTCCTTGTCCGGGTCGCTGCGCCGGGCACGGACAACGTCGATCTTCCGTTCGGTACCAATCAGCGCCCCGGCCATGGCGGCGTCGTAATCGGTCACGTCCAGGCCGAGGTTCCGGGCCAACAGGTTGCCGGTGCCCAGCGGCAGCAGGCCCATGGGGGTGTCCCCGCCGGCCAGGACCTCAGCGACGCAGCGCACGGTACCGTCACCGCCGGCAGCGATAACGATGTCCGCCCCCTGGGCCAGCGCTTCCTTCGCCTGCCCGACCCCGGGATCCTCCTTGGTGGTTTCCAGCCAAATGGCCTCGCCCCAGCCGTTTTCCACGCAGTGCTTGGCCACCAGCCCGCGCACGTCGATGTCCACCGGCTTGGCTGGATTGACGATGATGGCGGCGCGTTTGGGCGAAGTGGAGCTGATGTCAGTCATGGCGTCCTCTGATGGCGGATGGAAAGCAAGCTTCTGAGAGAAGGGTAACCCGCCGCGGGGGCCGTTCCCCGCCTACAGTGCCTTGACCGCGCCCAGCACCTGGGCCAGGGAGTCCTTGGCGTCGCCGAACAGCAGGGATGTCTGTGGCTCGTACAGCAGGTCGTTTTCGATGCCGGCGAAGCCCGGGCGCATGGAGCGCTTAAGGAAGACCACCTGCCGCGCGTCGGCCACTTCCAGGATGGGCATGCCGTAAATCGGGGACCCGGAGGACGTCTTGGCGGCCGGGTTCACCACGTCGTTGGCACCCACCACCAGGGCCACATCGGTGGTCTTGAACTGCGGGTTGATCTCGCCCATTTCCTTGAGCGACTCGTACGGGACGTTGGCTTCGGCCAGGAGCACATTCATGTGTCCGGGCATCCGGCCGGCCACGGGATGGATGGCAAAGTCCACCTCGATCCCGCGGGCCTCCAGGGCCAGGGCCAACTCGGCGGCAGTATGCTGGCCCTGCGCCACCGCCAGCCCGTAGCCGGGGACGATGATGACCCGCTGGGCATACCCCAGCAGCACCGCCACGTCTTCAGCCGAGGACGACCGGACCGGACGTTCGCTCACGGCCGTGGACCCCGCCGTCGAACCTCCCCGGAAAGCGCCGAACAGGATGCCCGCCACGCTCCGGCCCATGGCCGCCGCCATGGCCCGGGTGAGGATGGTGCCCGAGGCGCCCACCAGCGTGCCGGCCACCACCAGCAGGACGTTGCCGAGCACCACGCCGGACGCCGCGACGGCCAGGCCCGTGAAGGCGTTGAGCAGCGAGATGACGATGGGCACGTCCGCGCCGCCCACGGGCAGCACCAGCAGGACGCCCGCGGCAAGGCCCAGGACCAGCAGCAGGACCGCAAGGGGCAGCGACCCGGAAACGACGACGGCGACGCCGGAAGCCACCGCCGCCAGCAGCACCACCGACATCACCACGGGCAGGCCGGGGAACACCACGGGCCGGGTGGTCATCAGCTCCTGCAGCTTGGCGAACGTGATCCCGGAACCGGCGAAGGACACCGCACCCACCATGAGCGTGAAAACGATGGCCACGCGGACCCACGGTTCCCCCGCATGGCCCAGCTCGAGGAGTGCCACCAGGGCGGCAGCGCCGCCCCCCACTCCGTTGAACAGGGCCACGAGCTGCGGCATCTGCGTCATTTTCACCCGCCGCGCCACGGGTGCCGCCACCGCGGAACCCACGGCGATGGCGGCCAGGATCCAGGGGATGTTCTCCAGCCGGGCGGACAGGAAGACGGTGATGACGGCGATCAGCGCCCCAAGTGCCCCCACCAGGTTTCCGCGGCGTGCCGTACGGGGGGAACTGAGTCCACGCAGGGCCAGGATGAAGCAGACCGCGGCGGCAAGGTAGAGCAGTGAGGTCCAGACGGGGTCGAGGAGGCTCATCTACTGCCTGCCTTGGGCTGGGCGCCTGCCTTGACCGGATCCTTCTTGGCATGGAACATGTGCAGCATCCGGTCCGTCACCACGAACCCGCCCACCAGGTTGGCGGTGGCGAGGACGACGGCGAGGAGCGCCACCGCGAGAACCCACGGGTCGGCCGCCTGGCCGGCGACGATGATGGCCCCTACCAGGATGATCCCGTGGATGGCGTTGGCGCCGGACATCAACGGCGTGTGCAGGGTGCTGGAGACCTTGGAGACCACCTCGAAGCCAACGAACACCGCCAGCACGGTGATGGTCAGCAGGGCGATTCCATCCATCAGCGTGTTCCTTCCTGCCCGGCCGCTGCCGTGGCCGTCCGGGCCGCGAGCAGGTCCGCGGTGGGCCGGTGCCGCACTTCCCCGGCGTGGGTGAGGCACGCACCGGCCACCACTTCGTCCCCGAAATCCAACGTGAGGTGCCCGTCGTGGACCAGGAGTGCCAGCAGGTTGGCCACGTTCTTGGCGTACAGGCGGGAGGCGTCCGACGCCATCGCGGAGGCCGGATCCTTCAAGCCGACCAGGGTGATGTGCCCGGTTCCGTCGGCGGTGGGTATGGGGATGTCCCGGCCGGGCACGGAGCCTTCCACGTTGCCGCCGGACTCGGCGGCGAGGTCGACGACGACCGATCCCGGGCGCATGCCCTGCACCATCTCGCGGGTCACCAGGAGGGGCGCCGGGCGCCCGGGAACGGCCGCCGTCGTAATCAGGACGTCCGACTCCGCCACGTGGGGTGCCAGCAGCTGCCGCTGCCGGGTGCCGGCATCGGAACTCAGTTGCCGTGCGTAGCCGCCGGCCGCTTCAGCAGTCTCCAGGTCCAGCCGGATGAAGGTGCCACCCATGGACGCGACCTCGTCGGCGGAGGCAGGGCGGATGTCGTTCGCGAAGACGCGCGCACCCAGCCGTTTGGCGGTGCCTATCGCCTGCAGCCCTGCCACGCCGGCACCAAGCACCAGGACGCGGGCGGGCGGGATGGTCCCTGCCGCGGTCATGTAGAGCGGGAAGAACCGGGGCAGCCTGATGGCGGCCTCCAGGACGCACCGGTAGCCGGCCACCAGGGCCTGGGAGGTCAGGGCGTCCATGGACTGGGCGCGGGAGATGCGGGGCACCAGTTCCAGGGCGAACGAGGTCACCGCGTTATCAGCGAGCGCCTGGACCGCGGGCAGGTCGGACGACGGCGACGCGAGCCCCACCGTGACGGCTCCCTTGTGCAGGGACGCGGCGGTGTTCGGGTCAAGGGGCCGGACATGGGCCAGGACATCCAGGGCCGTTGTGTCCAGTACGGGGACGATGGTGGCACCGGCCTGCTGATAGCCCGCATCGGCATGCCCGGCGCCGTCCCCCGCCCCGGTTTCCACCAGGACGTCCAGTCCCATCGCCACCAGCTGCCTGACGGTATCAGGAGTGGCGGCGACGCGCCGCTCGCCCTCCCTGCGTTCCCGCGGAATCCCCAGTTTCACCCGCCGACTCCTCTTCCTGACGAGCTGTGCAGCGGCTCTGCTGCACGCAGTTGGCTTGAGTCTAGAGCGCGGCGGCCCGCGGCGGGAGTAGCCGGCGGGGAGGTTGTGGGTAACGATTCGCCTGTCAGCCCGCGCCTCCCCTGCTGCGGCGGCCCCTGGCCAGACCGGCTGCGGTTACTTGTTGCTGGCGCGGATGGCGTCCGCCACGCTTTCCAGGTGGACCCGCATGGCCTCGGCGGCGGCATCGGCATCATGCGCGCAGACGGCATCAATGACGGCAAGGTGCTGCGGGAGCGAGACGGCCGGGCGTCCCGGCTGGCGCGCCAGGCGGAACTGGAAGCGGACCGCCTGTCCGCGCAGGCGCTGGATGGTGGCCGCGGCGGTCTTCTGCGCACTCATGGCGATGATCTTTTCGTGCATCGCCTGGTTGCCTTCCGAGTAGGACTCACGGTCTCCGCGGTCCACGGCGCCCTGCATCCGGGCGGCCAGCTCCTGCAGCTCCGCAATGTCACTCTCGGTGGCCCGTTCCGCGGCTTTGCGGGCACACAACGCCTCCAGCGCAGCCCGCACCTCGGTGATTTCAACGGCCTCGTCCACTGAGACGGCGCGCACCCTGGCGCCGCGGTTCTGGACGCGTTCCACCAGGCCTTCCACGCTCAACTCCGAGAGGGCCACCCTGATGTTCCCCCGGCTTGCTCCGTACTCGGCAGCGAGGTCACCTTCCACCAGGCGCTGGTTGGGAACCAGCTCACCGCTGACGATGGCGGTGCGCAGCAGCTCCGCGAGCTCGGCAGCCGTGAGGGCCCGGCCCGTTCCATCCACGGTTTCCACTGCCCACCATCTCCCTGCTCGGCCGGTTGCCACATTTGCTGACGATTTTCCGGATTCAGCGTACTCCAGACTTGTCCGCCCGGGCCCCGGAAACCATTGATTGTTAGCTATATTGCTGACAACATTTGCATGTGCGGTTATCGAGTTAGAACGGCGCCGTTTGGCAGGCGCCCCTGCCAGGAGCATGCGCGATGATTATTGACATCCACGGCCACTACACCACGGCCCCGGCCGCCCTCGGGTTGTGGCGTGACCGGCAGGTGGCGGCCCTGGAGGATCCTTCACTGGCGCCGTCCCGCACCGACCTGTCCATTTCCGACGACGACCTGCGCGAAAGCATCGAGGCGAACCAGATGCGGCTCATGGACGAACGCGGCATCGACCTCACCGTCTTCTCACCGCGCGCGTCCTTCATGGCGCACCATGTCGGTTCCTTCGCAACCTCGGCGGAGTGGGCTGCCATCTGCAACGAACTCTGCCACCGGGTCAGCCGGCTCTACCCCGGGAGGTTTGTCCCGGCCGCCATGCTCCCCCAGTCCCCCGGCGTGGACCCCGCAACCTGCCTCCCCGAGCTCACCCGCTGCGTGGAGGAATACGGGGCGGTGGCGCTGAACCTGAACCCCGACCCGTCCGGCGGCCACTGGACTGCCCCGCCCCTGACCGACCGGTACTGGTATCCCGTCTACGAGAAGATGGTGGAGTACGGCGTCCCTGCCATGGTCCACGTCAGCACCAGCATCAACCCCGCCTTCCACACCACCGGCGCGCACTACCTCAATGCGGACACCACCGCTTTCATGCAGCTCATCCAGGGGGACCTGTTCAAGGACTTCCCCACCCTGAAGCTCATCATTCCCCATGGCGGCGGCGCAGTGCCCTACCACTGGGGGCGCTTCCGTGGGCTTGCCATGGCCCTGGGGAAGCCCACGCTGGAAGAGCACCTGCTGGGAAATGTCTTCTTCGACACCTGCGTGTACCACCAGCCCGGAATCGACCTCCTGCTGGAAGTCATCCCCACGCAGAACATCCTCTTTGCCTCCGAAATGATCGGCGCGGTCCGGGACATCGATCCGTGGACGGGCCACCATTTCGACGACACGGCACGCTACATCGACGCCGCCGGCCTCGACGAGGCCGAACTCGGCGCCATCCACGAACACAACGCACGTACCGTCTATCCGCGCCTTGACGCCCTGCTCAAGCGGCAGGGCCGGTGAGACGCCGTCGAAGGGAGCCACGATGCAGGAACTTGGGGTAGTCCATACCAACATCACCCGCGCACCGGAGGACGCCGTCAAGGCCCTCTCCGCCTTCGGCGTCAGCACGGTCCATGAAGCCATGGGCAGGCTGGGCCTCATGCGCCCCTACATCCGCCCCGCCTACCCCGCTGCCACCCTGTGCGGCACCGCCGTGACCGTCCTGCTCCAGCCCGGCGACAACTGGATGCTGCATGTTGCGGCCGAACAGGTCCGGCCCGGTGACGTGGTGGTTGCCGGCTGCACCACCGAGTGCGAGGACGGCTTCTTTGGCGAACTGCTGGCAACATCGCTCCGGGCCCGGGGCGCAGCCGGCCTGGTCATCGATGGCGGCTGCCGCGATGTGGCAGCCCTCCAGGCCATGGACTTTCCCGTGTTCAGCCGGGCCATCAACTCAAAGGGCACCGTCAAGGCCACCCTCGGCTCAGTGAACATCCCGGTGGTCTGCGCCAACGCACTGGTAAACCCCGGGGACGTGGTGATTGCCGACGTCGACGGCGTGGCAGTGGTCCCCGCCTCCCGCGCCGCCGACGTTGCGGAAGCCGCGCGGAAACGCGAAGACAACGAGAAAGCCAAGCGTGGGCGTTTTGCCAGCGGGGAACTGGGGCTCGACATCTACAGCATGCGCGGACCGCTGGCGGAAGCCGGACTGCGGTACGTGGACTGAAGCCCGGGCTCCCGTTATCCCCGGGCGGTAAGGTCGGCGGAAATCAGCTTGGCGGTGGCAACGATCTCCTGCGCCACCGATGCCAGGTACGCCTGCGGGTCCGGTTTGGCCTCCACGGACTGGGCCTGCAGCGACACGTTCACGGCCGCCACCACCTTGGCTCCGTCATACACCGGCGCGGCCACGGACATCAGGCCCAGCTCCAGTTCCTGGTTCAGCAGGCACCAGCCCTGGGCCCGGACTCTGTCCAGCACCGCCACCAACTGGTCCACGGAGCCCAGGGCGCGCGGAGTGAGCGGCCTGACCTCGGCGGACGCGAGGTAGGCCTTCAGGTCCGCGGGCGGAAGGTAGGCCAGCAGCACCCGCCCCATCGAGGTGGCATAGGCGGGGAACCTGGTACCCACGGTGATGCCAACCGTCATGATCCGGCGGCTGGTCACCCGCGCAATGTAGGCGATGTCCGTTCCGTCCAGCACCGCCGCGGAGGTGGATTCGCCCAGCTTGAGGGACAGTTCCTCCAGGTGCGGCTGTGCCAGCTGCGGCAGCGACAGCCCCGAAAGGTACGCGTACCCCAGCTGGAGGACCTTGGCGGTCAGCGCAAAGGTCTTGCCGTCGGTCCGCACGTAGCCGAGCTCCACCAGCGTGTGCAGGAAGCGGCGCGCCGTGGCCCGTGTCAGGCCGGTGCGGGAGGCGACCTCGGTGAGCGTCATGACCGGACGGTCGGCGTCGAAGGCACGGATTACCGCCAGCCCCCGGGCCAGGGACTGGACATACTGGTCGCCGGCCTGCGGGGCGGGCCTGGTGTCGGTACCTGCGGCGTCGGTCATGGTTACCAATCCTAGGATGCGCGCGGGTCCTGGCGTTCGGCGGGTGCGGCCTTGAGCGGGACCGGGACAAGTTCCTGGAGTTCCTCGAGGGTGCAGCCGAAGGTTTCGCGGACGCTGACGCCGTCCGGGCCGGTGAGGAACACTCCCTTGTCTGTGTAGACGCGGGTGACGCAGCCGACGCCGGTGACCGGGTAGGTGCAGGCGTCCACGATCTTTGAGGCGCCGTCGCGGGTCAGGAGGGTCATCATGACGAAGACGTCCTTGGCGCCGGTTGCCAGGTCCATGGCACCGCCGACGGCGGGAATCGCCCCGGGTGCCCCGGTGTGCCAGTTCGCCAGGTCCCCGGTGGCGGAGACCTGGAAAGCACCCAGGACGCAGATGTCCAGGTGGCCGCCGCGCATGATCGCGAACGAGTCCGCGTGGTGGAAGTAGGATGCGCCGGGCAGTTCGGTGACGGGGATCTTGCCGGCGTTGATCAGGTCCTCGTCGATCTCCCCGCCCTTGGCTTCCGGGCCCATGCCGAGCATGCCGTTCTCCGTGTGGAGGGTGATGTTCTGTTCCTCGGTGAGGTAGTTGGACACCAGGGTGGGCTGGCCGATGCCCAGGTTCACGAAGGACCCGGGCGCGATGTCCCTGGCCACCAGGCGGGCCAGGTCATCGCGGCCCAGGGGCGTCGCCGAGGTCTGGAGGGACTTTTCGTTGGACTGCACGCTCATCTCAGGCCGCCTTTTCTGCTGCGCTGCCGCTGCCGGCAACTTTGACGATGCTGTTGACGTAGATCCCCGGGGTGACCACGTTTTCCGGGTCCAGCCCGCCGGTGGGGACGATCTCGGACACCTGGACGATGGTGTGCTTCGCCGCGGCGGCCATGATGGGGCCGAAGTTACGGGCCGTCTTGCGGTACACCAGGTTGCCCTTCCCGTCCGCCTTCAGGGCCTTGATCAGGGCCACATCGGCGTGGATGGGGGTTTCGAAGACCTGCCCGCGGCCGTCAATGATGCGGGTTTCCTTGCCCTCGGCCAGCATGGTGCCGTACCCGGTGGGGGTGAAGAACCCGCCGATGCCGGCGCCGGCGGCGCGGATGCGTTCGGCGAGGTTGCCCTGCGGGACGAGTTCGAGTTCGATTTCGCCGGCCTTGTACTTGGCGTCGAAGTGCCAGGAGTCGGACTGCCGCGGGAAGGAGCAGATCATCTTCTTCACCCGGCCCTCCTTGATCAGCAGGGCCAGGCCCTGGTCACCCTGGCCCGCGTTGTTGTTCACCACGGTCAGGTCCGTGGCGCCGCACTCCAGCAGCGCGTCGATCAGTTCGAACGGCTGGCCGGCGTTGCCGAACCCGCCGATCATCACGGTGGAGCCGTCCTTGATGCCGGCCACGGCGTCCTGGACCGAATCTACGAAGTTCAGCATTACTGGTCCTTTCCAGCGGTGACGTTTTCGAGCACGACGGCCAGGCCCTGGCCGACGCCGATGCAGATCGCAGCGACGCCCCAGCGTTCGGCGGAGGCCTGCAGGGACCGGGCCAAGGTGCCCAGGATCCGGGTCCCGGAAGCACCCAGCGGGTGCCCCATGGCGATCGCTCCGCCGTGCCGGTTCACGATCGAGTGGTCAATCCCCCAGGCGTTGATGCACGCCAGGGACTGCGCGGCGAAGGCTTCGTTAAGTTCGACGGCGCCCACCTGCTCCCAGCCGATGCCCGCCTTTTCGAGGGCCTTGTTCGCGGCCTCGACGGGGGCGTAGCCGAAGTACTGCGGATCATTCGCGTGCGCCCCGCGCCCGGCGATGCGGGCCAGCGGATCCAGCCCCAGCAGCCCGGCGGCCGCCTCGGACCCGATCCACGCCGCGGAGGCGCCGTCGGACAACGGCGACGCGTTGCCCGCGGTGACCGTGCCGTCCTCGGTCCGGAACACGGTTTTGAGCCCGGCGAGCTTCTCGGCGGACGAACCCGCCCGGATGCCTTCGTCCCGCACCAGGTCCGTCCCGGGCACCGGGGCGACCAGGTTGTCATAGAACCCTTCATCCCAGGCAGCGGCAGACAGGTTGTGCGAGGCCGCGGCGAACTCGTCCTGCGCCTCCCGGGTCACGCCGTACTTCTCGCGGAGCCGCTCGGTGGCCTCCCCCAGGGAGATGGTCCACTCCTTCGGCATCGCCTTGTTCACCAGCCGCCAGCCCAGCGTCGTGGAGGCCAGGGTCATGTCCCCGGCCGGGTACGGCTTCTCCGTTTTGGGCAGTACCCACGGGGCACGGGACATCGACTCGGCCCCGCCCACCAGCATCAGGTCGGCGTCGCCGGCGTTGACCTGGCGCGAGGCGATGATCGCGGCATCCAGCGAAGAGCCGCAGAGCCGGTTCACCGTGGTGCCCGGGATCGAGACCGGCAGCCCGGCCAGCAGCGTGCCCATCCGCGCGATGTTCCGGTTCTCCTCACCAGCACCGTTCGCGTTGCCGAACACCACCTCATCGATCCGCTCCACATCAAGGCCCGGTGCACGCTGCACCGACTCCCTGATCACGTGCGCCGCAAGGTCATCCGGACGGACGCCCGCGAGGCCCGAGCCGAACTTGCCAAAGGGGGTGCGCACGGCGTCGTACACAAAAGCCTGGTTCATACGGTGGTATCCATTTCTCGAAAGACCTGCTGGGCGGTCTTGAAGGCGGTGTTGGCGGAGGGGACTCCGCAGTAGATGGCGGTCTGAAGCAGGATTTCCTTGATCTCGTCCCTGCTGAGGCCGTTCCGGAGGGCGGCGCGGATGTGCATGGCCAACTCCTCCCAGTGCCCGTGCGCCACCATGGCGGTGATGGTGACCGCGGAGCGCATCTGGCGGGTCAGGCCGGGCCGGGTCCAGATTCCGCCCCAGGCGATGCGGGTGATCATGTCCTGGAAGTCGTCGGTGAATTCATCTTTGTTGGCGTTGGCCCGGTCCACGTGCGCGTCGCCGAGCACTTCGCGCCGGACCACCATGCCGCCGTCGTAGATTTCCTGGCTGGTGGCACCGGGCTGGACCACTCCATGGCGCTCCAGGCCGCCCCCCTCAGCGCCGCTCACTTGGCAGCCTGCCGTGATTCGGCCCAGGTGGCCAGGCTGCGCATCAGGTCCGCGACGTGGGCCGGGGCCTCCGCGGGTGCCAGGTGCGAGATGCCCTCCACGGTCACCGCCGTCGCAGTGCCTCCCGCTGCGGTGATACCCCCTGCCACTTCCTCGGCCATGGCGGGGGTGGCGACGCCGTCCAGGGACCCGGCGATGACCTGGGTGGGGACGGTGATGCTGCCCAGCTCCTCCCGGACGTCGAAGGCGGCCAGCGCCTCGCAGCAGAAGGCGTAGCTGAAGCGGTCGGCGTCGCGCAGGGCGTGCAGGAGCCGGCTGCTGAACTCGGGTTCCCGGTCCATGAAGCCGGGCGCGAACCAGCGCTGGGCGGACCCCTGGATCATGACCGGCGTGCCCTGCGTGCGGACGGTTTCCGCGCGCTCCAGCCAGCCTTCGGGGGTGCCGATCTTGGCGCCGCTGTTCTGTACGGAGAGGCTCTTCAGCCGTTCACCGTGCTTGATGCCCAGCTGGAGGCCCACCGCGCCGCCCAGGGAAACCCCGGCATAGTGGAAGTTTTCGCCGGGGGCGATGGAGTCCACCAGGTCCACCACGGCGTCAGCGAGCGCGGCGACGTCGAATCCTTCGCTGGCAGCCGGCGAAACCCCGTGACCGGGGAGGTCCCAGGCCACCACGTCGTAATCACCGCCGAGCAGGGACGCCACCCTGTTCCACAGGATCGTGGAGGTGCCCAGGGACGGCCCTGCCACGATCAGGGGGTGGTCGCCCAGGGGACGTTGGGGGGACAGCAGCGCTGCCTTCAAGGCCGGCTTAGCCACGGGAAGCTCCATTCGCGTCGGTGGTGGGGGAATCAAATTCGGGGTAGGCGGCAAGGATGCGGCGGGTAACCTCCGCCGATTGGCCCAGGTAGCTGGCGGGGTCCAGGAGTTCCTCCAGCCGGGCGTCAGGGACGACGGCGGCGGGAACGGCTTCGCGGAACAGCTTGCGGTAGGCGGCGGCCTGCTCCAAAGGAGGTGCTTCAAGGGTCCGGTCCACCACGTGCTGCAGCTGCTGCTTGCCGGTGCGCCCGTCCTGCTCCGCCAGCAGCGGAGCCACGGCGGCGGTGACGCCTTCGGCCAGCAGCAGCGGGCCGGACAGGTCGAGGTTCCGTCGCATGCCGTCCGGGAACACCCGGAGCCCTTCGGCGAGTTCCCGCAGATGGCCTGCGGCGCCGAGGGCCAGGGCCAGCAACTGGCGGAGGGCCGGCCATTCGGCATGCCAGGCGCCGTCCGGGCGTTCGTCGTTGAAATTGGCGGCGGCCACGTGCAGCTGGGCGGCCAGCTGCGGTGCCTGCAGCGCGGCGCTCCGGACCAGGACGGACAGCACCGGGTTCTGCTTCTGCGGCATGGCCGAGGACACGCCCCGCCCGGCCGCCCGCGGCTCCGCGACCTCAGCCACCTCGGGCCGGCTCAGGAACAGGACGTCGGCGGCGATCTTGCCAAAGGCGTCCAGCACGGATGCCAGCGCGTGCCCCAGGGATGTGATGGCCAGGCGGTTGGTGTGCCAGGGAGCCGTGGCCGGGGCCAGGCCCAGCTGGTCCGCCAGGGCGTCGGCCAGGCTGAACGGCGTGGCTTGGGAGCCAGCCGTCAGCACGGTTCCGGCGGCGAGTGTTCCCGCCGCCCCGCCGAACTGGACCGGGAACTCCAGGTTTTCCAGTTGCCGCCCCGCGGCAGCCACGCCCTGGAACCACTGCGCGGCCCGCAGCCCGAAGGTGTACGGCAGCGAATGCTGCGTCAGGCTCCTGCCCACGCACAGCGTGTCCGCATGCTGCCCAGCAAGGTGCGCCAGCGCCGTCGTGGTGCCTTTCAGGTCCGCCAGCACCGCGTGGACGGTATTGCGGGCCAGTAGCATCAGGGCCGTGTCCAGGACGTCCTGGCTGGTCAAGGAGGTGTGCACGGCCTTCGCGGCACCGACTCCGGCGGCATCGAGCGCCGCCACGTTCTTCCGGAGGTCGGCCAGCAGCGGGATCACCGGGTTGCCGCCGCCCTGGGCGCGCAGCGCTATGCCTGCAAGGTCGTAGCGCCCCGCCTCGGCAGCGGAGGCCACGACGGCGGCCGAACCGGCAGGTGCCAGCCCGGCCCGTTCCAGCACGGCGGCCCAGCCGGCCTCGACGGCGAGGATGGCCGCCAGCACTCCCCGGTCCCCCGTCAGCGCCGCCACCAACGGCGACGCTGAGACGGGGGTGAGCAGGCCGGCGTCGGCCTCTTCCGCGAAGGCGCGCAAGTCTCCCAAAGCGGCGGCGTGGGTCACTGGAAGTCCAGGAAGACCGTCTCGCCCTCACCCTGGAGGCGGATGTCCCAGGTGAGGCCCCCATCGGGGTCGCGGCGTGCAATGAGCGTCTCGCGGCGCTCCGGCTCCAGGGAGCCCAGCAGCGGGTCGTTGGCCAGTGCCTCGGTGTCCTCCGGCAGGTAGATGCGGGTGAACAGCCGGTTGGTCAGGCCGCGGGCGAAGAGCGCCACGGAAATGAACGGGGCCGCACCCGGCTTGGTGGGGCCGGGGTTGACGGTGGTGAAGGTGAAGACGCCGGAGTTGCCCACGGCGCCGCGGCCCCAGCCGGTGAAGGTGTAGCCGTCGCGGACCAGGGAACCGGTGCGCTGGACAACCTTGCCGTCGGCGTCGGGCTGCCAGATCTCCAGGATGGCGTCCGGGATGGTGTGGCCGGCGCCGTCATAGACGGTGCCCTGCAGGCGGATGGAGCCCGGGAAGCCGGGGGGCAGGAGTTCGTTGTCCTTCTCGAACGGGAGCGCGTAGCCGTAGAACGGGCCCACGGTCTGGCCGGGGGTGGGTACCAGTTTGGTCATCTTTCCTACTCCTCGTCGCCTGCGGCGCCGAGCGCCTCGTTTTCGGTCCAGGTCCGCTTCGGGCCGGTCAGGACGATGTCCCAGTTGTAGCCCAGGGCCCATTCGGGCTCGGTGATGCTGTGGTCATAGGTGGCCACCAGCCGGTCGCGGGCGTCCTGGTCCACGATGGTCTGGTAGATCGGGTCCAGCGGGAAGAGCTGGTCGCCGGGGAAGTACATCTGGGTGATGATGCGCTGGGTGAACTCGGTGCCGAACAGCGAGAAGTGGATGTGCGCCGGCCTCCACGCGTTCAGGTGGTTCTTCCACGGGTAAGCGCCGGGCTTGATGGTGGTGAACCGGTACGAGCCGTCCGGGCCGGTGATGCAGCGGCCAATGCCGGTGAAGTTGGGGTCGATGGGCGCGGGGTGCTGGTCACGCTTGTGGATGTAGCGGCCGGAGGAGTTGGCCTGCCAGATCTCCACCAGCTGTCCTGCCACCGGGCGGCCGTCGCCGTCCAGGACCTTGCCGGAGACGATGATGCGCTCGCCCAGGGGTTCGCCGTTGTGCTGGATGGTCAGGTCCGATTCCAGGGCGTGCACGTCCTGGTGCCCGAAGGCCGGCGAGTAGAGCTCGATGGTTTCCGGGTCCGCGTGCTGCAGGCTCTTGGTGGGGTGGCGCAGGATGCTGCTGCGGTACGGCGGATAGTCCAGCCGGGGCTGGATCTCCGGCTGGCCGCCGTCCTTGAGCGCGCGGCGGTAGGCCTCGCCGATGGCGTTGATCTCTGCGCTGAGGTCCGCCTGCGACTCGATGGCCTTGTCCAGGGGCTGGTGGGCAGCCTTCGGTTCGGCCGGGGGCACGAGCTCTTCCGACTCCAGCTCGGCGTTGATGTCTTCCTTCACCGCTGGCTCCTTTCTGATCTGTTGGGTTTGTTGCGTCTGGGTACTGGGTGGTGCGGGTTTAGGTGGTGCGGTGCAGCGAGTCGTATTGGACCGCGTGCCGGACCGGGGCGTTCGGGGCGCCATAGCCGTCATAGCCGCCGCGGCGTTCCACCATTTCGAAGAACACGCTGCCCACGGTGGCGGTGTAGAAGTGCAGGAACTCGCCGTCGGCATCCCGGTCGAAGAGCAGGTTGAGCTCCTGCAGGGTGGCCAGGAATCCGGGTTCCAGGTCGAACCGGGCGTCCAGGTCCTCGTAGTAGTTGGCCGGGATCTGCAGGAATTCCAGGCCGCGCTCCCGGGCGGCCCGGGCGGTGGCCACCAGGTCCTCCACGGCGAAGGCGATGTGTTCCTGGTAGGTCTTGCGGGCCTCGTTCCTGGCCTGCTGGATCGGGGCGAGGTTCAGGACCAGCCGCACCGCGCCGTCGGAAGTCTGCATTACCTGCGAGCGCACCAGGCCGCTGGGGCTGGGAACCTCCGCGAAGGGCTGCGGCTCCAGGGCCAGGGCGCTGGTGTAGAAGAGGACAGCTTCATCGAAGTGCTGCCACGGCTGGGCCAGGTTGACGTGGTCAATCACGGCCCGGGCTCCCGGGGAGGGGTGTTCGAGCCCTTCGCCGAATTCGTGGGTCCAGGCCGCGGCGCCGTCCGGGCTGCCCTGGCAGAGGAAGATTTCGGTGGAGTCCGGGGCGGCAATGCCCTGGAACACTTCCTCGTCCGCCTGGACCTTGCGGGCCACCACAGGGGCCTTGAGCTGCTGGGCGCGGGCGGAGGCAATCACGGGTGAATCGACGTCGAATCCCAGCGCGGCGATGGCGGGCTCCGCGTGCTGCGCTGCCTGTTCGTTGATGATCACGCGTGCCTGGCCCATGGTCCACAGCTGCACATCCTTGGTCCGGTGGCGGCCTTCGAACTGGAAACCGAGCTGGCCCAGGAGCTTCTCCAGCTGGGCGGTGTCGTCCGCCTTGACCTCGGCGAAGTTGAAGCCGGCGGGTTCGTTCACCTTGGGCAGCGTGGCCAGTTCCATGGGATAACGACGGCGGAGCGCGGCTGGGTTGCCGGGCGTGGCTTCATTGCCGGCGAGCCATTTGGCGCTTTGCTCCTCCAGCCAGATCAGTGAACGCATCGCATCCACGGCGGTGCGTTCCACGTCCGACTGGCGGAAGACGTCGTTGAAGACCTCGAGCGAAACCGGCCCGGTGTAGCCCGCGCGGACCACGTGGCCCATGAACTTGGCCAGCTCGAACTGTCCTTCGCCCGGGAACACCCGGTAGTGGCGGCTCCAGGACAGCACGTCCATGGAGAGCTTGGGGGCGTCCGCCACCTGGACAAAGAAGATCTTGTCCGCGTTGATGTCCTCGATCGGGGCGGTGTCCCAGTCGCGGGAGAGGATGTGGAAGGAATCCAGGCAGGTGCCCAGGTTGGGGTGGTCCACCATCTCCACCAGGCGGTAGGCGTGCTCGTAGTCGTTGACGTACTTGCCCCACGCCAGGGCCTCGTAGGCCACCTTGACGCCGTGGTCCCCGGCCAGGTTGGCGAGCTGTGCCAGTTGTTCGGCGCGGACGGCATCGTCGTCGATGGTGGCGGTGGCAACGTTCGAGCACACCAGGATGGTGTCCATGCCCAGGCGTGCCATGAGTTTGAACTTGGCCTCGGCGCGCCGGAGGTTGGCTTTGAGCAGGTCCGGGGTGACGCCGTCGAAGTCGCGGAAGGGCTGGTACAGGTCCAGGCCGAGCCCCAGGTCCGTTGCCATCCTGCGGACGTCCTCGGGGCTCAGGGGTGAGGTGACCAGGTCCTGCTCGAAGATCTCGATGCCGTCGAACCCGGCGATGGCGCAGGCCTGCATCTTTTCCTTCAGGGTGCCGGAGAGGCAGACGGTGGCGATTCCGGTGCGCATCAGGCGGCCACCTCCTCGGCGGCTACAAGGTCCAGGAAGTGCGAGCGCATGCGCTCCGGGTCAGCGTCCAGCCCGGTGAAGATCCGGAACGCGTCGGCGGCCTGGCCCACCGCCATGCGGCCACCGTCCAGGACCTCGCAGCCCTTGGCGCGGGCGCCGCGGACCAGTTCCGTGTCGATGGGGCGGTAGACAATGTCGGCCACCCAGTGCCGGGGCTCGAGCAGGTCCAGGTCCAGCGGGACGCCGGGGTGGGCTGCCATGCCAACGGGTGTGCAGTGCACCAGGCCGTCGGCCAGCGGCATCAGCTGCGGCAGCTCCGTCGTCGTGCGTGCCGCCACGGTGCTGTCCGGGAAGAAACCTGCCAGTTCGGCGGCGCGCGCTGCGGCGCGCTGGGGATCCATGTCCACCAGGTCCAGGGTTTTAACGCCTGCGCTGAGCAGGGCGTAGGCGACGGCGGAGCCGGCACCTCCTGCGCCGAGCTGCACCACGCGGTCCAGCCGCGCGCCGGGCAGGCCGGATGCCAGGGCGGCGGCGAAGCCGGAAAAGTCCGTGTTGTGGCCGATGAAGCGGCCGTCCCGGATGACCACGGTGTTCACGGCGCCGAGCCGGCGGGCGTCCGGGCTGACCTCGTCCAGGTGCTGGAGTACCAGCTGCTTGCAGGGGTGGGTGATGTTCAGTCCGTTGAAACCCAGGGTACGGGCGCTCTGCAGGATGGCTCCCACCGCTTCCCCGGTCAACCCCAGCTCGAGCAGGTCGATGGGCCGGTACAGGTAGCGCAGGCCCTGCACGTCACCTTCCCGTTCGTGCATGGGTGGCGTGAGCGATGGCGTGACGCCGTCACCAACCAGTCCCACCAGGTAGGACTCAGTTCGAATGCTCATGCGTGCAGCTCCTTTGGTACGGCACCGGGCAGGCGCGGACCTCGGGCCGCGCTGCGGGGTGATAGGGATTACAGTACAACAGATGTTCACTTATCGCACTTATGTTCTTCATACGAACAAATGGAAGCGAAAAGTTGTTGCGGCGCTGGGTCCGCTATCGCTGCGGAAGCCGGGCCGCAAGCTCGGCGGCAGCCTCCTGCAGCAGGGGAACATGGGCGATCAGGTCCTCAAGGTCCAGCCGGAAGACGGGAACAGCCGTGGCCAGTGACGCGAAGGCGTGGCCTTGGCTGTTCAGCAGCGGGACGGCAACCGCCCGCATGCCGGCCTCATTCTCTTCATCCATGACGGCGTAGCCCTGCCGGCGGACCTGGGCAATCTCGGCCCTGAACGCCTCCCGGTCCGTGATGGACTTCCCGGTCAGCGGCTCAAGCGGCAACTCCGCGAGGAGCTTTTCGCGCTCCCCGTCCTCGGCGAATGCCACCAGGGCCTTCCCGACGGCGGTGGTGGACAAAGATCCCAGATGGCCGGGGTCGCTGGTCACCCGGAAGATCTGCGGGCCATCCACTTTGCTGACAGTGAGGTGGTGGAGGCCGTCCCGGACGCTGAGGATGGTTGCTTCGCCGGTTTCGGCAGTCACCCTGCGCAATACCGGCATGGCCGTACCGGCGAAACCGTGGTGGTTGGAAACACGCTGGCCCAGCTGGAAGATCCGGAGGCCGAGGTGGTAGCGGCGGCCATCCGGCTCATAGTCCACGAATCCGTCGCGCGCCAGCGATCCGAGCAGCCGGTAGGTAGTGCTGAACGGCAGTTCCGCCCGGCGGGATATGTCGGCGGCACTTGCACCACGGGGCTCCTCCCCCAGCAGCACCAGCAGTCCCAGGGCTTTGCCCACCATGTCCGTCCGGTCCGCCGCCTTCTTTGTCCCCACCTTCTTCCCACCCTCGGGCTCTTCGGCCAGCGCGGCAGGGTCCGGCTGAACGTCGTCGTTCATTGTGGCTTGGTTCACACTCATGCTTCGATATTGCCACAATGTGAGAGCTATTTCTAGATGGTGATTATTTTCTTGACAGGTGACCATCCTCACAGTCATAGTTTCTGTATCGCACAAGTAGCTCCCACCATGTGGCTACCCTTGCCGGGTCTTTCCACCGGACTCCAGCCGCATCGCCGCCCGCACCAAGGCAACGGCGGCTGCGACCCCCAGATCCATCCGCGACAATGTCGTCACACCAAAGGAACACCATGAGCCAGACACTTCCGTCCGCCGGGGCGGGTGCCCTCACCTCCGGCGGGACGCCCAAGAAGGCAGCCCTCGCCAGCTTCCTCGGCAGCGCCGTCGAGTATTACGACTTCTTCATCTTCGGCTCCGCAGCCGCACTGATCTTCCCCAAGGTCTTCTTCCCCGACGCCGACACCAATGCGGCCATCATGTCCTTTGCGACGTTCGGCTTCGCCTACGTGGCCCGGCCGGTGGGCGCCATCATCCTGGGCCACTTCGGCGACCGCGTGGGCCGCCGCAAGGTGCTGATGTTCACGCTGTTGCTGATGGGCGCCTCCACCTTCGTGATCGGCTGCCTGCCGGACTTCAAGACCGTCGGCTGGTGGGCTCCCGTCCTGCTGGTGCTCGCCCGCCTCTGCCAGGGCCTCTCGGCCGCAGGCGAGCAAGCCGGCGCCTCCTCCATGACCCTCGAGCACGCTCCGGACAACCGCCGTTCCTTCTTCACCTCCTGGACCCTCACCGGCACCCAGGGCGGCCAGATCCTCGCAGCCCTGGTGTTCATCCCCGTCCTGGCCCTGCCGGATGAGATCAAGTTCGGCATCGGCTGGCGCATCCCGTTCTGGCTCAGCGCCGTGGTGGTGGTGGTGGCGTTCCTGATCCGCCGCACCCTGCACGAACCGCCCGCCTTCGAAGAAGCACGCAAGACCGCCCAGATCGCCAAGCTGCCCGTCGCCGACCTGCTCAAGGGCCACTGGCGCGACGTCCTCCGCGTCATCTGCTGCGCGTTCATCGCCGCCGTCTCTACCGTGTTCGGCACCCTGGCCATCAGCTACGCCAAGACCGTGGCCGGCGTGGACGGCACCACCACCCTGTGGCTCGTCGTGGGTGCAAACCTGGTGGCCCTGGGCACGCAGCCGCTCTTCGGGATGCTGGCAGACAAGATCGGCCGCAAGCCCGTCTTCATCTACGGCGCCGTGGCCAGTGCAATCCTCACCCCGGTGTTCCTGCTCAGCCTGGAGTCCGGCAGCATCCCCCTGATGTTCCTGGCCGCCATTGGCTACTTCTCCGGAGGCTACGCGGCAGCCAACGCCGTCTGGCCCTCCTTCTACGCCGAGATGTTCAGCACCAAGGTCCGCTTCTCCGGCCTGGCCATCGGCACGCAGCTCGGCTTCCTGATGGCAGGGTTCGCCCCGGCAATCGTTGCGGCCATGGGTGGCATCAAGCCCGGCGGCTGGGTGCAGATCAGCATCTTCACCGCCATCATCTGCGCCGTTGCAGCAGTGTCCGCCCTGACGGCCCGGGAGTCCTTCCGGACGCCCACCAGGCTGCTCGGCCTGAAGTAGGCCGTCCGCCGCTTACAGACTGGCCCGGTTTCCAGGCCGGAGAGCCCGCCATTCCCCCAAATGGCGGGCTCTCCCCCATTAAAACTGGGCCGGCCTGGGGCTATCGGCCCGTCGCCAGCACCGAGGCGAGGTCGAAGTTCACCGGCTCCTCCAGCTGCGCGTAGGTGCAGGATTCCGGGTCCCGGTCCGGCCGCCAGCGGTTGAACTGGGCCGTGTGCCGGAACCTCTCGCCTTCCATGTGGTCGTAGCGGACCTCCACCACCAGTTCGGGCTTCAGGGGCACGAAGGACAGGTCCTTCCCGGCGCTCCAGCGGCTGCCCTCCGCGTTCCGCGGGGTCCGTTCGCCTTCCTCCTGCCTGGCCCAGGCCCAGGGGTGGTTATCAAAGCCCGTCACCAGCGGCTGCAGCTCCTGGAACAACTCCTGCCGCCGCTTCATCGGGAAGGCGCCGATCACACCCACGCTGGCCAGGCCGCCGTCGTCCTTGTACAAGCCCAGCAGCAGCGAGCCGATGGCGTCCGGCCCGCTCTTGTGCAGGCGGTAGCCGGCCACCACGCAGTCCGCGGTGCGCTCGTGCTTGACCTTGAACATCACCCTCTTGTCCGGCTCGTACCGGCCGTCCAGCCGCTTGGCCACGATGCCGTCCAGCCCGGCACCCTCGAACTGCTCGAACCACTGCCCGGCGGTGTCCTTGTCCGTGGTGGCTGCGGTGAGGTGGACGGGCGCCTTGCTGCCGGCGAGCGCCTTCTCCAGGGCGGCCCGCCGCTCCGCAAAGGGCCGGCCGGTGTAGTCGTCCCCACCCAGGGCCAGGAGGTCGAAGGCCACAAAGCTTGCGGGGGTCTGTTCCGCCAGCAGCTTCACGCGGCTGGCGGCAGGGTGGATGCGCTGCTGCAGCGTGTCGAAATCCAGCCGGTCCCCGGACGCCCCCACCAGGATGATCTCGCCGTCCACCACGCAGCGCGGGGGCAGGTTTTCCTTGAGCGCAGCCACCAGTTCCGGAAAGTAGCGGGTCATGGGTTTTTCGTTGCGGCTGCCGATCTCCAGGTCATCCCCGTCGCGGAAAATGATGGACCGGAAGCCGTCCCACTTGGGTTCGTAACTGAGGCCTCCGCTGCCGGGGATGCCATCGATGCCGCTGACGGCCTTGGCGAGCATGGGCGGGACGGGCGGCATCACGGGAAGTTCCATGTGCCCATTCTTGCCCGGCCGGCGCCCCGGGCGGTAGGGCGGCGCGCCCGCTTCAGGCCGCCAGCAGCCACACCACCAGCACCAGCACCGGCGCAGCGGCGGCCGTGGAGAGCAGGATGGTCTCCCGCGCCACCGCCACCCCGCGCCCGTACTTGCTGGCGAACAGGAACACGTTCTGGGCCGAGGGCAGCGCGGCCATGAGCACCACACCCAGGAGCATGTGGTGGTCCAGGTTGAACAGGAAGCGTCCGACGACGAATGCCACGGCAGGCATCACAGCGGACTTCAGCGCCGTGGCAGTGAGGATCTCGGCCGTGTGCCCGCCGCTCCGGAGCATCCTGGTGCCGCGCAGCGACATGCCGAAGGCCAGCAGCACCACCGGGACAGCCGCACCGCCCAGCAGGGTCAGCGGCGCCATCACCGGGGCGGGCAACTCCACGTGGAACGTTGCCAGGACCACGCCGAGGAGCGAGGCGATGATCATGGGGTTGCGGAAGGGCTGCGTGAGCATCAGCCGCGGCGAGAACCGGCCGGCTTCCGAGAGGTCCAGCAGGGTCAGGACCAGGGGGGCGAACAGGAGGAGCTGGACCAGCAGGACCGGGGCCACCGGGGTGGCGTCCCCCACGGCATAGAGCGTGATGGGGATGCCGATGTTGTTGGCGTTGACGTAGGAGCCGGCCATGGCACCCACCGCAGTCTCGGCAAGTGGCCGCCGGAACCAGATCCGGCTGGCGGCCACGTAGAGGAGCGCAGTTGCCGCCGCCGTGATCATGGCCAGCGGAACATAGGCGGAAAAGACCACGGACAGGTCTGACTTGAGCACCACGGTGAACAGCAGGACCGGGTTGGTGATGAAGAAGGCGGTGCGGGTCAGTGCGTTGATGGTGGGTTCATCGCCCAGGCCACAGCGCGCAGCAAGATATCCGACGGCAATGACGACGCCGATCACCGCCAGTCCGACCAGCACACCGCCCACGTGGGGTACTTCCTTCCCGTTCCGCCGTGCACCACCGCAGGAAGGCAGTACTACAAGTTCACAACTTATCGAATAGGGAGCGCTGTGCCAGCAGGCGTCCACGGACTGGCCTTCCCCGCCGCCCGCCGCCCGTGCTGTGTGAAAAGATCAACCATGCGCGCCATGCAACACTCCAGCAAACTCCGGAATGTCCGCTATGAACTTCGCGGCCCCATCCATGAGGCGGCGAAGAACATGGAGGCCGAGGGGCACCGGATCCTCAAGATGAACCTCGGTGACACTGCGCCTTTCGGGCTGGAAGCGCCGGAGTCCGTGGTGGTGGACATGATCCACCACCTGCGCGGCGCCCAGGGGTACAGCGATTCGAAGGGCATCTTCACGGCGCGGACAGCCATTTCGCAGTACTACCAGACCCGGGGCCTCATGAACATCGGGGTCGAGGACATCGTCATCGGCAACGGCGTCAGCGAATTGATCTCCATGTGCCTCCAGGCGTTCATGGAGAACGGCGACGAAATCCTGGTCCCCGCGCCGGACTACCCCCTGTGGACCGCCGCCGTGACCCTGACCGGCGGCAAGGCCGTGCACTACATCTGTGACGAGGCCGAGAACTGGTGGCCGGACCTGGCCGACGTGGAAGCAAAGATCACCAGCCGCACCAAGGGCATTGTGATCATCAATCCGAACAACCCCACCGGCGCCGTCTACCCCCGGCACATCCTCGAACAGTTCGCCGGCCTGGCCCGGAAGCACAACCTGGTCCTGTTCTCCGACGAGATCTACGAGAAAGTGCTCTACGGCGATGCCACGCACATCCACACCGCGGCCGTGGCCGAGGACGTCTGCTGCCTGACCTTCAGTGGCCTGTCCAAGGCCTACAGGATGCCTGGCTACCGTGCCGGCTGGGTGGCCGTCACCGGTCCACTGGCCGCCACCGCCGCCTACCGTGAAGCCCTGGAACTGCTGGCGTCGCTGCGCCTGTGCGCCAACGTTCCCGCGCAGCACGCCATCCAGACCTGCCTGGGCGGGTACCAGAGCATCGACGCGCTGGTGAAGCCCGGCGGCCGGCTGCGCGAACAGCGGGACCTGGCCCACAAGCTCCTCACTGCCATTCCCGGCGTGACGTGCGTCCCGGCGTCGGGCGCCATGTACCTGTTCCCGCGCCTGGACCCGGACCTGTACCCGATCGAGAGCGACGAGAAGTTTGTCCTGGACCTGCTCCGGGACCAAAAGATCCTGGTCTCCCACGGGTCGGCCTTCAACTGGCCGGCGCCGGACCACTTCCGCTTCGTCATCCTCCCCTCGGTGTTGGACATCGAGGAAGCCGTCCGGAGGATTTCCACGTTCCTGGCGGCCTACCGCGGCGGGGCGGCAGCCTGAAACCGGGGCGGCGCGAAGAACTAACCGCGCCCTAACCGCTGGGAAACCGGCACGCAACATTCGCGGCCCACACTTGGTATTGCAGGCAAGAGCCCGCACCAGCTCCAGCCAGGAGGCCCCGCGATGTTGAAGAAGGCGACCACGCATGTAACACGAGTCCGCGCCCTGGACCAGCTCCACCGCGGCGACGAAATCGAAGCCCGCCTTTCGGTGGGGCCCTCCTACGACGACGTGGTGATCCGCCGCGGCAGCGTGCAGGAGACAGCTCCCGGCATCGGCGTGGTCTGGATCCTGGACCGCATCAGCGGGGTGCGGAAGGCTATCAATACGGACGAGTGCAGCGTTTGGCGGGTGGCATAGCCGGTCCGGGAAGACGGCTGCGGGCGTAGTCAGGAAGGACTGTCCGCAACCTGTTCCTGCTGCCGGAGCGCGAGCGAATGCAGCCACTCGATGCTGGCGTCCGTTACCGGATGGGCGGTCCCGAGCGACTCCAGGAACTCCCGCACCCCAACCATCTCCGCCTCCCTCCGGACGGCATGCAGCCGCGTCCCCTCAAGCATCCGCGCCACCAGCGCGTCGCCTGACGGGCCAAGTTCCGCTGCGATCTGGCTGATGATCCAGTCCTTTGCCCCTGCCGCCTCGGCGGCCGTGACCGCCTCCAGGACGGATGCGGCCAGTCCCTTCATGAACACGCTGCGGAGCAGCTTCCGGCCGGCGGCAGCACCGGCTTCGCCGCCTGCGCCGGCCGCCGGGATACCCCATCCGGTGAAGAGTGACAGCAGGGCATCAGCCCCCGTGCCGCTAATCAGCAGGGGCGAATTGATCCGCCCGCGGGGAACGGGCGCCAGGATGGCGACGTCGG
The DNA here is from genome assembly GCF_039907755.1 of Pseudarthrobacter sp. CC12. NCBI lineage: Bacteria > Bacillati > Actinomycetota > Actinomycetes > Micrococcales > Micrococcaceae > Pseudarthrobacter > Pseudarthrobacter sp. CC12. Next base: position 133,278 of record NZ_JARDJH010000005.1, on the reverse strand, counting down.
CGAAAAGGACTCCGCTCCTGGCGGCCCGTTCCGCCAACTGCCGCTTTTGGCCCGGTGCCGCGGTGTTCAGGTCCGCGAAGACGGCTTCCGGGTCCATGGCGGCCAGCGCCTCCGCAAGGACGGCTTCCGCCGCGCCGGCACCCACCAGGCTGATCACCAGGCCGGCGCCGGCCACCGCTTCGCTGATTCCAGGGGCCTGCAGCACCCCCGGCGGAACTGCCTGGACCACCGGATCCGTCCCCGTCACCCGCAGTCCACGGCCGGCCAGGTCCTCGGCGTAGATGCTCCCGGCTTCTCCCAGGCCCAGGACGGCGACAGCGGGGCCGGCCGTTCCCACCGGCCTATCGGGCACCGGCGGCAGCGGTCCGCCAGCCGCCGTGGTACTCAGTGCGGGCTGTCACCGCGTAGGGGGCGGGGCTGACGACGGCCCGGACACTGATTTGTTCATGTGGTTCCACGGTAGTCTTCCGGGACCCTCCGTCGGGTTCGCCCCAGACAACCCGCACCTCGGTACCGATCTCCACGTTGGGGTCTACCGTGGCCAGCGAGAGGCCGCGGCGTTCGTTGGCCGTCACGCCGGTGAAGAGCGACAGGCCCACCCCCGTCCCGTCGGCGTCGATGACGGAGTCGTAGTTGGAGGACCCGTAGTTGGCGTTGGGGACGTCGAAGAACTGGTAGCCGGGCTTATCCCGGTCCAGGAACGACGCCCAGATGGCGGCCAGGTCCTCGTCGTTCCAGGCGAGGGTGACTTTTTTCCGCTGCGCAGCAGGGTCGACCCCCTGGAGGGCGTCGCGGCCAATGAAGTCGTGATCGAATTTCACGAAGGAGCCGTAGCCCAGTTCCCAGGGGGTGAGGTAGTAGTCCTCGATGTTGCCGGAGACAAACGAGCCGGCGAGCGCGTTGACCGCTTCATAGCTGGTTGCCGGCAGCCATTGGCGGTAGGCGCGCTCGGCGTCGCTGCTGTAGATTGCCGGCAGCGGCGAGGGGATCCAGCCCGATTCCAGTGTGTTCGAGGAGTAGGCCCGCGACCCGCACGGTTCCAGCCCGAACTCAGCCCCCGCCTCGAGCACGGCATCACGGATTTTTCCGTGCTGTTCGTAGGGTCCCCAGATTTCAAGCCCCGGCGCTCCCGCCATGCCGTGGCGCAGAGTCCGCACCTGTTCCCCGGCGATGCCCAGGTGGCCCATGTGGAAGAACTTCACCTGCTCCAGGGTTCCGCCGTTGAGTTTCTCGATGATCTGCCAGGCGCTGGGGCCCTGGATCTGGAAGCGGTAGTACTTACGGCTGACCGGCTGTCCGTACGGGCGCGACGGCGACCTGTCGTCGTAGGTGCATTCGACGTCGTACCCGCCTGTTTCGGCGTGGAACTGGAGCCAGTTCGCAGCCGGCGCGCGGCCCACGTAGACAAACTCCTGGTCTTCCAGGTGGAACAGGATGCCGTCGCCGATCACCCCGCCGTTGGAGGCCGTGGGGACGAACTGTTTGGCGGTGTTGACCGGGAAGTTGGCGAAGCTGTTGATGCCGGTGTCCGAGAAGAGCTTCAGGGCATCAGGCCCCTTTACGAAGAAGTTGACCATGTGGTGGGACTGGTCGTAGAGCACCGCGGTTTCGCGCCACGCGCGCTGCTCGCGCCGCCAGTTGGTGAATTCTGCCGGGACCACGGGGTAGATGTAGGTGCCGAGTTGGGAATTGCGCAGCAGTTCGACGGTATTGCCCGCCGCATCGAGCACGTCCTGCAGGGATTTCGGGGCCATGGGCTGTTCTCCTTCGGTTCAATGGGTGGCGCGGTAGCTCTCGCGTGCGTATTGCACGAAGGGAGCGGGGGCGACGGTGGCTCGGATGGGGACCTGCCGGTGGGGTTCCACCTGCAGTTTGGCGGAGTTGGGCTCTTCGCCCCAGAGCACGGTGACCTGGGCGCCGTCTTCCAGTCCCTCCACCGCCGCCAGGGAAACAAAAGAGTGCTCGTTGGCGATGTAGCCGCAGTCAAAGGACTGGCCCACCGTGTCGCCGTCCTGGAGCACCCGGTCCACCTGGAAGAGGGCATAGCGGGCCTTGGGCAGGTCGATGTATTTGGCGGGGAGGCCGGGACGCAGGATGGAACCCATCACGTCCTGGACGTCGTCGGGGTTCCAGACGAGTGTCACCTTGCGGCGGGAGGAGGTGCGGGAGAGCGCTTCCAGCGCCTCCCGCCCCACGAAGTCGTGGTCGAACGCGATGGAGCGGCCGTACCCGAGCTCGTACGGGGTCAGGAAGTAGTCCTCGATGTCCGCTGAATCGAAACTCCCGCCCAGTGAACCGGCCGCCGAAGCCGGAAGCCATTCGCGGTAGCCGCGCAACCGTTCGTCCGTGAAGACCGCCGGCACGGGCGAGGGCACCCAGCCGGACTCAAGGTTCGCCGTCGAATAGCCTTTTGCCCCCACCTGGGTCAGGCCGAACTCCCCGCCGGCCTGAAGCAGCGCGTCCCTGACGCGTCCGCCCTCTGCCCAGGGGCCGAACAGCTCAAAGCCGGGCTGTCCGGCCATGCCGTGCCGGATGGCCCGGACCTGCAGTCCGGCGATGGGGAGGTGCCCCATGTGGAAGAACCCGAGTTGCGGCACCGGGGCGCCGGTGAGTTTTTCGACGATGGCCATGGCGGTGGGCCCCTGGAGCTCGTAGCGGAACAGGCGGGGGTCACCGGGGCGGACGATCGAGTTTCCGTCCCGGGAAACTTCAACGTCGTGGCCTCCGGTTTCGGCGTGGTACTGCACCCAGTCGATGGCCATCGGGTGGCCCACCAGGTTGAAGGACTGTTCGTCAAGATGTGCCAAAATGGCGTCGCCGATGAGCTGCCCTGAATGGTTCACCGCGATGAACTGCTTGGCACGGTCCACGGGAAAGTTCGCGAAAGAGTTCACCGCGAGCCCGCGCAGCAGCCCCTCCGCGTCGGGCCCGGAGAGGAAGAGATCGGTCATGTGGTGGGACTGGTCCAGGAGGGCGCAGGCCGTACGCCAGGAATTCTGCTCGGAGCGCCAGTTGCTGAACTCCGCCCGCACGGGAAAAACGTGGGGGCTGGCCGGGGAATCACGTAGAAGCTGGACCGGTGAAGCGCCCAGGTCCAGCGCTTCCTGCAAAGTCCCTGTCACTGTGAAATGCCTGTCACTGCGAACTCCATCGTTCGGTCCACGGCGGAGGGCAGCCCGGGACGTCCAGTACCAACACGATTGCTAACAAAATTGTATCGGATGTCTTGACCAAAGTTCCAGAGCGTGGTTTTCTGGCACTGTCCGCCGGAAAGGACTGACCATGGGCCGTCCAGGCACCATGCCCGCCGTGGAACGCGAGGGTGCACATGCCGGGTACAGAGGGGATCCCCTGCCTCCTCATGCGGGGCGGGACCTCCAAGGGTGCGTTGTTTTTGGCCTCGGACCTGCCTGCCGACCCCGCAGAACGCGACGACCTGCTGTTGCGGATCATGGGCTCGCCTGATCCCCGCCAGGTGGACGGACTGGGTGGGGCGCACCCCTTGACCAGCAAGGTTGCCGTCATCTCGCCGTCTCCGGACGCCGGCGCGGACGTGGACTACCTGTTCCTCCAGGTCGCCGTGGACACCGCACTGGTCAGCAGCCGGCAGAACTGCGGGAACATCCTTGCGGCCGTCGGGCCCTTCGCCGTGGAGCGGGGCCTGGTGCAGCCGGCCGACGGCCAGACCGAGGTGCGCATCCGGATGCTGAACACGGGCAGCATGGCCACGGCGCGGTTTGCCACCCCCGGCGGGGTGGTGGATTACGACGGCGGCCCGGCGGCAGGCGGGGCGGTGGCCATCGACGGGGTTCCAGGTACGGCGGCAGCCATCCGGCTCAATTTCGAAGGCACCGCGGGATCTTCGACCGGTGCCCTGTTTCCCACAGGCCACGTCATGGACCGCGCGGACGGGGTGGACCTCACGTGCGTTGACAACGGAATGCCCACCGTCCTGATGCGCGCCGCCGACCTGGGCGTCGCCGGGGACGAGGCCCCCGCAGACCTTGAGGCCAATGCAGGCCTGGCACAACGGTTGGCCGGGCTCCGCCTCGCCGCGGCGGACCTGATGGGCATGGGCGATGTCAGCGCTGCCACCGTGCCCAAGCTGGTGCTGCTGGCGCCGCCGCGGGAGGGGGGTGCCATCGCCACCCGCAGCTTCCTTCCCGTCCGGGTCCACACCTCCATCGGCGTGCTGGGAGCACTCACCGTGGCGGCCGGAGTACTGGCCGAAGGATCGGTGGGCCACGGCCTGGGCGTCCTTCCTTCACCGGGAGAACCCTTCCGGGTGGAACACCCCAGCGGGCACTTCGACGTCGAGGTGTCCATCGAGGCCACCCCGGACGGCTACACCGTGACCCGCTCAACCGCCCTCAGGACGGCACGGAAGATTTTCGATGGACGCGTTTTCCCGCGCCCCTGACGCCTGCACAACGACCCCCTTTAGAGAGGACAGCTTCATGACCGGGTATACCTCGTTCGACGTCGCCCACCTGGGAAACGTGGAACTGCTGACCCCCGTCTTCGAGGAAAGCCTGTGGTTCTTCCGCGACCTGCTCGCCATGCGCGTCGTGGCGGAGACCAGCAGCGCCGGCACGAAGTCCGCCTACCTTCGCACCTGGGACGAATACCAGCTCTACACCGTCAAACTCACCGCCTCGGCCGATGCCGGTGTCGGGCGAACCACCTTCCGGGCCACCAGCCAGGAGGCACTGGAGCGCCGGGTCGCCGCCATCGAAGCCACCGGCCTGGGCATCGGCTGGGAAGACGGTGAAGTGGGAACCGGGCCCACCTATTCCTTCCGGGACCCCGACGGGCACCTCTTGGGCATCTATTACGAAACCGAACGGTACGTGGCCACGGACGACAAACCCGCCCTGAAGAACCAGGCCTCGGCCTTCCCCGGCCGGGGAGTCAACGCCCGGCGGCTGGACCACATCAATTTCCTGGCCAAGGACGTGGTGGCCAACGGGGAGTTCGTGGCCCAGGCGCTGTGCGGGCGGGAGAGTGAGCGCATCCGGCTCGACGACGGCGGATACGCCGCCTGGTGGTTCCACTTCAACAACAAGTCCTACGACATCGTGTATTCCGACGACTGGCTCAAGCACGGCAACCGGCTCCACCACGTGGCGTTCGCCCCCGATACCCGCGAGGACATCCTGAAGGCCGCGGACATCTTCCTTGAAAACGGCATCCACATCGAGTCCGGACCGCATAAGCACGCCATCAACCAGACGTTCTTCCTGTATGTCTGGGAGCCCGGCGGCAACCGGATCGAACTGGCCAACGCCGGCGCCCGCCTGCTGCTGGACCCGGACTCGCCCGTGGTCGAGTGGAGCCAGGAGGAGCGCCGCAAAGGGCAGGCCTGGGGCATGAAAACCATCGAGACGTTCCATACGCACGGAACGCCGAACGTCAGCCAGTGAGAAAATTAAAGGATCCCGGCAGTACCGCACAGAGAGGTGCATCATCATGACCAACACAGTGGACACGTCGGCCCCGGTGACCACCGGCCTCTTCATCGGAGGCACCGAGCGCCAGGCCGCCGCCACCATGGAGATTGCCGATCCCGGCAAGCCCGGCAGAGTGGTGGGCCACGCCGCGGCCGCCGGGCCGTCCGACGTCCAGGATGCCATCGCCGCGGCAAAGGCGGCCTTCCCCGGATGGGCTGCCCTGGGGGCTCAGGAGCGAGCGGACCGGATGCGGCAGGCGCTGGAAGGCATTGCGGACTTCCGCGATGAGGATGCCGCCATCCTTTCGCAGGAAAACGGCAAGATCCGCATGGAAGCCTGGGTGGACTCGCTGGTGTTCGAGATCAGGTGGAACCTCGCGCTGGAACTGGCTCCCGACGTCGACACCGCCAAGACGCTGCCGCCCGCGCCCGGCATTCCCGTCTCCACGTCTGTCACCTTCCAGCCCCTGGGCGTGGTGACGGTCATCGTGCCCTTCAACTGGCCCATTGCCATCCTCGCGGCCTCGCTGCCGCACGCACTGCTGGCAGGGAACACGGCAATCGTTAAGCCGCCGCCCACCGCGCCGCTGGCAACCACGCGCGTGGTCCAGCGGATTGCCGAAAAGCTTCCGCCAGGGGTGCTGAACGTGGTGACCGGCAAGGACGCGGACATGGCCGAACTCATCACCAGCCCGGACATTGCCAAGGTCTGCTTCACGGGAAGCGTGGGCGGCGGCAAGCGCATCATGGAAATGGCCGCGAAGTCCCTCACCCGCGTGACGCTTGAACTCGGCGGGAACGACGCCGCCGTCATCCTCCAGGACGCGGTCCTTGACGACACCCACCTGGACCGGCTCTATGCCGCCATCTTCGACACCACCGGCCAGATCTGCATGAACGCAAAGCGGGTCTACGTGCACCGTTCGCGCCTGGACGAGGTGGTGGACGGGCTCTCGCAGCGGCTTGGAAAGGCGGTCATCGGCTACGGGCTCGACGACGGGACCACCATGGGTCCGCTGCACTCCCCCGTGCAGAAAGCCTTCGTGGCCGAACTCATCGAGGAGGCCAAGGAAGCGGGCGCCGATGTCAGGGAGTTCGGCACCCTTCCCTCGGACCCTGAACTGCACGGCGGGAACTTCCTGCGCCCGGCATTGGTCATCGATCCGGACCCCTCGCTGCGGGTTGTCACCCAGGAACAGTTCGGGCCCGTGATCCCCCTGATCCCGTTCGACACGGAGGACGAGGCGGTGGAAGCGGCGAACGCCTCCTGGGCGGGCCTGTGCGGTTCGGTGTGGACCGCCGACCCGGCAGCGGCCGACCGCGTGGGCGGCAGGCTGGTCTGCGGCTACGTCTGGGTGAACGACCACGGCGCAACCCGCCTGGACCTGCGCGCACCTTTCGGCGGCATGAAGCAGTCCGGCATGGGCCGGGAACAGGGCATCGAAGGGGTCCGGGCCTTCCAGGACACCCGCGCCATCGCCCATCTCGAACCGGGCGCAGCCGAAGGGTAGGGCCTGCGGACGGCCGGCAAGCAAGAAGGGATCAGCAATCCCCGAATAGCTATCGACATTACCTATGCTCATAGGTAATCTTGGAAGCGGGTGCACCGCTGCACCCGCCGAAAGGATGACCTGATGGCGACTCGAACCATGCCCGCCCCCAACCGGGCAGCATCCCTGGAACTCATCAAGAACTTCTCGCTGGAGATGACCGGCAAGGACATTCCTGCCCTCATCGAGGCAAAGGACGGCATTCCGCCGGGCACCCGCATCAACGTCACCTTCCTCGGCAACGAGGACCTGGAGATGCGGGTGGCCGCTGCCAAGGCCGCCCGGGACCTGGGGTTCATCCCGGTGCCGCACGTTTCGGCGCGCCGGCTGAAGTCGAAGGGCGACTTTGAGAAGTTCCTTGGGCGGCTCCAGGAGGTGGGCGCCGCCGAGCATCTTTTCGTGGTGGGCGGCGACCCCGCAGAACCGGAGGGCCCATACAGAGACTCCCTGGCACTGGTCAACACCGGGCTCCTGCAGCAGTACGGGGTTCGGGAGGTGGGAATCGGCGGGTATCCGGAAGGCCATCCGGACATCCGCAAGGAAGATCTCTGGCGTGCCCTGGCGGACAAGTCCGCAGCCCTCGCCGCGCAGGGGCTTAAGGCCTCCATCATCACGCAGTTCGCCTTCGACACGGCGCCGGTTGCCGCGTGGATCGACGAGGTCCGGGCCAGGGGCATCCAGGATCCCATCCGCGTAGGCACGCCCGGCCCGGCCGGAGTCAAGCGGCTCCTCGGTTTCGCTCGGCGCTTCGGCGTGGGAGCCAACGCCATGATCGTGAAGAAATACGGCTTCTCGCTGACCAACCTGATGGGCGACGCCGGCCCGGACCGGTTCGTCAACGATCTGGCCGCCGTACTGGCCGACCATGCACCGCGGCAGGACCACCAGCGTCCGGCGCAGGTAGGGCTTCACTTCTACACTTTTGGCGGCCTGCTGGCCACGGCCAACTGGGTCCGGCACTTCACCGAAGAGGGCTAGGGCGGCAAGCCATGGTCCTGCACACCGAATCCCGCAAGGACCAGTCCTGCCTGATCGTCCACGGGCCGGACCAGCCGGGCATCGTGGCTGCCGTAGCCGCCCTGGTGACCCGCAACAGGGGAAACATCGTGTCCCTGGACCAATACTCCAGTGATCCTTCGTCGGGTGATTTTTTCCAGCGTGTGGTCTTCAACCGGCCGGACCTGTCCGCCGCCATGCCCGGGATCGAGGCCGACCTCGCCCGGACGCTCACGCCCCTGGGGCTGACCTGGACGCTGACCGACCGCTCCATCCCCAAACGCATGGCCATCCTGGTCTCCACCTCAGACCACTGCCTGCTCGAACTCCTGTGGCGGCACCGGAGGGGCGAACTGCCGGTGACCATCCCCATGGTGATCTCAAACCATACCAACACGGCGGAGGACGTGCGGTCCTTTGGTGTCCCGTTCTTCCACGTCCCTTCCGCCGGTCCGGACAAGGGCGCGGCCGAAGCCCAGATCCTGAAGCTGCTGGAAGGGAACGTGGACTTCGTGGTGCTGGCCCGGTACATGCAGATCCTGTCCCCCGGATTCCTGGACGCGGTTGGCGTACCGCTGATCAACATCCACCATTCCTTCCTGCCCGCGTTTGTGGGCGCCGCCCCCTACCGCAAGGCGAAGGACCGGGGCGTCAAGCTGATTGGCGCCACCTCGCACTACGTGACCAAGGACCTGGACGAGGGGCCCATCATCGAACAGGATGTGGCCCGCGTGACACACGCCCACTCGGCGCAGGACCTGCAGGCGCGGGGCGCCTACGTGGAACGCGCGGTGCTCTCCCGCGCCGTCCAGTGGCATGCCGAAGACCGGGTCATCCGGCACGGCAACCAGACCATCGTCTTCTGAGACCCACCAACAATCCGATACAGAACAAGAGGTTCAACGTGGCACCGAAAAACCTGCAGGAAGTCCTCGACGCGTCGAAAGGGGCCGTGGATCTCCTCCGCAACTCCCAGATCGGCTCCTACATCTACCCGGTGGTGCCGGCCGACTTCCAGAACTGGATCAAGGAGCAGACCGCGTGGCGTCAGACGGCCGTGCTGTACGACCAGTCCCACCACATGGACAACCTGTTCCTGAAGGGCCCGGACGCCATCAAGCTGATCACGGCGACCGCCATCAACTCCACCGCCACCTTCCCGGTGAACAAAGCCAAGCAGTATGTGCCCACCACAGAGTCCGGGCACGTGATCGGCGACGGCATCCTCTTCCACGAGGCGGACGACGAGTACGTGTACGTGGGCCGCTCGCCGGCGGCCAACTGGCTGCTCTACCACGGCGAAACGGGCGGTTACCGGGACCTGGACATCACCGTGGACCGGCGCTCCCCGTCGCGGCCCTACGGCCACCCGGTGACCCGCCAGTACTACCGCTTCCAGATCCAGGGACCCAACGCCTGGCAGGTGATCGAAAAACTCAATGGCGGAGCCCTGGAGCAGCTCAAGTTCTTCAACATGTCCACCATGACAATTGCCGGCACCACGGTCCGCACGCTGCGCCACGGCATGGCCGGCGCGCCGGGACTGGAGGTGTGGGGACCGTACGCGGACCATGACCGCATCCGCGATGCGATCGTGGACGCCGGAGCCGAGTTCGGACTGGTCCCCGTCGGTTCCCGGGCGTACCCGTCCAACACCCTCGAATCGGGCTGGATCCCCTCTCCCCTTCCAGCCATCTACACCGGCGAAGCAGAGCGCGGCTACCGTGAATGGCTGCCGGCAGATGGCTACGAAGCAACCGGGACCCTGGCAGGATCCTTCGTGTCCGGGAACATCGAGGACTACTACCTGACCCCGTGGGAGCTGGGCTACGGCTCATTCGTGAAGTTCGACCACGACTTCATCGGCCGGGACGCGCTCCAGAAAATCGACCCCGCCGCCCAGCGCAGGAAAGTCACCCTGGCCTGGGACGCCGAAGATGTCACCTCCATCTTCGCGTCGCTGTTCGATGTGGACGGACCCAGCTACAAGTTCTTCGACCTGCCCCTGGCAAACTACGGCTCGGCCAACTACGACTCTGTGGTGGACGCCGACGGAACCGTGGTGGGCTACTCGATGTTCACCGGCTACAGCGCCAACGAACGCCGCGCCCTCTCGCTTGCAACGATTGATCCCAACGTTCCCGAAGGCACGGAACTGAAGGTCGTATGGGGTGAGCCCAACGGCGGCACTGCCAAAGCCGCCGTCGAACCCCATGTGCAGACCGAGGTGCGTGCGGTGGTCAGCCCCGTGCCCTACTCCACCGTGGCCCGCGCCACCTACCACGGCGGGTGGCGGACGAACTACCAGTCGGCCTAGGCTGGGGACCCCGGAGTGCGGGGGCGCGTGCGCCCCCGCACCTTCCTTGAGCCCTTGGAGGAGTACCGCATGAGCCTTCGGTACGCGCTGCTTGCGCTGCTGCGCGTGGGCCCGCTGTCAGGCTATGAACTGCAAAAGCAGTTCTCCATGTCGGTAGGCCACGTGTGGCACGCCCCCGACTCGCAGATCTACCCTGAGCTGCGCAAGATGGAGGCGGAAAACCTCATCGAAGGTGAGGAGCAGCCCCGGGGCCAGCGCGCCACGCGGCGGCTGTACCACGTGACGGATACCGGAAACCAGGCCTTCCTTGACTGGATGCAGACCCCCTTGGAGTACGCCCGGGTCCGCGACCCCGCCCACCTGCGGGCCGCCTACCTTGAAGCAGCGTCACCGGAGGCCGCGCGGGCGTTCTTCCGCCGGCATATGGGCCAGTGGGAGTCCGAACTCGCCCAGTGGGAGGGTGAACTCCAGCGCATCGACCAGGTGGACAACCCAATGCTGGTGCGCCGCCTGGCCGTGACGGATCCGGCCGACCGTGAACGAACCATCGCCTTTAAGCGGTTTACCTACGAGGGCCTGGTGGACCGGGCCCATGTGGAGATCGCGTGGGCCCGGCGCGGGCTGGAACTGGTGGACACCCTCGAGTCCGGGGGCGGCGCCCGGCCGGAGCCGAGCGCCGCCCGCGCCTAGCGGATACCGCCCTGGTCAGCCAAAGTTCTCGGCCGTTGCGTAGCCCTTGCCGTTGTACTTCTGCACCACCACCGAGGACACGGCCGGCTGGCCGTCCACCGTGGTGTTGACCGACGTACCTTCCAGCATCAGCGGCGCCTTCAGGTCCTTGATGTCCCGCAGCGCCGTCATGAAGCTGTCCCGGGTGGGTTCCTTCATGTTCTGGAACGCCTTCTCAAGGGTGGCGCCCACCATGTAGCTCCACATGCAGTGCGGGAAGGCCGGCATATCCGGGTAGTTCCCGTACTTCTTGAGTTCGTCAAGGAATTTCACGACGTCGGGGTCCTTGGCGAACGCGGGGCTCTGCGGTGCCTTGGCAAAGGACACCGAGTAGATGCCGGGGTAGGCGGCAGCGCCGCCGGGCTCAAGGATCGCAGTGGGGCTGGACGTATTGGAGGGCAGGAACCAGCTGGGCTTCCAGCCGATCTGCTGCGCCTTCTGCAGCGCGGCGATGGTCAGCGGCGTGATGGACATGGCGTTGAAGAAGACGTCCGCTCCGGAGGAGGCCAGCTGGGTGAGCTGGGCATCAACGGATGTGTCGGTGGCCTCGTAAGTCTGCTCCCCCACCACCGAGATGTTGGATGCTCCCTGGATGGCTTCCTTGAAGCCGGCAACGTAGCCCTTGCCGTAGTCATCGTTCTGCGACAGGATGGCCACCTTGTGCTGCGCGCCCGACTTCGCCAGGAGCTTGCCGAAGGCGCCCCCCTCATTCTGGTAGATGGGCACGAAGCCCAATTGCCACGGGCTCTGCTTCCGGTCGCTGAAGAGCGGGTCACCGGTCATCACCAGCACCTGCGGGACTTTCTGGCTGATCGCGGCGTCGCGGAAAGCACGGTTGGTGGGGGTGCCCAGGCCGGCGGTGGCAGCAAAGACGTTGTCCGACACCATCTGCTGGAAGTTGGCCAGCGACTTTTGCGGATCGTAGGCGTCGTCGTAGGACTTGATGTTCACGGTTCGCGTCTTGCCGTCGCCAAACTTCACGCCGCCGGCGGCGTTCGCGGCACCGAAGTAGGCCGAGACGCCGGCCACGGTGCACTTGCCCGGCCCTGCGGTGGCGCCGCTAAGGGGGGTGGTGATGCCAAGCGTGATCGCCGAGTCCGTTATCCCGGGAGAGGACGCAGAACCGCCGCCGCCCTGGCCGCCGCTATCGCCCCTGCAGCCGGACAGGGAGAGCGCGAGGGCGGCTGTTACGGCAACGATGCCAAGTACCCCGCCGGGCTTCTTTCTCATGTTCATGGTCCATCTTGCCTCTCTGTTTGTTCATGTCCCTCCAGCGCATCGTCCGGAACCGGGCGGTGCGCTGGAGCGGTCTGCTGGGAAGTCTCCCGAACCGGGCCGGCGGCAGACCGGCGGCCCGTGGAGCGGCCGGCACCGGTCCGGCGGGTCAGCCGCCGCACCACCCGGGGCACGCTCACCAGGCCGCCGGGCAGCAGGAACAGCACCGCGAGAAGGATGGCGCCCTGGCTGACGGTGGTGAGGTTGGGATCGATGGCGTTGGTCAGCTGTGGGACGAAGACGTAGTAGGCACCGCCAAGGAGGGACCCGGCGATGCTGCCCGCGCCGCCGATGACCATGGCAGCCAGGAGGCTGATGGAGTGGCCAAAACTGAGCGTCTCAGGCGACGTGTACTGCACGGCGGCGAGGTACAGGAAGCCGCTGGCCCCGCCGAAGATGGAGGCGATGGTAAAGGCGAGCACCTTGGTCCGGTAGGGGGAAATGCCCATGGAGGCCGCAACAGCCTCGTTCTCCCGGACCGCCGCGAACGCCCGCCCGTACTTGCCCCGGACCAGGCTCCGCGCCAGCAGGAAGGCCGCGGCTGCCACCACCAGGACGATGTAGAACTGCCACTGGTCGTTGTCCAGCCCGGACCAGTCGGGGGCGTCCGTGAACCGTGCGGAGATCCCCTGCGAGCCGCCGGTGAATTCGGAGAGGCGCTTGGCCAGGGGTACCCCGACGATGGGGAGGGCGATGGTGACCATCGCGATCGCCAGGCCGCCCAGGCGTGCGGCCGCGAGGGCCACCAGCAGCCCCACCACACCGGCCACGGCGCAGGCCGCGACGAACACCAGCAGGATGTTCCAGCCGTGGTTGACGCCGTAGGCGGTGACATAGGCTCCCAGCCCCACGAAGAAGATCTGCCCGAGGTTGACCTGGCCGGTGTAGCCCATGACGATGTTCAGCCCGAGCACCGCCACCGCATAGACACCGATGCGGACCAGCGTCTGGTTCGCAAAGGGCGGCAGGGCCAGAGGGGCCACGATCAGCACAATGGCCGCGAGGGCGGCGAGGAGTATCCGGACCCATGGCCTGCGTGCAGTGGCGGCAGCGGCATTCATCAGACCCTCACCACGACCTTCCTGCCGAACAGGCCTTGGGGACGGACGATGAGGATGACGAAGATCAGCGCGAAGGGCACGGCGATTTTGAGGTCGTGGCCGATGAGGGGAACGTAGACGGCCACCAGGTTTTCCAGGACACCGATTGCGGATGCCGCCACCACGCAGCCGATGGGACTGGTCAGGCCGCCGAGGATCACGGCGGCGAGCGCGTAAACGAGGGCGGTGTCCAGCATGCCGGGCGTCAACGTCAGCTGCGGAGCAACCAGGACGCCGGCAATCGCCCCCAGGGTGGCAGCGAGTCCCCAGCCCACCATGAGCAGGCGGCCCACCGGCAGGCCCGAAAAAGCGGCCGACGCCGGGTTGTCGGCAACGGCGCGGAGGGCCAGTCCCAGCTTGGTGCGCAGGAAGAGCAGTTGCAGGACCACCATGATCACAACGATGGTCACGGCGGTGGCAAGGGACCTGACGCTGACGACGGCCCCGAGGATTTCAACGCTGGTCAGCGGGAAGAGCGACGGGAACCCCAGGTTGTTGTAGCCCCACAGGACCGCGCAGATACCGGTGACCAGGGTGAGCAGGCCGATGGTCACCACCACTGCGGTGTCCGGATCTCCCCGTTCAAACCGCCGGATCAGGAAACGTTCCACCAGTGCGCCGAAGAGGAAGGACAGGACAATGGCAATGATGATGGCCAGGATGAGCGGCAGGCCGAGCTGCACGAACGCGTAGGCGAGGTAGGCGGACAGCACCGCCATGCCGCCCTGCGCGAAGTTGATCAGGCCGGTGGCCTGGTTCACCAGCACGATTGCCAGGGCCAGGGCCGCGTAGATGGCGCCGGTGGCCAGGCCGTCGACGACGAGTTGGATGAAGGTTCCCATTCGGTCAGCCCCCCAGGTAGGCGCGGCGGATTTCGTCCATGCCCTTGAGTTCGGCAGAGGTTCCGGTGAGGACGTTCCGGCCCGTTTCCAGGACGGTAGCGGTGTCCACGAGGGAGAATGCGAGGTTTGCATTCTGTTCCACCACCAGCATCGCGATCCCGGATTCGAGCCGTAGCCGCCGGATGGCCTGGTACACCGTTGTGGCGGTGCTCGGTGCCAGCCCCAGCGAGGCTTCGTCCAGGAGCAACAGTTTGGGTTTGGCCATGAAGGCGCGGCCAACCGCGAGCATTTGTTGTTCGCCGCCCGAAAGCGCTGCTGCCCGGAAGCCAACCCTGTCCTGCAGTTGCGGAAACAGGTCCAGGCAGTAGTCGATGTCACCGGCGATGGCCTTCCGGTCCTTGCGCAGGTAGGAGCCCACCATCAGGTTCTCCCGCACGCTCAGCTGGCCCAGGGTGCCCCGCCCTTCAGGTACGTGTGCTATGCCCAGTGCTGCCACCTGGTCCGGCCGGAGGCCCCTGATGTCCCGGCCATCGAACCGGATGCTGCCGCCGGTCCGGACGCTGCCGCTGATGGCCCGGAGCGTGGTGGTTTTGCCCGCCCCGTTCGCGCCCAGGATACCCACGGATCCGCCCTCCGGGACGCTGAGGGAGACCCCCTCCAGGACCTGCACGGGGCCGTAGGACGCTGTGACGCCGGTCAGTTCAAGCAGCGTCATCCGCGGCGTCCTTTCCGATGTAGGCCTCAATGACGCGGGGATCGGACTGGGCTTCCGCCGCGGTTCCCGACATCAGCTTCCGCCCGTGGTCCAGGACCACCACCTGGTCCGTTAGAGCAGAAATGAGTCCCATGTGGTGCTCCACGATGATGATGGTGAGGTCCTGCTCGGCGCGGAGGCGCTTCACGGTGGCGATGAGCTGTTCAACCTCCCCATGCGACAGGCCGGCTGCCGGTTCATCGAGAAGGAGCAACGTGGGCCGGGAAAGCAGCGCCCGCCACAGCTCGATGCCCTTGTGGAGCCCGTGGGACAGTTCGTCCGCAGGCACGTCCGCCGCCCATCCCAGCCCGGCGTTGGCCAGGAGGTCGAGTGCCTCGGCGCGGACGGCGCGCTCGGCGCGGACGGTGTACGGCATCCGCAGCGCCCACGAGACCGGGCCGCCTGGCAGCCGCGTGTGGCCCCCGAGGAGCACGTTCTGCAGGACTGTGGCGTTCAGCTGGAGCGCCGGGTGCTGGAAGGTGCGGGCAAGTCCAAGGCGTGCCATCCGGGACGGGGCACTACCGGACACCTCGGTCCCGTCGATGGAAATAGAACCGGAACTGGGCTTGTAGTGGCCGCTGATGCAATTGAACAGGGATGTCTTGCCGGCACCGTTCGGGCCCACCAGGCCGAAGATCACGCCGGGCTCGACGTCGAAACTGACGTCCTGCAGCACCTTGACCCCGCCGAAGTGCAGGCTGACGTCCTTGAGGCTCAGGCTCGCGGCCACCCTGTACCTTCCTGTTGCATCATCGCTAGGAATGGATGCAGTTGATCACCACTGCACGAAACCGACGCTACGGATCGCGGACGAAATTGTCAACGATTTTGCACTCGGTTTGCGACAACGACTCCAGCCGCCGCTCAGCCGCCCGCAACGGACTGGATGACCAGCACTTCCTGGCCCGGCGCTACCTCGGTTTCCAGGCCCTGAAGCCGCCGCACCTCGTCACCGCCGACGTAGATGTTGACGAATCTGCGCAGCGCCCCGGTCTCGTCCCGGAGCCGGCGTCCCAGCACGGCATAGTCGGCGGCGACGGCATCGAGCAGGTGCCCCACCGTTACCGGCCCGTCGGCCGGTGTGGAGAGCACGGATTGTCCGCCAGCCAGGGGTTGCAGGACACTGGGCAACAGCAGCGAAATCTCAGGCACCGGCCACCACTGCCGCCCGGACGCAGAGGACGTCCGGCAGGTGGGACGCTACCTCCGTGAACGTCTCCCCTTCATCAGCACTCGCGTAGACGGTCCCGCCCCGCGTGCCGAAGTAGACGCCGGCCGGTTCCGCCGTGTCCACCGAGGCAGCGTCCCTGAGCACACTGTTGTATTCCTGCTCGGGGAGGCCGGCGCTGAGCCCCGTCCAGGTGTTCCCGGCGTCGTCCGTGCGATGGACGGCGAGCTTTCCGTCCGGGGGGATGCGTTCGCCGTCGGCCTTCAGCGGTATCACCCAGGCGGTGCCGTCCCGGCGCGGATGCGTCAGCATGACGAAGCCGAAGTCGGCCGGCAGGCCCTCCGCGATGGAGTTCCAGCTGTCGGCATTGTCGTCGGTCCGGTAGACCCCGTGGTGGTTCTGTGCGTAGAGGCGTCCTTCGACGGCGGCATCCGCGGCGATCTTGTGCACGCATTGGCCGAACTCCGGGTTGGGATCCGGCATGAAGTAGGCCGAGATGCCCTTGTTGCGCGCTTCCCAGGACAACCCGCCGTCCAGCGAGCGGTACACACCTCCGGTGCTCATGGCGACGTGCACGGTTTCGCCCGCCGGGTCCACCACGATCGAATGTGCCGCCGCACCGCCGTAGCCTGCTCCCCACTCACTGCGGTGCGGGTGGTCCCACAGGCCTCGGTTCAACTCGAAGTGCTCGCCGCCGTCGGTCGATTTCCATACGGAGATGGGCTCCGCCCCCGCCCACACCACCCCGGGCCGGGACTCGGCGTCCGGGTAGATCTGCCATACGCGCTCCACGGCGGCGCCGGTGTCGCCCGGAAAGGTGATGGCGCCATGTTCCGGCTCGGACCAGGTGGCACCAAGGTCATCGGAGTGTGCAACGGTGGGTCCCCAGTGCGGGCTGCGGACTCCCACCAGAATCCTGGTGCGGCCCTCCCGGGTATCGATTCCGATGCTGGGGATTTCGGCCATGAGGAAGTGGGGGCCGCTGAAGGACCATTCCCGCCGGTCCCGGCTGGTGGCGAGCCACAGCCCTTTCTTGGTGCCGATTGCCAGGATGAAGGATTCTGCCGCCGTTGCCATGCGGACCATGCAACCACCGTCAGGGGCAACGCGCAACGGTTTTGAGCCCGCCACCGGCGGGACAGCGGGCGGACAAGGGGTTAGTCCACGAATTCCGACTGCGTTTCGATGAAGTCCCAGTCAGCGGCGGTCAGCACGGCGGCGGGATTGCCCGGATGCGGGCCGCCGGCTTCCGCAATCCCCTGGAGTACCGGAAGCGGCAACTCCAGTGCGCGGAGGTTCTGCCGCAGCCACTCTTTGCTGGCCAGGTCCAGGTCCAGCCACCACATGTAGATTTCCACGATTCCCCCTCCCTGCTTCAGTTAAAACGGTAGGCGCGGCCCGCACTGCGGACAAGGTCCCGCCGCGGAAGCAGGTGGCGCGTGCCGGCTTTAGGGTACTGGCAGGTAACTTGGGCCGCCAGCCCCGCAGAAAGACGAGTACCCCCTACTGGCGACTGCCCCAGGCGGCGCCCCTAGCCTGAAATCTCAAAGCAAGCTGACCGTGCTGCTGGGGCATACGGCGCAACCGCTGGCCGTCCCCCGCCATGGTCAGTTTGACGCACACATATGGGGAGAAGACATGAAACGCACCTTAGCCACACTGGGGGTGGTTGGGCTCGGCCTGATCAGCCTCACAGCGCCTGCCATCGCAGCTTCCGACCCAGTGGTGATCACCCACTCTGGCGGAAGCGCGCTGATACCGCTGGTCAATGTCAACGGCACAGGCGGGAACGGCAACGGCGGAACCAACAACGGCGGCGCCAACAACACTGGCGGGAACGGCAACGGCGGCTCCAACAACGGCGGCGCCAACAATACTGGCGGTAGCGGCAACAACGCTGGCGGCAACGGCGGCGGCAACGGCAACGGCGGCTCCAACAACGGCGGCGGCAACGGCAACGGCGGCTCCAACAACGGCGGCGGCAACGGCGGCTCCAACAACGGCGGCGGCAACGGCGGCTCCAACAACGGCGGCGGCTCCAACAACGGCTCCAACAACGGCGGCGGCAACGGCGGCGGCGGCGGCAACGGCGGCGGCACCGGCAACGACGGCGGCACCGGCAACGACGGCGGCACCGGCAACGACGGCGGAACCGGCAACGACGGCGGCACCGGCAACGACGGCGGCACCGGCAACGACGGCGGAACCGGCAACGGCGGCGGAACCAACAATGGCGGCGGCGGCAACACCAACGTCTCGGCGGCTTTGACCCCGGCCGCTGCCCCCAAGGCAGCCCCGCAGGCCGCTCCCGCCGCAGCCCCGGTCAGCGTGGGAACCAACCAGGGCTACAACGCCCAGACGGCCGTTGGGGCTGACAGCACACCCGGCTGGCTTGCTGGCCTGGGAGCACTGGCTGCCGCAGGAGCGCTGGTGGGGGTACGCCGTCGACCACGTCCACTGCACACCACCCGCTAGCCCACAATCCGCCACCCCGGTGGCTTAGAGACAAGGAAGGCGCCCTGCCAGTGCCCGGCAGGGCGCCTTCCTTCCTTTCCCCAGACCACCCGTGAGGAGATGCCATGCCACAGGACCGACGCCGGCACGCAGCACCCGGGCGGGGCCTCACGAGGTGGCAGCCCCGGCAGCGGTGGACCAAAGGCGACCTGGCCATCCTTGGCTGCGGCGTCCTCACCTTCCTGTCCTTCACGGCTGGCGCACCCCTCTTCCACGAGGCCCCCCTGCTGACGGTCCCCGGCATCCACGCGTCGGCTCCCGGCGTACGCGCCGCCGCTGCGCCTGCGGGGGCGGCAGCCCCGATGGAGGAGACTGGCATTCCGCAAGCCACCGGAACAGCGGCCGCCCAGCCCCAGCCCGTGGTGAATCCAGCGCCTGAAGCCGCCGTCCTGCCGCCGGCTGCCCAGCCGATCCACATCCGGTACCCGGCCGCCGCCTTCGATGTGCCCCTCCATCCGCTGGACCTGGACGGCGAAGCACAATCCAGCCGCACCATTGAGCCGCCCGCTACGAAGGACGGCTACTGGCTGTCAGCTTTCGGCACGCCGGGCAAGGGATCCGGCAACACCACGTACGTCATAGGCCACAGCTGGGAGGGTGCGGACGCTCCCTTTAACCATTTGAGCTCGGCGGCCGCCGTTGGTGACCGGTTTGATCTGGAAACCGCCGCCGGGTCCATCAGCTACCAGGTGGACAGCGTTACCACCTACCTGAAGTCCGGCCTCAAGGACAGCGCCGTCTGGGACATGGTGCCCAACCGCCTGGTCCTCATCAGCTGCTTTACCGAGGACCCGTGGGGCAAGAACGTTGTGGTCACCGCTTCCCCAGCTGCCCCGTAGCATCCGCCCGGCAACGCCTGAAACGTGCCCGGGCCTAACGTACCTGTTCACAAGGTCTTTGACTGGCGCACAATGGGCAGCATGACATGGGAAAACTTCGATGGAGCTCCCCTGCTGGTGGGCATCATGCCGAAACAGCACCCGGAGGTCATCCAGACTGCGGCCACCCTCGCTGCCCGGCTGGCGGCACCCCTGGTCTGTGCGTATGTAGACGAAGCCAGCTACCTGGTCGAGTGGGATCCGGCCCGTTCCGCCCACCGCCTGTCCCGGCACCCGGGAGTGGATGACGACATGCTGGCACTGACAACCGAGCTGAAAGCGCTGGTCCAGTCCACCCTGGACCAGCTGCCGGCGGGCGGTGGACCACCGGAGTGGTCCTTCCGCACCCTCACCGGCGACCCGGCCCGGGCACTCGGGCAGCTGGCCGCCGAAATGGACGCACCCTTGATCATTGTGGGTACCCCGGAACGGGGATTTAGCCATCGCCTCTCGGAAGCCCTCAGCGGCGCCGTGGGCACATGGCTCAGCCACCACCAGAGCCGGCCCGTGCTGGTGGTTCCCTACCGGATGCCCGCCCACGAGGACCGGCCGTGATGGGTGCTCCCGGGGGCAAAACCCCTTCTTCGGGGCCCCGCTAAAGTAAAGCGAAAGTAGTTATTCGGGGTGCTGGCGCGGTGCCGTACCAGCCAGTAAGCTGATTCAAGCAAGGCCGATCCACCTACCGTGGAAGCAGGAATTGCCCAAGAGCTGCTCCGGAGTGCGTATCCCCCAATAACGCCCTCCGGAGCTTTTTTGTGCCCCGAGGGGGTGCCATCGGCACCTTTAAATTACCCCCCGGGGGTACTTGTGCATATACCCCCAAGGGGTATATGTTGACTGCATGAACGCTACCGGGGAAGCCATTGCGGCCGCCGAACATCCGGCTATGGAGGAAGGCGCTGCCCCTCAGCACGGGTACACGGGAAACAAGGACGCCTACCTCCGCCGCCTGAAGCGCATCGAAGGCCAGGTGCGGGGCATAGCCCGGATGGTGGACGAGGACAAATACTGCATCGACATCCTGACCCAGGTTGCCGCCGTCACCAAGGCCCTGCACGCCGTCAGCCTGGGGCTGGTCGAGGAACACATCGGCCACTGTGTGGTGGGGGCCGCCTCCGAACCAGACCCCGACGTACGGGCAGAAGCCATCGATGCCAAGGTCAAGGAAGCTGCCGACGCAATCGGCCGCCTGCTTCGCTGACGCCACCACCATCCCAACCCGGCCACCGCCGGCACCACAAGAAGGAGCAAGCCATGAGCACCACCGCCCCCACCACCACGACCATCAGCGTCTCCGGCATGACCTGCGGACACTGCGTATCGGCCGTCAGCGAAGAACTCGAAGCCCTTGAGGGCGTTGAAGCAGTGAACGTGGACCTGAACGCCGGCGGCATCTCCACCGTGACCATCACCTCCGGCAAGGAACTGTCCCCCGCGGAAATCGGCGAAGCCGTGGCCGAGGCCGGCTACCTGGTGGTTGCCAACGAAGCCTGATCACCCTCCCACTACCGGAAAGCTGCCATGAGCTACCAGGAACTGCTGCACCCACCGGGCACCCGCGTCGTCGAACTCGACATCGAAGGGATGACCTGTGCGTCCTGCGTCAACCGGGTGGAAAAGAAGCTCGGCAAACTCGACGGCGTGGCTGCAACGGTCAACCTGCCCCTGGAGTCCGCGTACGTCACGGTCCCTGCAGGCATCACCGACGAGCAACTGGTGGAGACCGTCAACGCGGCCGGCTACCAGGCGAAGGTGCGCCGGCAGCAGCCGACGGGCGGCGAAAATACAGCTGCTGAACCTGCCGCAATGCCCGCCGCCGAGCTCCGGCCGCGGCTCATCCTGGCAGCCATCCTGACGGTTCCGGTATTCCTGGTCAGCATGGTCCCGGCGTTCCAGTTCCCCAACTGGGGGTGGGTTGCGGCGGCTTTGGCCCTTCCAGTCGTCACGTGGGCGGCGTGGCCCTTCCACCGCGCAGCGGCCGTCAATGCACGGCACCTGGCATCCACCATGGACACCCTGGTATCGCTTGGGGTGGCAGCGGCCTACCTGTTTTCGGCCTGGCAGCTGCTGGCAGATCCGCGCATGACCGAGCACCCCGGCATGGAGGGCATGACCGGCGGCCTGTACTTCGAGGTGGCGGCCGTCGTCACCACCTTCCTGCTCCTGGGCCGGTACCTGGAGGCCAATGCCAAGCAGAAGGCCGGCGATGCCCTCAAGGCCCTGCTGAATTTGGGTGCCAAGGATGCCACGGTCCTGCGCGACGGCACAGAGCAGAAGATTTCCGCCGACCTGCTCCAGGTGGGCGACCTCCTGGTGGTCCGGCCAGGAGAGAAAATCGCCACAGACGGCGTGGTGGTGGACGGCGCCTCGGCCGTTGACGCGTCCCTGGTCACGGGTGAATCAGTCCCCGTCGAGGTAGGCCCGGACAGCCGCGTGACAGGTGCCACCATCAACACGTCCGGCCGCCTGCTGGTCAGGGCTACCCGGGTGGGCGCCGAAACCACCCTTGCCCAGATGGCGCGGCTGGTGTCACAAGCCCAGACCGGGAAGGCGCCCATCGCGCGGCTCGCGGACCGGATCAGCAGCGTCTTCGTGCCGGTAGTCCTGGCGCTGGCGGTGCTGACATTCGTACTCTGGCTGCTCTTCGCCGGGCCGGCCGCGGACGGGGACCACCTGCGGCAGGCGTTCACCGCCGCCGTCGCCGTCCTGGTCATTGCCTGCCCCTGCGCACTGGGCCTGGCCACGCCCGTCGGCCTGCTCACCGGTACCGGCCGCGGCGCGCAGCTGGGCATCCTGATCAAGGGCCCGCAGGTCCTTGAGGACACCCGCACCGTGGACACCATCCTCCTGGACAAGACCGGTACGGTCACCACTGGCGTCCTGGCCGTGGATGCCGCGGCAGCATTTCCAGGCTTCCAGGACCGGGACGTCCTTCGGCTTGCAGGCGCCGTCGAGGCCGCCTCGGAGCACCCGGTGGCCCGCGCCATCGCAGCAGCAGCCACGTCAGTGTCCGCAGGCAAAGCGGGCGACGCCGGCACATTGCCGGCCGTGCAGGGGTTCAGTTCCGCCCCGGGCGGCGGAGTGTCGGGCACCGTTGAGGGCAGGGCCGTGATGGCAGGGCGGAGCGGTTGGCTGGAGCAGAACGGGATCGTCCTGGACGCCCGCCGGCAGGCCATGCTCGCATCCGCTGAGCAGGGCGGAGCGACCGCCATCTGCGTCGCCGTGGACGGGAAGGCTGCTGGATTCATCAGCCTCCGGGACACTGTCAAGGAAGGTTCCGCCGCCGCCGTCGAACGGTTGAAGGCATTGGGCCTGCGGCCCGTCCTGCTGACCGGCGACAACGCCGCGGTCGCCGCCCGGGTGGCTGCCGTCGTCGGGATTGCTCCGGACGATGTCTACGCCGGCGTCCTGCCCGAAGGAAAAGTCGAGGCAGTCCGCAAGCTCCAGGCCGGCGGCGCCACGGTGGCCATGGCCGGGGACGGCGTCAACGACGCCGCTGCTTTGGCGCAGGCCGACCTGGGAATTGCGATGGGTTCGGGCACGGATGTGGCCATCGAGGCCGCGGACCTGACGGTGATGGGCAACGACCTGGCCCAGGTGGCGCAGGCCATTGAGCTGTCCAGGAAGACGCTGGGCACCATCAAGACGAACCTGTTCTGGGCGTTCTTCTACAACGCAGTGGGAATCCCGGTGGCCGCCCTGGGGCTGCTCAATCCGATGATCGCCGGCGCGGCCATGGCCGCCAGCTCGGTACTGGTGGTGGCCAACTCGCTGCGGCTGCGAAGTTTCGGCAAGTAGCCCCGGCGGCTGGCCCCCGCGGTCAGGCCGCGCCGAAACGCACTGCGGAACGCGCCTTGGCCTTGGCCGCTTCCGCGTCCCGGTCCTTGGGCGGCGCCTGCGTTACCAGCGAATCCAGCAGGTGCTGTGTGATGTGGGCGATCTCATGGACGGCGTCGTCAAAGGCCTCCTGGTTGGCCTTTGACGGCTTGGTGCTGCCGCTGATCTTGCGGACGTACTGCAGCGCAGCCGCATGCACCTCCTCGGATGAGGCATGCGGCTCGAAGTTATGGAGGGTTCGGATATTCCGGCACATAACGCCATGCTAGGCTCTTCCAACGCCTGGGATCGACCCTTTTTTCATGGTCTTCACCCGGCGTCCATGGGGAGCCCGGCATGGGCAGGGCTGCCCATCGACACTGTTTGGGGGCCGGGATAGGTTCTAGGCAATGGATCTTCCGGATGAGCCGGGGGGCCGCTGGGGATGCCGATCTTGTTCGGATCCACACACCTAACAAGGAGAAACTGATGGCTATTTGGGGTGCAGACGTTGAGCAGCTTCGCCAGCTCGGCAGCAAGCTTCAGGCAGGTGCGTCCGAGATCGAGACGCAGAAGTCCACTCTCACGAAGGTTCTGAGCAGCACCAACTGGGAAGGTCCGGACGCCACCAAGTTCCGCAACGAGTGGTCCGGTACCCACACCGCCATGCTGACCAAGGTTGCCGAGGCACTGAAGGAAGCCGGCTCACAGGCCAAGCGCAACGCCGAAGAGCAGAGCCAGGCCTCCCACTAGGCTTTACCGCCGCCCGGCGGGGGCAGGGACACCATGCGGTGTCCCTGCCTTTTCTTTTTTGCGGCCGACGACGGCGCGCACGTGCTTAGGGGACGGGCTCGACGTCGTTCGCGTGCTCCAGCGGCGACGCCTGGACTTTCATACCCGCGGCGCGTGCGGAGGCGCGAAGCTCGTCAAGCCGGACCAGGACCACACCGCCAACGATCAGGAATCCCCCGAGGAGCTGGATGGCACCGGGAAGTTCCCCAAGCAGCAGCCACGCCCACAGCACGGCAAACAGGACCTCGGTGAGCGACACGAAGGATGCAACCTTGGAGCCGAGCGCCCTGGCGGCCATGATGCCCGAGGTGTAGGCGAGTACCGTGGCCAGCACCACCAGCCCGGCAAGGGACACCCACCACGGGGTGGTCCAGGACCCAAGGGTGGTGTCCGCGGTGCTGAAGGCCATGGGCAGCAGGCCGGTGGCGGCTGCAAGCCACATCACGGCAGCGCCCGTCATGAGTCCCCCTGATGCCAGCACGATGGGAGGCAAGGTGTCGTTTTCCTTGGCGGTGATGAAGAAGTAGATGGCCAGGCAAACGGCGGCCGCCATACCCCAAAGAACCCCAACCAGATCCACTTTGACGGCGCCCGTGAGGTCCAGGACCAGCACCAGGCCGGCCAGGGAGAGGAGTGTCCCGCTGGAGGTCAGCAGCCGGGGGCGCCGGCGGCTCGCGGCCCAGAGCCACAGGACGATGATCACCGGGGCCAGGTACTCCAGCAGGAGTGCCACGCCCACGGACAAACGTGCCACAGCGTTGAAGTAGAACAACTGGCAGGCCGCCACGCCAATAAGCCCGAACAGCACGATGGTGAGCCAATTGTCCCTCAGCTGGTGCCAGCGGCCCTTGAGCGCGAAGGCGGCCGGCAGCGCAAGGATCAGGGCCGCACCCGTCAAGCGGGCGGTGACGGCAGCTCCCGGCGACCAGCCGGTCTCCAGCAGTGACTTGGCAAAGGATCCGGACAGCCCGAAGACAGCGGAGGAGAACAGCGCAATCCCGAGCCCGGGTGCCAGGAAGCCTCGGCGTCCGGCGGGCAGCTCCGTGGTGGGGATGTGGTCTTTGGCGGCAGGCACCGTCGCCTCCTGTCAGGAGTAAAGTGGGGTTATGCCCATGACATTACGCCCGGGCACTGTAAGGAGTCAACATGGTTTTCGCCCCTGACACGGAAGTGGCGCTGCGTACGGTGGTGAACCTCATCAACACGGCGGCGAATGGCAGGGAGGGACTGGCCACCCTCGAGGACCTCGATGCCTTCCTGGCCGCTGAGGGGTTTTCGGGTGGCCGCCGCCGGGATAACGCGGAACTGGAAAGCGTGCTGGAACTGCGCCGTGAACTGGCGGCAGTGTGGACGGCGGATGAGGACGCGGCGGTCGACACCGTCAACCGGCTGCTGCGGGATGCGAATGCGCTGCCCCAGCTCATGAAGCACGACGGTTGGGACTGGCACCTGCACGCCACGGCACCGGATGCTCCTTTGGCGGACCGGATGAGCACCGAGGCAGCCATGGCCCTCGCGGACGTGATCCGCGGCAAGGAAATGGACAGGATGCGCACGTGCGAATCAGAGGACTGCGATGCCGCCGTGCTGGACCTGAGCCGCAACCGGTCCAAAAGGTATTGCGACACCGGAAACTGCGCCAACCGGGCACATGTGGCCGCGTATCGGGCCAGGCAGGCGGCAGCGAATTAGCAGGCTGAGGCTGCCTGGGGCTTTGGCGCAGGTGTGCCGCTAGCGCTGGGGCGTGCTGTCGGTGCCGTCGCCGGATGCCGGCGGGTTCTGGCGGCCGGGACCTCCATGGGGGGATGCCTTGGGCGCCGAACTCAGGTTGACGCCCGATCCCTTGCCCAGGTGTTCGGCGTTCTCCTTGTAGCTCATGGACAGCATTGCGGCGATGACCAGGGTCACGATGAAGGCGATGCCGGCGGCGGTGAAGGCGAGGTCGAAGCGGGGCGCGCGGGCGCTTCCCCCGGAAGCGAAAATCAGCACCGCAACGAAGGCGACGACGGCCCAGAACGCCGAAAACATCAGCGGCCCCTTCACCGAGGTCCGCAGCTTGCGCGGTTTTCCTTGATGCTGGTCAGCCACGGTGGTTCCTCCCTGCAGGCGGCGTACGGCCACCTGGTTTACGAATTGCGGTGTCGCACCCCGGCATTTCTACAGAAAGTAGAAGGGCGCTCCTCCTAGTTTACGGCTTTCCTGCGCCGGTGCGGGCATCGTGCCGGAGGGTCAGGCCGGACAGGACCCACAGGACGCCGGAAATAATGGCCCCTCCCCCGGCAACACCCAGCAGGGCATGGGCCCCGAGGTTGACGAAGAACGGCAGCAGGATGGCGGTGCCGATCCCGATGATGCCCGACGCGATCCAGTCCCGGGCCAGCACGTGGCGCCCCCGGCGCTGAAGGCCGCAGGCAAGCTCAAAGACACCGGCCACGCCCAGCCCCAGCGCGGCAATGACTGCGAACAAGAGGTCACTGTGCAGCAGGACCACCGCAAAACCAGCCCCGGCCAGGACGGCGCCAGCGGCGGAAAGCAGCTTTCCAGGGGCGGAATTCCGGGCGAAACCCACCGCCGGGACACTCCGGAGGGACAGTACACCCGTCGCCAATAGGTAGAGGCCTCCGGCCCAGCCCATGACCTCCACGGAAGGCGAAGTCCAAAACACCGTCACTGCGCCGAACACCAGGGCAGCCGCCGAGCGCAGCAGGACCGGCTTCCAGAGGTCGGTACGGGGGGCAGTTCCCTGGGCAGCATCCGCGGGGATGGAAGATTGCGTCACCGGTCCAGTTTAGTGGGGGCTGATGGAAGGTCGAACCGGGCGCTGTTCCCCGGTTCGCCTGCAGTCAATTCAGGCGGAGCCCAGCACCATCCAGCGGTCGGACCGGGCGCGCACGCCCAGGGTGAGTGCCCGCGCGGCCATGTATCCCACGCCGAAAGCGGCCCACAGCCACCCCAGCCCTGCGGCGCCGGTTGCACCGGAGAGTGCCACCCAGGCGAGCAGCGGCACGTAGATGGCGATGTTCACCAGCCCTGCGAGGGCGAGGTAACGGGCGTCCCCCGCGCCGATCAGCACACCATCGAGCACAAAAACGTAGCCGGCGATGGGCTGTCCGGCGGCCAGGACCCAGAGCGCAACGGTGAGGACTGACTGCACGTGGGGATCCGTCGTGAACAGGGCTCCCGCCCAGGGGGCAACCGCAGCCAGCAGCAGGCCTGTCACTACGCCGAACCCGGCGCCCCACCTGGTCATGGTCCCGGTCAGCAGGCGAGCCCTGCCGGCATTGGAGGCACCGAGTTCCTTGCCGATGAGCGCCTGCGCAGCGATGGCCAGGGCATCCAAAGCGAACGCCAGGAAGGAAAAGATGGTCATGGCCAACTGATGGGCGGCAAGGTTAACTTCACCCTGGGCCGTTACCACCAGCACGGTGGCCAGTATTGCGGCCCGCAGGCTGAACGTGCGCAGCATGAGCCAGGATCCAACCCGCGTCATGCTGCGGATGCCCCGCCAGCTGGGCAGCAGGCTGACTCCGTGCCGTACGGCGTTCCGGCGGACCATCGCCACGTAAACCGCAGCCATGGCCCACTGGGCGAGGCTGGTGCCGATCGCCGAGCCGGTTACCGACAAGCCCAGCCCGTAGACAAGCCACAGGTTCAGCAGCGCGTTGACGCCGAATCCGGCCGTGGCCACCACCAGCGGGGTCCGGGTGTCCTGCAGGCCGCGCAGGACACCCGTGCCGGCGAAGATCAGCAGCATGGCCACCAGTCCCGGCATGGACCAGCGGAAGTAGTCGATGGCAAAGGTGCGGACACTGCCCTCCGCGCCCAGTAGGTCGATCAGCGGTTCGGCCGCAGCGAAGCCGGCGGCGGCGAGCAGCACGCCCAGGAGCGTGGCCAGCCACACGCCGTCGCGCCCTGCCGCGAGGGCCTTGCCGAGTTGTCCGTCCCCGATCGCGCGGGCCACGGCGGGCGTCGTCGAGTAAGCCAGGAAGACCATGAGCCCGACGGCGGTCTGCAGCACCGCTGATGCCAGCCCCACGCCTGCGAGCTGCGCGACACCAAGGTGCCCCACAATCGCCGAGTCGGCCAGCAGGAACAGGGGTTCAGCCACCAGCGCCCCGAACGCAGGGATGGCGAGGCGAAGAATTTCACGGGCAGGCCCGCGCCCTCCGGAGACGGCGGCAAGGGCAGGTTGTTGGGGCACGTTGCCAGCCTAACCGGGCCGCACGCGGGACCCTTCAAGGCATGACAAAGACCACAAGTATAACGAATTAGTTGATACTACAACTATTAATCCGGGACAGTGGAACCCATGAACAAGTCTGCACTGACCACCACTGCCCTGGCCGCCCTACGAATCATCCTCGGCTTCCTCTTCGCAGCCCATGGCTGGCAGAAGTTCAATGAATGGACCATCGCCGGCACCAAGGCGTCCTTCGCCAAGATGGGCGTCCCGGCCGCCGACGTCATGGCCCCCGCGATCGCCGTCCTCGAACTGGCAGGCGGCATTGCCCTGATCCTGGGAATCCTGACACGGGTCGTGGCCGCCCTCCTCGTGGTGGACATGCTGGGGGCCCTGTTCCTCGTACATGCCCCCGCCGGTATCTTCGCGGCAAACGGAGGCTACGAACTCGTCCTCCTGCTGGCAGCGGCATCCTTCGCCCTGGCACTTACCGGAGCCGGCCGGCTGTCCGTGGACCGCGCCCTCTTCGGCCGCCGTCCGGAATCCCGGCTGGCAGTCCTCGCGTAGCCCCTCCCCACGCCACGAACGGCGGCAGGCCACCAAAGGTGCCTGCCGCCGTCGGACTTTAAGCTGCGCTTCGCATTGTTGCAGCGCCAACCGGCCGGTAACCGGGGCCGCCAGTAGGATCGCAGCATGACTGAGACCGGCCGCCCCAACTCCGTGACCCTCCGCTTCCTCGCCGCCCCCACCGACGTGGGCCACAGCGGCTCGGTGGATGCCGGCACAGTGCTTGAGTGGGTGGACAAGGCCGCCTACGCCGCCGCGGTGGGGTGGGCCAAGTCCTACTGCGTGACCGCCTACGTGGGAAACATACATTTCGCCGATCCCGTCAACAGCGGCGACATGGTGGAAGTGGAGGCCACCATCGTTTACACCGGCCGCTCCTCCATGCACATCCACACCGTGGTCTCCTCCGGCGATCCCAAAGGCGGCCCGGCCACGATGCGGAGCCAGTGCATGGTGATCTTTGTAGCGGTCGGCGAAGATGGCAGGCCGATCCCGGTTCAGCAGTTCCAGCCCTCCACCCCAGTCGAGATTGAGCAGCGGGACCACGCCTTGGCCAGGATCAAGGTCCGGGAACAGATTGTGGAAGCCATGAACCGGCAGGAATATACAGACGCCGGCACTGCCGAGCGCGTGACGCTGAGGTTCATGGCAGCCCCCACCGACGTGAACTGGGGCGGGAAGGTCCACGGCGGCATCGTCATGAAATGGATCGACGAAGCAGCCTATGTCTGCGCCTCCCGCTACTGCGGCAGGGATACCGTGGCCGTATTCTCCGGCGGCGTCCGCTTCTACCGGCCCTTGCTGATCGGGCACGTGGTGGAAGTGGAAGCCCGCCTGGTCTACACCGGGACCAAGGGCATGCACATCGCCGTCCACGTCCGCTGCGGCGACCCCAAGGGCCGGGAGCTGGATCTCACTACCTACTGCCTCACCGTGATGGTGGCGCGCGACGACGAAGGCAACTCGGTGCCGGTTCCCGCGTGGGTGCCGGTCAGCGAGGAGGACAAGCGGCTGCATGCCCACGCCCGCGAACTCCTGGAGATCCGGGGTACGGCGCCCGGCAACCGCCTGCCGAACCACCTGCTGGCCGCCGCAGGGCCTGCCGGCAGCGCCGCGGCCCGCTCCGGGAACGAAGGGGACTAGAAGCCTCCACCGCCAGCGTCGCCCGCCATGTTCGCAAAGCGGGAGTAGTGGCCCTGGAAGGCGACCACAATGTCCTTGGTGGGGCCGTTACGGTGCTTGGCCACCAGGATGTCCGCCTCACCGGCCCGGGGTGATTCCTTGTCGTAAACATCTTCGCGGTGGAGCAGGATCACCATGTCGGCATCCTGCTCGATGGACCCGGACTCACGGAGGTCCGAGACCATGGGGCGCTTGTCCTGGCGCTGCTCCGATCCACGGTTCAGCTGGGACAGGGCAATGACGGGAACCTGGAGTTCCTTGGCGAGGAGCTTCAGCGCCCGGGAGAACTCGGAAACTTCCTGCTGGCGGGATTCCACCTTCTTGCCCGAGCTCATAAGCTGCAGGTAGTCGAGGATCACCAGCTTGAGGTCGTGCTGCTGCTTCAGGCGGCGGCACTTGGCACGGATTTCCATCAGGGACATGTTGGGGCTGTCATCGATGAACAGCGGGGCATCGTTCATGCGGCCCATGGTGGTGGCGATCTTGGACCACTGCTCGTCCTTGATGGTTCCCTTACGGAGGTCCTGGAGCCCAATGGTGGCTTCGGCTGACAACAGGCGCATGGCGATCTCGTTCCGGCCCATTTCCAGGGAGAACATCACCGTGGCGAGGTTGTTCTTGATGGCCGCGGACCGGGCGAAGTCCAGGGCGAACGTCGACTTGCCAACGGCGGGGCGCGCGGCGATGACGATCATCTGGCCGGGGTGCAGCCCGTGGGTCAACTCGTCGAGTTCGTAGAAACCTGTGGGGACACCGGTCATGCCCTCCCCGCGGTGGCCGGACGCCTCAATTTCGTCCACCGTGGACTCCATGACGTCCTTCAGCACCACGTAATCCTCCGCGGTGCGGCGTTCGGCCACGGCGTAAACCTCGGCCTGGGCCTGGTTGACCAGGTCCTCCACCTCGCCGTCGGACCCATAGCCCAGCTGGACAATCTTGGTGCCGGCGTTGACCAGGCGGCGAAGCACCGCCCGTTCGGCCACGATCTCGGCATAATAGCCGGCGTTGGCGGCAGTGGGGACGGTCTGGATCAATTCGTGGAGGTAGGCGGGCCCACCGATCCTGTTGATCTCGGCCCGCTTGGTCAGTTCATCGGACACGGTAACCGCATCTGCAGGCTCGCCGCGGCCATAGAGGTCGATGATGGCCTCATAGATGGTCTCGTGCGCCGGGCGGTAAAAATCCTGGCCGCGGAGGATCTCGACAACATCCGCGATGGCATCCTTGGACAGCATCATTCCGCCCAGGACTGACTGCTCGGCCGCGATGTCCTGTGGCGGCTTCCGGCTCGCGTCCGATCCACGGGTTGCCTCGACAGGGTCCAGATGCGCGATTGACAAAGCTGCCGTCCTCCATTTGTACCGGGTGTGCAGTCCGGTGATCCATCCTGTTCGTGGCTCCGATATCCGATCCGCCACGCGTCCAGGTCTACCCGCAGGCCCTGACAATCACGTGCCGGAGTTCCGGAAACCAGCTCCGGACCGGAGTTATCCCCAATATCCACAGCTTTTCCACAAAAAGATGTGGAGGAAGCATGGAGGAGGTCCCAGTGGCCAGAACAGGGATCCTGTTTCGGCCCCGGAGAACAGGTACCCCGCTACGCTAACTGGCATGGCGGCCGCCGCAAAGCCAGCATGCCGCACACCCTGTGGATAACCTGTGCAGTATGCGGCATAGCTTGTGCACAGCCTGTGGGGAAGTCTGTGGATACAAAGTTTTTTTCGCCCTCTTTATGCCCCTGAACTGGGAAAACACTGCCACCAGCATGTGGAGTAAATATTTCTTCCGCGGAATTTCATCCACAGGCACTGAGTGGGATCCCAGAGATGGAAGGTGCGGAACGGCCCCGGAAGAGCCCGGGCCCCCTGTCCGTGGCGCTCCTCATATTCCAGTGCGGGGGTTTGACTGGCGCCTGCGCGGCCCTGTATGCGGAAGAGTGAATATTGCTGTGGATAAACCCGATCTGGATTAGGCTCTAGGTATGGGCGATCTCCTGCTGGTGCTGTTGCCGGCGATTGTTTTGGTGGCCCTCCTATGGGGAGTCGCCACCGCGCTGCGGCCGCGCGATCCGGGCTTGTCGGAGGCCGCAAAGTACCAGCGCGAGCTTGCCGAGCGGTCGGCACGCCACTACGCGGCCCAGGTCCAGGCGGCCACTGCCGCCCGGGACCGCTTGGCCGCCGCTACCCACCCCAGCCAAAACGCCCAGCAGCACAACCAGCAGCAGGAATATATCCGTGCGGCCCGCCAGCAAAGCGAACGCACCTGGCAAAGGCCAGGAACAACAGAGAACGGCACGTGAAAATGGAATCCCTGGCGGTCCCGGTCCTTATCCTGCTCGCGGTTGTTACTGGCGTCATACTGGCGTACCGCGCCTTCCGCACCCGGAAGTCAACGCGCGGCACAGCCCCGGCCCAGGCCGCTGCCTCGTCGCAGGAATTGGCCCGCGCGGCTGCGGGCCGCTTGTCCGAGGACCAACACCGGCGGCTCTATGCCCTGATCGCCCAAGGGCAGGCCATGGCCGCCATCAAGCTCTACTACGAGGCCACCGGCGAGGGACTGCGGGCCTCCCGCGACGCTGTCGGCGCCATGGCGGCCCACCCCCAGCCTTACCGGGCCCAGGAACCGGTGCAGGTCCCGGAGGAGGACGACGACGAGCCAGAGCGGTTTCCGTACCGCTACCGGGCGATCGCGAGCAAAGGTGACGTCACCCGGGAAGTAAGCAGCAACATGCTTAACGACGAAATTTTCGGAAGGATCCGGACGCTGGCCCGGAGCGGAGAAACGGAGGCGGCAGCCACCGCGCTGACGCGGCACTCGGATATCTCGCTCAAGCAGGCCCGGGAGTTCATCGCGCTGCTGGACGACTAGGCTAGCGGCCAGCCGGCCTCCCTGGAACTGAGGTCCAGCCCATCACTGCTGCTCGTATCGAGCCCCCGCGAGAGCTGGCGGCCCAGGTCACCCCGGTCTCTGTCCGGCCGTCGTCAGCCACAAGTTTGGCGTTCTACTTGCCAGTCGAGCCGCTTCTCACAGATTGCGTCGAACGAGCTTGTGCAGACAACCGCGTTCGTGGTTCCACTCGGCTTAGGCGCAGGCTCCGGCCGGTCAGGCGTTGCCGGAAATGCCCGCCAGCAGCTGCTCGAACGGCAGGGACTCCAGCGGGACTTCCTCCCGGCCCGGCTGCGGGCCGTCAAGCAGGCGCGTGAACTCGCCGGCTGCGCGTTCGATGCGGTCCGCGAGGGATCCCCCACCCTCCTCTGCGGTTCCCCAGTCCTGCGGTCCTGCAAAGACTCCGGTGGCTGCCATGCGCGTCCGGAGGTAGCTGAACAGGGGCCGCATTGCGAAATCCAGGACCATTTGGTGCCGGTCCGTTCCGCCGGTGGCGCCCAACAGAACGGCCTTTCCGTCGAGTGACTTGGGATCAAGGACGTCGATAAAGGACTTGAAGAGGCCGCTGTAGGAGGCACTGAACACGGGAGTGACCGCAATGATTCCGTCGGACGCCTTCACACCCGCGATGACGTCCGCCAGGCGCGGCGCGGCGTAGCCGGTAACGAAGTTGTTGGCGATGTCCACGGCCAGGTCGCGGAGCTCGACGACGTCCACGGCCACCTCATAACCGGCTGCTTCCAGCTGTCGCGTGGCGGCGACCGAAAGCTGGTCAGCCAGCAGCCGACTCGACGAAGGTACGCCAAGCCCTGCGGAGAGGACGGTGATGCGGCGGGTTTCCATGGCATTCTCCTGGTGTTTGTTCAGTTCATCATACATGCGTATGCATCTATACCTTTGAACTGTTGCGCGCAGCGGAGTATTCCCGAACGAGCCTCCCGGGCGCTGGATCAGAGCAGGACGGTGCCCCGGATACAGGTAGTGGACTCGCCGCCAACCCAAATATCTCCGTCCTCCGTACTCACGTGGATGCGCCCGTCCCGTCCCAGGACGGTCCCCTGCGAGGCCACATACTGCTCCGGCGCCCTGCCGCTTCCCACCAGCCACTGGGCGGCACCGGCGTTAAAGCTGCCGGTGACGGGATCCTCTACCATTCCAGCACCCGGCAGGAACGTGCGGACTTCAAAGTCGGTTCCGGCTCCGGCATGGTATGGCCCTATGACGCCGATCTTCAGGTCGCCCATGGCAGCCTGGTCCGGTTCCAGGGCCAGCACCTGCTCTGCGGATTCCAGCAGGACGCCAATCCATTCCGGGCCGTTCACCAGCCAGCACGCGTCAACGATGTCCCCGGCAGGCACCCGCAGGGCGGCGGCCAGTTGCCGGCGGACCGGGTCCTCCACAGGGCCGAAACGTGTCAGGGGCGGCGCTGCGAAAGCCAGCCTGCCGCCGTCGAGCTTTATCCGGACCAGCCCCGCGGCGCATTCCTGCACCACGTGGCCGCCGGACTTCGGCACCCCTCCGCTCGCCAGCCAGGAATGCGCAGAGCCCAGCGTCGGATGGCCTGCGAAGGGAAACTCCTCGGCCCCGGTGAAGATCCGGACCCTGTAGTCCGCCCGCGGATCCCGGGGAGGCAGGAGGAAGGTGGTTTCCGAGAGGTTGGTCCAGTTGGCGAAGTGCTGCATGGTTGCCGCGTCCAGGCCCTGGGCATCAAGCACGACGGCGAGCGGGTTGCCGCGGTAGGCGTGGCCGGCGAAGACATCCACCTGGTGGAATGGGCGATGGCGGGGGTTCGGGTTCACCGGAGCAGGCTACCACCGGAAAACGAAAGACCCCCGCTGCCGGAGTCCGGCAGCGGGGGTCTTGGCGTGAGGCGGGGAAATTACTTTCCTGCCACCACGTCCAGTTCGATCACAGCGGCAACGTCAGCGTGGAGGCGGACGTTGGCCTGGTAGGTGCCAACCGACTTGATGTGGGCGGGCAGTTCAACCTTGCGCTTGTCGATCTTGCCAAGGCCTGCGGCCTCAACAGCGTCAGCAACGTCGCCCTGCTTGACGGTGCCGAACAGGCGGCCGGACTCGCCGGCCTTGACGACCAGCTTGACCGGCTTGGCGGACAGTGCAGCGGCCTGCTTCTGAGCATCTTCCAGGGAAGCGTGCTCGCGGGCGGCACGGGCAGCCTTGATGGACTCAACCTGCTTCTCGCCACCCTTCGACCAGGTCAGGGCGAAGTTGCGGGGCAGCAGGTAGTTACGTGCGTAACCGTCCTTGACCTCGACAACATCGCCAGCAGCACCGAGACCGGTGACCTCGTGGGTCAGAATGAGCTTTGCCATGTTAGTTAATCCCTTCCTTAGCCGCGGCCAGCGCCGGAGTAAGGCAGCAGAGCAACTTCGCGGGCGTTCTTGATTGCCTGGGCGATCTTGCGCTGTTCCTGCACCGTGACGCCAGTAACGCGACGGGCGCGGATCTTGCCGCGGTCGGAGATGAACTTGCGCAGCAATGCTACGTCCTTGTAGTCGATGACAGTGATGTCAGCGGCCTTCAAGGGGTTGGACTTTGGTTTGGGCTTACGGAGTTCAGCCTTAGCCATCGTGGAGCTCCTATTCTATGGAGCCCGTGGATATTGATCCACGGGATGGTGGTGGTCCGACGGCGGCAGTGCCCGGGTGCATCTTGCACCTTGGCAGCCCCAGCGCCGGGCCGTTGTTTAGGTTTTAGAAGGGAGGTTCGGAATCGGGGCCGTTGCCCCAGCCGCCTGCATTGGACACACCGGGCGTAGCCCAGGGATCGTCCTGTGCAGCCTGCTGGTTGCCGCCGCCCCAGCCTCCACCGGAGTTGCCGCCCTGGTTTCCACCAGAGTTGCCGCCTCCGAAGCCACCGCCGCTGTTGCCGCCACCGAAGCCGCCGCCACCCTGTCCGCCGGAGCGCTGGGTACGGTTGACCTTGGCGTTGGCGTAGCGCAGGCTGGGGCCGATTTCGTCGACCTCAAGCTCGATAACGGTGCGCTTTTCGCCTTCTTTTGTTTCGTAGGAGCGGCTCTTCAGGCGGCCGGTAACGATGACGCGCATGCCCTTGGTCAGGGACTCCGCGACGTTCTCGGCTGCTTCACGCCAAACAGCGGCGCGGAGGAACAGGGTCTCCCCGTCCTTCCACTCGTTGGACTGGCGATCAAAGGTGCGGGGGGTGGAAGCGATGGTGAAGTTCGCTACTGCCGAACCTGACGGTGTGAACCGCAATTCCGGGTCATTGGTGAGATTACCGATGACCGTAATGGTGGTCTCGCCTGCCATCTACTGCCTCCTTGTTCGATCCTGGGTGAAGAGTGCGTTTCCTGCGGGGTAAAGAATGAAGAATGGTGCTGAATTACTCAGCAACAACCTTCTGCTCTTCGGGGCGGGTGATCTTGGTGCGCATGATGGTCTCGTTAAGAGACAGCTGGCGGTCAAGTTCCTTGGCGGTCTCCGGCTTCGCGGTGAAGTTCACCACGGCGTAGATACCTTCGGACTTCTTCTTGATGTCGTAAGCCAGGCGACGACGGCCCCAGATGTCAACCTTCTCGATGGTTCCACCATCGTTCGTGATGACGTTCAGGAACTTCTGAAGCGACGGCTCAACGGTACGCTCTTCGACCTCGGGGTCGATGATTACCATCAATTCGTAAGGACGCATATGTGAACCCACCTCCTTTGGGCTAAGCGGTTACGGCATTTCCGTAACAGGAGGTTCATTTGCGATTCCGCGCGATGCCCGGCCACCGGAACGGAGGCAGGACGCAGCACAGACTTCAATATCCTAGTGCATTTGGACCCGATAGGCGATTCACGCTTGACCCAAGGCTACTGCGGGTGCTGCGCCGCGGACCTGTCAAGGCCTTCTATGTGGAAAACCCGTGCCGCGAAGGTGCAGCGCTCCTCTTCCGCTAGAGCAGAACGGCCCCGCAACTCCCTAACGCCCGCATGCCGCAAACACCCTATTGTCCCAACCAGAGCACGCGGACTACGTTGGCCCTAAATCTCTGTATCCGCTTGCGGATGTCCGGCACAGGCTGGGGATGCCACCCGAAGAGTTCATAAACCTGTGCGCAAGGAACCGACATGCCAATAGCAAAATCCCGAGCCGTCGTTGTCCAATCCCTGGCGTTGGCAGTCGCCCTGCTGCTAAGCCTCGTTGCAGGGATCAACAGTGCCCGGGCAGCGGAAAATTACGGATTCCAAAGCATCAGTTACTCCGGGGTCTCCAACCCGCCCACCGCCGACAAACCGCAAAGCAAGCTGTGGTTCAACGACGGCACTTGGTGGGCAGATATGTGGGCCACAGGCAGCGGATGGCATATCTTCAAGCTGGACAGGCCGTCCAACGCGTGGGTGGATACAGGCATCCTCAACGACAACCGGGGCAACACCCTGGCGGACACCCTCTGGGACGGAAACAAGTTGTATATCGCGTCCCACGTCGTGACGGTGTCTGGGGATGCAAGTACCCAGCCTTCCGTGCCGGGACAGCCGGCCAAGTTGTACCGATACAGCTATTCAAGCGGCAAATACACCCTCGACGCGGGCTTTCCCACCACCATCACCAACAACAGCAGTGAGTCGATGACCATTGACAAAGACACCACCGGGGCCATCTGGGCAACGTGGACCCAGGTCGCCGGGAGTTCTGCTGCAGGCTATACCAACACGGTCTATGTCAATTACTCCGCTCCGGGAGGAACCAGTTGGGGGACGCCTTTCGTCCTTCCTGTTTCCAATCCGAATCCTGCCCCGGATGACATCTCGGCAGTCGTGGCTTATGGCTCCAATAAGATCGGCGTGATGTGGACCGATCACCGTACGGATGCGGTCTACTGGGCCCGGCGCACTGATGGAACCTCACCCACCGCGGCCTCCTCGTGGAATGTGCAGCCGGCTGTACAGGGCAAAGGCCAAGCCGACGATCATCTGAACTTAAAATCCCTCATGGCGGATTCCCAGGGGCGCGTCTATGCGGCAGTGAAAACGAGCCTGAACGACATCTCTTCGGACGGAACGCTCCCGGAGCTCCAGCTGCTGGTTTTCCGTCCTGGAACCGGTTCCTTCACCCGCACGACCATTGCTACCATCTCAGACTGCGTCACTCGACCGCAGATTCTTCTTGACACGGCAAATAATCTGGTCCGGGCGTTTTATACGGCACCCTCCACCTCTGTGTCGGGCTGCGCGTATTCCGGCATTCCGGGAAGCATTTATGAGAAGACGGCATCGATGGACAGCCCGGTTTTCGGTACCGGCCGCGGAACGCCGATCATCCAGGATGGAGCGTCTGCCAATATGAATGACGTCACCACGACCAAGCAAAGCGTCAACGCAACAACGGGCGTGGTAGTCATGGCCAGCAACAATGCCACAAAACGATACTGGTACTCGGACCGGCCGCTGGGTGCAGCGCCTTCGCCGAGCCCGACACCCACACCCACACCCACACCCACACCCACACCCACACCCACAGGAAGTATTACAGCAGTGGGTACAACCAGCAGCTACTCCGGCACGGCAGCCACCGTCACGCTGCCTAAACCCGCGGGAGCGGCGGCAGGCGATGTGCTAGTGGCATCCTTCACCGCCGACCTGAACCCTGCGATCGCCTCGGTGCCACCTGGCTGGACGCCGATCGTAAACGGTCTCCGCGTTTGGACCGGGGCAGAAGTATTCGCGTATTACCACGTCGTTGGAACCGGCGACGGTAGCTCGTATTCGTGGACCACCAGCCCGGCGGTGAAGTGGGGTGGCGGTATCACCGCATATCGGGGAGTCAACACCACCACACCCCTGGACACCAGCGTTGCCACGGCGGTCTCCGCCGGGACCAGCATCACGGTGGCAAGCGTTACCACTTCCAGCGCCGGAGCGTTGATTATCGGCGGGGTCGGGTACGACAGTGCGACGCCTGCTGTCACACCTCCCCCCGGCTGGACCGAGCGCTGGGAAGCAGCCGGCGGGCAAATTACCGAAGAAGCGGACAAGTCCCAGTCCGCAGCAGGAGCCAGTGGCACCAGTACCTGGACGTTTTCCGCCAGTAAGTCCGCTGGAGCCTGGCAGACGGCGCTGAAGCCGGCACCGTAATCCACCCGTCCAACTGCCGGGTTTGCCTGGCTGTGCCCCAGGCAAACCCTGCAGTTACCCGCAGTATCCACAATATTCGCCCCCCGTGCCCGCATCCTCCCAGGTAGGACGGATCGCGTCCGCCGCCATCGCCATAGCGTTGCTTCACGCCGTTCGTCAGGCAACGACACAGGCACCCGCCGGAAAAGGGGCATCAATGACAGCAGAAGTGGTAATTCGCAAAGACCCGGCCGTTCCGGGGCCATTTGCTGAGGCCGCCTATCCGGCGCTTCAACCCACAGAAGGGATCGAGGTCTTGACCAATCAGGAGATGGGCGGCAGCGATGAAAAGGCTGCAGGCATGGGATTGAGGGACTACGTGCGGGTGGCCCGCACGTACTGGAAGTCGATCACCGCCGTGACCCTCGGCATCACAATTGCAGTGATGGCTTGGAGCGCACTCCAGCCGCGCGTGTACGCGGCGGAAGCCTCTGCCGTCGTCCTTGCAGTGGGAACCGACAACGTGAGCACTTTGCTGCAGGGTGACACACTCGCCAAGGCCAGGGCCAAGAACTACAAGTCCCTGGCTGAGTCCCGCCTCGTGGCGGACAACGTCCGCTCCTCTTTGGGCTTGACCCAAACAAGCGAAGACCTGCTAAAAGACGTCACTGTAAATGTCCCGCTTGATTCGGCTGAGGTGTTCGTCAAGGCGGAGTCTGACGACCCGGCAACTGCCCAGAAGGTCGCAGACGCCTGGATCGCCGAATTAGCCAAACAGGTTCACGACAGGGAAGCGGCAGCCGCCTCTGCACAGCCAGCCTCCCCCGCAATCCCGCGACTGTCCCTGATCCCGCTCGATGCAGCCACTGTTCCCACCCAGCCTGTTTCGCCGGGGCTGGCACTGGCCACGCTCTTTGGCTTTGCAGGCGGCCTTGTCCTGGCCTGTGCAGCCGCCCTTTTGCGGAACCACTTGGACCGCCGTCTCCGCACCGCCGACGACGTCGAACGTCTCTCATCCCTGCCTGTGATCGCAGCCCTTCCCCTGGAAGCAAAGCTTAAGGCGGACCACCACTCGGCAGCAGGCCTCTCCGCGAAGCCAGGCAGCGGGGCGCAAAGTCCGGCGTTTGCGGAGTCCCTTCGTGAGCTTCGCACCAACTTGGCGTTCCTCGACGTCGACAACCCGCCGCGCATCATCGTCGTTTCAAGCTCGGTGAGCGGGGAGGGGAAGTCCACCGTGGCGGCAAACTTGGCCGCTACGATGGCGGCAGCGGGTGAAAAGGTGGTTGTTGTTGACGGGGACCTTAGGCACCCGAGCCTTGCCAAAATCTTCGACCTCGTTCCCGGTGTAGGCGTCACAGACATACTCACCGGAAAAGCTGAACTGGATGATGTTCTTCAACAGCGCGGTGATCTGCCAAACCTTTCAATCCTGGGTGCCGGCCGGATCCCGCCGAACCCGAGCGAACTGCTCAGCTCGCATGCAATGCGGCATCTTGTAAATTCCCTCGCAGACCGCGGCATCGTCATCATCGACGCCCCGCCCCTGCTCCCGGTAACGGATGCAGTACTCCTCACGCGCATCGCGCACGGCGCCATAGTCGTGGTCAGGGCCGGCCGAACCACAACGGATCAACTGCGGAAAGCCCTTGGAAACCTTCGAAAGGTCAACGCCGGAATCCTGGGAACGCTTATCAACGGCCTTCCCTCCAAGGAGTTCGACGGGTACACCTACTACACGCCGGAACCAGAGGCGGCCCCCCTGCCCGCGACCCATGCCCCGTCCACCGTTCATGGTCCCAGGACGGCCCAGCATCCACCTGCTGCTCCGTTGCCAGGTTCTGAAAAGTCCCGGAGAAGCGTCCCCTCGTCGTAGGCAGGGTGCCCGGCTTTCCCCGCATTTCTATGCCATAACAGCCCGCTATCGTTCGTGGGCGCTGCCTTCACGCTCTCTGAGGAGACCGAATGTCCAAATCTGTGGTTGTCATCGGAACACGTGGCTACCCAAGCTATTACGGGGGCTTTGAAACGGCCGTCCGTCACCTTGCTCCCTTCCTCGCGGAAAACGGCTGGGATGTGACTGTCTACTGCCGGGAGGGACAAACGAAGGACGACGACGCGGCACGCGATTTGCGGGTGCGCACAACGAGGACCTGGGGGCTGGAAAGCAAGTCCCTCAGCACCCTGTCGTTTGGACTGACTTCGGTTCTGCATTCGCTGATGCACAAGCCCAAAGTTGCCTTGGTAATGAACGTCGCGAACGGGTTTTTCCTGCCCTTGCTCAAGCTTCGGGGAATACCGAGTGTTGTGAACGTTGACGGCATTGAATGGGAACGAGCCAAATGGAACCGTATCGCCAAGTTCGTCTTCAAGCTCGGCGCCCTGATGACGGCCCGATACGGCACCATCCTGGTCAGCGACTCGCTGGAAATCCAGCGGCGGTGGCGGGAGGAATTTGGCCGCGACAGCGTGTTCATCCCTTATGGCGGATTAGTCCCCGCCCAAAGTGACGTTGTCGCCGGATATGAACACGACAAATACGTGCTTATGGTGGCACGGTTCGTTCCGGAGAACACAGTGTCAGAATTCTTCGAAGCGGCACAACATCTTGCCGAACATCACAGGGTGGTGATTGTAGGATCGACGGGCTACGGCGGAGACCTGGATGAGGCTGCGCGGCGGTTGAGCGAGCATCCCAATGTGGACTGGCTGGGCCATCTCAGCGATGACAAAAAGCTTCTGTCACTTTGGCAGCATGCCGGTGCATACTTCCACGGCCACAGCGTCGGAGGGACAAACCCCGCCCTGGTCCAGGCCATGGCTTGCGGAGCACCGGTCATAGCCCGCGACACGCCCTATAACGCAGAAGTCCTCGGTTCGGACGAATACCTGGTCCCTCCCGAGCCACTGGCAATCAAGGCGGCAGTGGAACGCATGCTGAAGGATGACGACGAACGGACCAAATGCAGGGAGGCCAACAAGAAGCGGGCCGCCTCCCAGTACGACTGGACGGACGTATGCATGCGCTACGAGAGCGCCATGCGGGACGCTATCAATGGAAAGAAGTCAGAGAAGGGGGAGGAGGGGCACAGGAATGACATCCACGGAGCCAGCGACCTCCGGTCCACTCTCCGCTAGGGAGCCGGCGCGGGTCATTGTGGTCAACCCGCTTGGTGTTGCGCTTGGACACTACACTGCTGCCTTGTGCGCTCATCTTCGGGACAGCGGGGCCGAGACAGAGGTCATTTCCGTCGCGGAACCGTCGCAGTCCGGAAACGGCCGACTGCAGTGGCTTATTTCCTATACCCAAGCTCTGGTGTCGGCCGGACGCCTCGCCCGCCAAAGTGCTGTACCGAGCAAAGTGCTCGTGACATGGCCGGTACTGGGGTTCGTGGACCTCTTTACAGTCAAGCTCACCTGCGGCAGTTCAGGGATGATCGTCTACCACGATCCGCGCCCGCTTGTGAGGTCCTTGGGCAGCAGCAGCCTCTTAGCCGGACTTGCGGCACACCTCAGGAGACGTCCCGGCACACTGGTCCACAGCAGTGAGGCAGCTGAGGCCATGCGTGGCCTCAGACTGGGCGACGGCGTAGTCCTGTTGCCCCATCCCATGCTTCCAGTGCATGACGCGATGCAAGGGTTCCCATCGGTCAAAGGAGACAGTGGGCCGCCAATAATCCGGGTGCTTGGACAATATAAGCCGGATCGGGATGTCGCATTGCTTGAGGAGCTGGCCACCAGGCTCACGTCGAAGTACACGCTTGAGATTGTCGGCCGCGGATGGCCAGCCGTTAGCGGTTGGACGGTCGTGGCGCGCTTTGTGCCTGAAGACGAGCTTGATCAGCTGATTTCGACCAGCGACGCGATCATCATCCCCTATAGGCGCTTCTACCAAAGCGGGATTGCTATCCGCGCCTTGGAGCAGGCCGTTCCTATCGTGGGACGAGCGGGAACAAGCCTTCGCGAACTCTACGGCGCCCAGTCCAAGCTCCTGGTAATGGAATCAGGCGAACATCGGAGAACATCCATCGATGGCTGGATCAGTGCTATTGACCATGCAGTGGCCCACGGGCGAACCGAAGCAGCCCTAGCCGGCAAACTCTTTCACGAGGGCGCGTCGAGTGGTTGGGCATCGCTGTACCGAAGCTGGCTCCAAGCGGAACCATAAGGCCTGCCATCGCCATCTGAGCTAAGGGCAACGGCTGCCCGATGTTTTCTGCGCCAAACGACCGCGGCGGGCTCCGTCCCCATTCCGCCCTCGTAGGGGTCTTTCTAGCCTGGCAGCGCCACTTACCTTGCAACGGCTTTAGGACGCATGCGGCGCTTTAGCTGGACCCGTTTGCCCGGCACAGATTATGGGAGGGTACAGCGGTGCGGGCGATGTTGGTAGGGAGCGGCTCTCTGCAGTACCAGGACTGCCGTCCGCCGAGAGAGGCCCTAATTAAGACTGAACCCGAGTTGCATGAAGCGTAAAGGGCCCCGAAGCTGCTGGTACGGCCGGGGAAACAGCAGCTTCGGGCGCGGAGTAACGGCGCCGATGCGCTGTAATTGCCAGTGCGACCAAGAGCCAAGTTATCGGGAAGAAGACTGCGTTCGAAAAGAGGCTGCTAATGAGGCAAAACGTCAGGAGCTGACCCGGAATGGTCCGAAGCCTGATCAATGCAAGGGTGACGAGGAATGCGACCAGAGGTACCGCAAACCACGCTCCGTCAACCCACATGCCCAGGATCCAGTTGCTGGCCACGTTGTTCTGCGCCTCACCCACCGCATCAAATTGTCCCCACGCACCCACACGGCCAGCCGCGCTAATGCCGTGTCCGTACACCGGCACAGAGTCAGCGAGAGTCATCAACGAATCATTTTGCCTGATGCGCGCCTGCCCGGAGATGTCATCCTCCTGAACGGTTCCGATCATCGTCGAAACCCGCCGCACCAAATCTTCCTGAAGTTGTGGAACCGCCGTCAGGGCAATCGTGGATGCCAGCACGGCTGCGCCTACGGCAGCCAGGCGGCCTCTTCTGGGTCCCTTCATCTTGGGACTGGCCGCGTGGGAAAGACGGTGAACAACTGCGGCACACAAGACCAGCGCGAGGGTTCCGACCAGGGCCACCCAGGAAGCGCGCGCCATTGCCAAGACGAGCACCATAAAGTTTGTGAGGCTGAAGATAACCTTCCCCGCCCTGGATAGAGCCACGCGCCAGCTAAGAATGACACCTACGCCGGCGTACATACCCAGCCAGTCGGGCTCGGGGTAGATGCCGGTTGGACGCCCGATGGCACTGATCTGAAGATGCCACAGATCGCTCGGCACAAGCTTGAAGACCTGCAAAAGACCGACTGCGCTACCGATAGTTGACATGACGAGGAGGCCCCAGAGCATGGCCTTTGCATCATCTCGGCTTGACCGGAGCACCACTATCCCAGCGGACGCGACAAGTCCGAGCAATTGCAGCGCCAGGGTGGCACTGTTGACCAAGTCTCCGAGTAGCGCAGTGGAAGCAAACAAGACTGCGGAAAAACAAAGGGGAACCAGGAACTTGGCGGACCTCCGGTTACCGGCACCCTGCGGGATGAAAAGCCAAATCACCGCCAAGATCGTGAATAGATGGATGCGGAAAACCTGCACGCCAACCAAGCCCGCGGACGCGCCGAGCAAGAACGAAAGTGCCGTGCGACGCTCGGGGTGCGTTAGCAGTGCCACGAGGGCAAGCAGGCCTGCGGCACTCCCCAATCCAAGATAAAGAGCCTCCACGCGCAGATCCTCTCCGGCTGCCAATAAAAGTGTCTTCTTGCTCGTCTTCCACGCTAATCCGGGGTGCGCCCGGCCCATAGGTTCTTGGCGGGAGTATGTGGATAGCCACAGCGGCTACTTGTT
Source organism: Pseudarthrobacter sp. CC12 (assembly GCF_039907755.1). Classification (NCBI taxonomy): domain Bacteria; kingdom Bacillati; phylum Actinomycetota; class Actinomycetes; order Micrococcales; family Micrococcaceae; genus Pseudarthrobacter; species Pseudarthrobacter sp. CC12. The sequence continues at coordinate 88,332 of NZ_JARDJH010000005.1, read as the reverse complement.
GTGCTGCCTCTCATCCACAGCTTCCCGCCAAAAGGAAACGAAAGGCATGACGACCTTGCGGACTGACTGCTCCTTTTGAAGCTCCCCGATCTCACTTTCCATGCGCTCAAGTTCCGCTTGGTCGGTGATCACCCGGTAGGTCTCACGGGCGAGCTCCTGCACAGAGTTGGGGACCGCTATCAGTCCTCCAGCTTTGGCTGCTTCACCCAGGGTTCCGGAGTCGAAGCCGAGGACCGGCGTACCGTACGCGAACGCGCGGGAGGCCACACCGGAAGCCGGCAGCATCTTCCCGTAGAACCGGCTTGTTTTGTCATAGGGCAAAAGGATCGCCCTTACGGACTCGAAGAAGACATCCTCCTCCGGGCCCTCAACTGCACCAAGGATGCTGACTCCGGGGACTGGCGGAAGCCTCTCCGTTCCGCGTCCCGCCACGACTACATGCACGTCTGCCGGAAGGGCGGCACGCAGTTCCACGAGTCGTTCGAATCCTTTGCCTTTCGCCGCATGGCCGTACAGCCCTATCGCCAGTGGCCGATCGAAGACTGGCTTTAAGGCGGCCTTAGTCGGGACAAAATGCCGGGCAGACAGTACTCTGCATCCCGGGAACGTGTCCTGGAGAGACCGCGCTCCGACGTTGCTAAGCGCGAATAATGTGGTGTTCCTCAAGGCCCACTGCTCGAGTCCGTTACTCATAAGGCGAAGCGGAAGATGGATGCCGTGGTGGAGCCACTTTCTCATGGCCACAGCATTTACTCGAAAGGGCCACCACACTGCCCGTGGAGGGTCGTGGACCGTGGCGGAGGTGATCACGTGCGGGGAGCATCCTGCCAGCAGCCAAAAGGGGGCCACGGATGCTGCGGACAGTTCGAAGTGGACAACCACTCCGCCCTCGAGTGCCGCCTTCTCGATCTCCGCAGCCAACTGAGCCCGGTACCGGAACAGGTCGAGAAGTCGCACATCTCCAGGGCCGCCAGTCCGGATTTCCCGGAAGCGAGGAAAGTAGGGAATTGCCGCAGCAATGAAATCTTCCGCGTAATCGCCGACGCCTCCCGAATTTACCCGTGGCGCGACAAGAATCAGGCTCGCCGGAATCTGCGGGCGGACTGCGTCGATAGTGTCTTTTGGTTCTCTCATGTCACTCCATCTTCAGATTGACTCGGACCACTTGAATCGTTCCCCTGGCTTAATTTCGGGCCTCACGCAGGCTGGTGACTTTTTCGGCGCAGGAGGACCAGAAGCTCGTTGTGCACCGGCGCGAAACAGAACCGGAGCACGACGTACACGGCGCCGACGGCGGTGGCCACCACCAGACCGGTAGTGGCCACACCACCAACGTAGGGAAGGAGAAAAAGGCCTAGCCCGCACATTGCAACAATCGCGCTGCAGGCGAGGGCAGGGAAGATTGAGTTCAGCAATGCCTTGGGTTGTATTCCCAGCACTTTCGCAGCCACAGTCTGCATGCCAAGAGCGAAAACGACAGCGGTTACCAATTGGGCCATCGCGACCGCAATAATCCCCCACTGGGCGGCTAGCAGCAGGACGGGAACCAGCACAGCCAGCCGGATGCTTGAGAAGGCAATGGAAATGCCCGGACGACCAATTGCCTTATACACATCATTCGCCCCAGCTCCAAGCGAGCGCGCCGCAGCATAAAGCGACAGGAATATCAGGGGAACGACAGACGCGCTCCATTTTGAGCCGAAAACCAGGGGCACCACCACTGGCGCTAATACGGCCAGACCTACACCCGCCGTCATCCCGTAAAGGGCCTGGATCCTGACACCTCTCAGGTAGCCGTCGCGCAGTCGGCCGGGCTGGTCTTGGACCTGGGTATACAGGGGAAAGAGGACAGTGGAAAGCACGAAGAACACGTTGATTATGAGTGCCTCAGGAAGACGAAACGCCAGCGTGTAGAAACCGAGAGCCTGGGCTCCCAGTACGGCTGCAATGATCAGGTAATCTACGTCGAAGATGAGCCGCGCCAGTAAATTGCTCCCAGCCACCGGAACGCCGAATTTGATAGTTGCACGGATCGCATCCTTGGCAACCCGCCAGATTTGCCACGGAGCCGAGCGACGGACCAGGAACCAGCAGGCGACGGCATAAGCGACTGATCCAGAAGCCGTTCCCACAGCCAACGAAAACGCTCCGTACCCTGCGAAAGCAAGGACCAGGCTGACCGTGCCAGTCGTAAAGGCGCGCAGCACCGGCGCAACTGCCAGTTTCTTGAACTGCAGGTCACGCCTCAGCAGCGCTTCGGGGACTGCCCCGAGCGCAGTGGCGAGCAGGGAGACCGCCAGCACGCGGACTAAGGGTGCTACCTCGGGCAGCTGAAACAGCTCCCCGATCCACGGCGCCGCCAATATGGCCAAAATGGCAAGCATTGCCCCAAGAAGCACCGACACGAGGAGCGCCGACCGCGCTGTCACTGCAGAAGCGGGAAGATATACCAATGCTTGCGCCACGCCCGCATCTGCGACCGTCTCCACATAGGCCATGAGAACCAGGGCCGCAGCTACCAGACCGTATTGTTCCGGTGAAAGCAGACGCGCCAGGACGATCGTCGTGATGAGAACAATCCCCTTGCCGGACACAAGCGCAATACCTTGCCAGATCGCTCCCTTGAAGCCGATCCTCGCCAGTCCATCAGCAGCAGTAGTCATGATTTGAGAACCTTTCCGTGGCCCCTCAGAGAGCCTGAAGCGGCCAATCAGTGACCGAATGGCGCCAAAGCCAGAAATCCCTGTCGGAGGTGACCGCCGCCCTGAGGCGCTCCGAGTCCACCGGATGGCTTCCCTGGTTCGCCAGCCTGTACGCCATTGTGGCCGTCGACCTGGCCCACGTAGCGACGACCAGATACGGAAGCAATCCCGTATCAACGCCACGGCCGCGAAGATGGTTGGTCACCGGGTCAATTGCCCAACCTCCCGGACTGAAGGCGTGATCGAAAGCATAGAGCTGACGCTGGCGGGAAGCCTGCGCCTTTTCGCGCGACTGACCAATATATTGCAGGTAAAAAACGAGATCGTGGGCGGGCAACCCGTCGAGCTGCGAGCGTTCCCAGTCCACCACTTGCAACCGGCCATTCCTCTGCAGGAATAAGTTTTGGTAGCTGAGGTCACCGTGTTCAACAACGCCCGGAAGTTTTTCCTCGTGTAGAGGGACGAGTGCTTGATGTGTGCGCTCTATGAGATCGACGACTTCGCTGTCGCCAGCCACCAGTAAAGAAAGGTCGTCCAGTGGTTGGCCGATCGTCCGCTCGTACCAATCCGGATTCTCCGAAACGTTCTTGGTGCAAGGGAGGGCCGCCACAAAGTGCTCACCTGCTTCAAGGACCCGTTGAAAGTTCTCCAAGACCAGATGTGGTTCCAACAGCGTGCCAGTCACGGCCGTCTCGATAAGCACTGTTTGTCCGGCAACGTCGAGTACCCCGACCACCTCCGGCGCCCCCTGTTCAGACCCCACACCAAGGGCCTTGAGTTGAAGCAGCACATCCGCTTCCTTGCGCACACTGGCATTGTCTCCGGGTTGGCGCGGGATCTTCACTACCAAAGCGGGCTCCCCGGCGCCCTCGGCAAAGACCAACGCCACCACATGCCGGGATGTAACAAACTGCGGTGTGAGCAGGAGAGTCGTCCACTTGCCCTTCAAACCGAAGGACTCAAGCGCCAGTTCACTGAAGTGATCGCGGAGGAGTTGGTCGAAATACCTCACTCGGACCCCTCACCCCCGGTGCCCAGCCGGCATCGACCAATCACGATGCCGGCCGGGGCAGCCATGTCGAACAGGCCCAGCCTCAGTGCCATCCTGGCAATAGGGGCCTTTACCCTACCGAACCGAGTACTCGAATAATGGGCGATGGTATCCCTGACGGCAGCTTCAGCGTCGGTGGGCACTATTCGCTCTGGGTGCTTGAGAGTTGGTACCAGCCAGTAGACGTGTACATCGTCGAAACCGGACTGCTCCAGCGAGCGCTTCCACCCGGCCAAAGTATGGGGTCCAAATCCCACAGCGTTGCTTCTTCTTATCTGCAGGCAGATCCATCCCCCTGATTGCAGGGAGCGGATACCGTTCTCGAGCAGCGACACGTCTGGCTCCGAGAGGAGAACCAGGTCAAATTCCCGTGCCTGCTTACTTCTGTCTGAGGTAACTCTGCTGGCTGTGGGGTCCAGCAGCTTGACGGCTTCGACTACGTCCTGGTGGACGCTGCCACCGTAGCCCACCCTCCCGGGCAGTGGGACCGGAAGCAGGAACCTCCAGTCGATCAAGGTCCACAGATGCAACGGCAGCGCCGCCGAACCAACGGATTCCGCTGACCATTTAGCGTTTAGGGTGTGCCACAGGAACCTTGATGCTTCCCGTCTGACGTCAGCCACTGTTTGGCTGGCATCCACCATCCGCGCCGAAGGAAGATTCGCGGCAAGACTCAAATATGCCCGCCTCCACTCCTCGAGTATTTGGGGACTGTGTTCGCCCTTGCGGCTGAACATGAGTTCCCCCGGGACGTCGAGGACCAGCACAATGTCCGGCGTCGGCTGAAGTCGCAGGGCAAGACTGTCTGTCAGGGCACCCAAGCGGCTTTTCCCTTTCGGGCTGGGCAACAGCGTATCTTCCGCAAGCCGGTCCATAAGGACGATTCGACCTCGCAGGGATACGTATCTCGCGGTAAGGCCACCCCGAAGTATCCGGAAGACTTTCCTGGCAAGCACGCCGCCTGGAACCTTCCGGATATATGGGTCGTAAGGGCTGTTCGCCCAAAGACCCATATAGACGTAGCGAGAAGGCAGCGGAGTATGCGAGCCAAGTTCGGCGAGCAGGGTTGTCTTACCCGCTCCGTCCGGGGCGAGCACCCCGACGACGGGCCCCCTTCCCTTGAGGTGCGGTCCTACTCGTCGAAGGATTGCATTGGACAACGATGTGATCCTCCTGCCAAACGAGGTATGCCCGCTCCAGTTGCTGGCCATCCACTCCGCCGTTGCGGGAACCTCCTGAAAATTGCCGCAAAGTAGCAGATCAAGAAGGCTTTGCGCCTTTAAGTCGCCGAACTTTCCGTCCAGGAAAGATGCCACTGGACCAGAAGCTGTAGCTACGGCAGCTGCTGCCCGTGCGGCCGTTTCTCTTTCCGGTGCGATGAGTCCTTTATCCAGCACCAGATGCAGGATTTGGAGCCAGGCCTTGTCCCGCATTTCCGGCAGTCGCAGTGGGCCGAGGGCAACACGGCGCTGCAAGCAGCCGGCGGCAAGGTCAGTCGGCAGCTCCTGGAATTTCCCAAAGGCAATATCTGAAACGACATCCAACTTTATCCACAAGTCAACATCCGGAACGTAGCGGAAATAGAAGCGGTGAGTTCCATGTCCATGAGCCAGCACCCGGCAGAAGCCCGCCTCCTCCAAGATGCGATCGATGTTAGGCAATAGAGGTTCGGAAATTAGCAGATCGACATCTCCAGAGGGGCGGGCTAAATCCTCTTCGCCGCGCAACAGCATCCACGGGCAGCCACTATTCTCGAGAAGACTAAATGCGTCGGCTAATACGTCGTTTACTTCGACCGAAATCTGCGTGGATGCATCCGGCAAAGGACTTGCAGGCTGGTTAGGGAGGGCACCATAATCCGAAAACCCGGAAGATATCGTCAATTCACAAACCCCCTAAGAAATGTTGGTTCCGCAACTCTGCGCAGTGGTCCGGCAAGGGAGTGAGGACTCCCAGTTTCGATGCCCCACAGTGTTGCCCCGTCCGGACTTCTCTAGCCGTCTGGTGAGCTTACGCCAGGTGGGAGTAAGCATCACGAGTAGTGAGTACTCGCTTTTAGGGAGGGGCATGAACGAAAGTACGTAAGTATAGGGGGGACAAGGCGACGTGTCCCGTTAGGTAGGGGATGAAGCGGCCGTCATCCACTAGGTAGTTAGGGGGAGGTGCACCCTTTCGGATGGAAACAAGGGGAAATCTTGATGAAATTCAAGAGAACATTTCTCTAGCGTTCGATCCTGATATAACGCTATATTCTCAACTACGGCTGGGTACCGTGCCGGCGGAGAAAAAGCGCCGGCAGGCTGCATCTGACGGTTATCTACATAACCGCACAGGGCGGTGTTTAGATCCGAAACTACAACAACGAAAGAATGCTGGTCTCCTTCTTCGAGAATTGGGGGACCCATGTCATTGGCAGGAAGAAGCAGGGAGTTGGACAGGCTCCTGTCCGTGATCAGAGGGCCAAAGGACACCGCCCTTGCCGTGAGCGGTGCCCATGGAATCGGCAAGTCAGCACTCGTCTCCGAGATTCCGCACCTGACCGACTACAGGACGGTCTTTCTCGGGGCAAGCGTGTTCGAGTCGGCGTGGCCGATGTCAGGACTAACAGCTCTCCTCAATGCCTTGGACGACCCTGTCCTCAACGGAATCGGGGACCAGATCCTGCGGGACGCGGCCGGAACGCTGGATCCGCCTGCGATATCCGCTCTGCTGCTCAGGGGTCTGCATCAGCGTTCTTCTTCCAGGACTGTCATTGTCGTAGACGATGCAGACCAATTGGACCCGAGCAGCCAGGCAGTGATTGGCTTCCTCGCGCGCCGCCTCGCGGGAACGGACATGGCACTCATTCTCTGCATTCGGGAGGAGATTCCCGAAAGCCCCTTCTCCGGCCTGCCCGTCCTTCAGCTCCAGCCCTTAAGCTACAGCGAGACCGTGCAAATGCTTGAGGCACTCCCCGTCAGGCACGCTGCCCAGGCTGCCATCCACGCAGTCGCCGGCGCGAGCCGCGGCAATCCGCTCGCCGCCGTTGAACTTTACAATCAGTTGCTGGAACGGCACGCTGAGGGAAAGTTTGCTCTCCCCGTTCCCCTTGCCGCCAAATGCAGTTTTGAGGCTGAATTCGCCCTTGCTGTAGGTGGCCTTACGGAGGTCGCGCGTAATGTCCTGAATCTCTTGTCCCTGTCGTTTCGAAGCGACATATCAGCAATCGAACGCATCAACCCCGACGTGTGGTCCGGCGTGGAGGAGTTGCTGGGCGTGGGGTTGGTGCGGCGGACGGGCTCCTTCGTGGGCATACGCGACCAATTGCTGCGTGGCTACATCTTCGCATCAATGACGCCGGCAGTCCGAACGGCTTACCACGGGGCATTGGCAAAAGCTTCGGAAACCGCGGATCCACACGCACGAAAGTGGCACCTCAGCTTCACAGCCTTGGAGCGGCAGACGCCGTTCGGGCTGCTGCGCCAAGCGGCAGATCTCATCCGGGCTGGGGAAGTTCGGTTCGCCTTCGAGTACGTTGAGCGGGCGCTGAGCATCAATCCGTGGGAGGCAGAAATCGCTGCTCGCCTTTCGACTGTGGCTGAGCTGCTGATCAACCGGGGTGAATTCGTATATGCCAGCCGATATGTGGAGTGGGCTCAACGGATCACCAGGAACCCTGCTCTCATCCTGCGATTGACCGGGCTTTCTTTTGAAATCGAGTTCATCCAGGGTGCAGCCATACGTTCTGCCATGGTCCTGCGCCTGGTCAAGGAATTTGGCCAATACGACCCGTCGTTTGCGGCGAGATTGCTGGCCATGGCCGCCGTCTACTATGCCGAGCGATGGGAACTCTCAGACGCGAGGGAAATACTCTCATACGCGAGCAAGTTCGAGGATTCTGCGTCCGAAGAATGCCGAGGAATCACCGAACGTGCCAAGGTACTGGCCGAAAGTGTTGGCGGAGACGCGGAATCCGCGAATCCCAAACATACCCCTGGTGGGGATAGCACCATCGCAGGCCTGCTCATTCATGGTCGCGCCCTCAGCTACGCCGAAAGGCACAGTGAAGCGCAGGAGATCTTCGCAAGGGTGCGGTCTTCCGCAGCGGACGCCGACTGCAACTGGCGCGAAACAGCATTGTTCCTTTCGGCCGACAACGAGATCAGGGCAGGCAACGTTCGTACGGCCGTCAAACTCATCGACGAGCTTGAACAGCGAGTGCCGGGATCCACCTACCATCGCGGCATGCGCCTTGTATTCCGTACCTGGCGGGCGCATGCGCTGGGCGATGAGCCTATGGCTCGGAGCTACGCAAAAGAAGCGCAGCGGCATGCCGGCGTCGAGAGCCATGCCGCCACCACTGCCCAGCTCGCGTCGTGGCAGGGGCATTTTGCGTTGCTGCGCGGCGACTTAGCGGAGTCACTCGCCCAGCTCTCCCGCGCGGCCGAAATTGGTTCGCGTTTCACAAACCCCACACTGCTGCGGTGCGATGCAGACCTTATTGAGGTTTTGGTGCGGCTGGGGCGCCACCAGGAGGCCACCCAGGTTCTTGCCAGCCTTGAAAGCCGGTCAGTCGGACTCCGTTCCCCGTGGTTGATGGCAGCCCTTGCCAGAAGTCGAGCAATTTTGGCAGACGGTGAACAGTCCCTCCAGCTATTTGCCCAGGCGCTCGAAGACCGGAACCGACATGAGTCCTTGCTCGAGCGGGCCAGGACGATGCTGTGCTATGCGGAGCGGCTGAAAGCCCTCGGGCGAACGCGTGATGCCCGGGACGAAATGATGCGGGCAAAGGTTATTTTCGATGAAATCGGCGCCAATGCCTGGCTCCAGAAGGTGGATTCCCTTCTGCTTAACGAGAGGGTGGAAGCACCGGGTCCGCAGGGAAATCCTGCCATGCTGCTGCTGGCTGACCACGAGCGTGTCTTGTCCACAATGGTTGCAAGGGGCATGCGAAACAAGGAAATTGCGGCCACTCTTTTTGTTTCCGTTCGGACGGTGGAAGTTCGCCTCACTGCGATCTATCGAAAACTCGGCGTCGAGTCACGGGCGCAGCTCACCGCCCTTGCAGCAGGGAAAGCCAACTCACTCCCGGAGCCATACGTCCTTCCGGTCCTGTGATGAGTTTCCCTGCAGGTCCCCGCATTTCCCACAACATACCTCGGCAGGATCCACAGCGAAGCGGGCAGAACGCGTTTCTTGATGCTTTCCACAGCTAACTTTGCGTCAAAGTCACAACTCCGGTGAACATCCGTTAGGGGCCACGATGGCAGAAGTACCTATTTCCCGGGAACGAAACCCGATCTCCTTCGGCGGGTCAGGCCGACCGCTTTACACCGGCAACTTGGACAACGGATTTCCTGTCCGCAGGAGCCATATCGATTCCCCCCAGCCTGCCAGCCTGGTAGCCGTGCCGGCTAAGGGACGCAAGGCATCGGCCGACTGGATCGCGACCCACATCAACCTCCTCAGAATTACGGACTCCCTGTTGGTGGCTGGGTCCGTATTCCTGGGCTCTGAGCTGGCTAGCAGCGGGATGTTCCGCGAAGGATCCAAAACCGGAGTTGCAGCCTCCGCGGCAGTAGCTCTCATTTGGATAGCAGCTCTGGAAGTTCAGCGGACACGCGACCCCAAAGTCCTCGGTGTAGGAGCCGATGAGTATAAGCGTGTAGCGGGAGCTACCTTCCGTGTCTTTGGTTTTCTTGCCCTGGCCGCCGTGATCTTCTCGATCCAGGGCGGCGCCCCCTTGGCGACGATTTCCCTGCCGGCGGGGATCATTGCCCTTACGGCCAACCGATGGGTGTTTCGCCGTAGGCTGGCGAGGGAAAAGGCGAAAGGGCGCCACCTTTCCCGAGCCATCGTCGTCGGCGAACCCGAGGATGTCCGCTACGTCGTCCATCAGATTGAGAAGAAGTCGGGCCCGGTATACGAAATCCTGGGTGTCTGCCTCCCGGGCTCCAGGCGTGGAGCCCGACTCCGCGTGGACAACAAGCTGGTTCCGGTCCTGTCCTCTACGGCTGACATTCCCAGAACAGCGCGTCTCGCCACTGCGGACGCGGTGATCATCGCAGGCCCCCTGCCCGGGGGAAACCGGTTCATTCGTGAACTGGGCTGGAGGCTTGAGGAATGTTCGGCGGAGATGGTCCTTGCGGCCACTTTGACAAACGTCGCTGGTCCCCGTATCCACTGGCGCCCTGTAGAGGGTCTGCCGCTTATGCATGTGGACATCCCCCAGTATTCCGGAGGAAGGCACATCCTGAAGCGGGCAGTGGATGTGGTGCTTGCGGGCGGTGCACTCATTGCCCTGTCGCCGATTCTGTTCTTCCTCGCCGTCGTCGTCAAGAAAGACAGCGCGGGCCCTGTTCTGTTTCGCCAGGAGCGCATCGGGAAGGATGGGCGGACGTTCGGAATGTACAAATTCCGGTCTATGGTGGTCGACGCCGAGCAGCGCCTGGAAACCTTGGCGAAGGAAAATGAAGGGGCCGGTGTTCTCTTCAAGATGCACAACGATCCGCGCGTCACGAGATGCGGGCGCTGGATGCGTAAGTATTCGTTGGATGAATTACCGCAGCTGTGGAATGTGATCTTAGGCGATATGAGCCTTGTGGGGCCCCGACCCCCACTCGCCAGCGAGGTCAGCGCCTACGAGCGTCATACTCACCGGCGCCTCCTTATCAAGCCGGGCCTGACAGGTCTTTGGCAAATAAACGGCCGCTCTGACCTTTCGTGGGACGAAGCCGTCCGACTGGACCTGTACTACGTCGAAAACTGGTCGATCGCCGGGGACCTGCTGATTCTGTGGCGGACCTTCCGTGCCGTTGTCCAGCCTTCCGGCGCCTACTAATGGCTTGATAGGGAGGGAACGCGATGAATGCAGTGCCAGGCGATTTTGGTTTTCACAGTGCGCCAGCAACCAAGCTCGCTATCGCTGTGATTGGTGCCGGACCGCGAGGGGCTGGGCTGGCCAGAGCCTTTCAGGTTTGCCCGGATTGGGAATTAGCAGCCATCTGCGACGTAGACGTCAACAGGGCCAGCATCATGGGAAAGCAACTTGGAACGGTCCCCTGTTTCGAGACGATAGATGAACTGTTGGATTGCGTTGAGGTCGACGCCGCTGCAATTGCCACCCCGCTTGGCGCCCGGCACGGGACCGCCATGACAGCGTTGCGGGCCGGCAAGCATGTCCTCGCCGACGAACCCTTGGCGGACAGCCTTTCGCACGCACAGGAGATGGCGGCGGAAGCGAGAATGGGCAGCTTGGTCCTGATGGCAGGCCGGCCCCACTCTTATGAACCTTCCATTCAAAAGATCCAAAAGTTGATTGATGCCGGCTCGCTTGGTGACATCATGTTTGTTGAAGCCCTTCTTTCCGAAACCAATCTTCTGAACACGGAAAGGGACGTCTTCTGGGATCTTGCACCCCGCAGCTTCGCCGTAATGGATGAAGTGTTACCGGGCGGGCTTGCTCCGCTGGACGTCTCCGCATTCGGTGGTGACCCTCTCGGCACAGGGCGGGATTGTGTAGGCCACATATATTTCAGGCTTCCGAATGATGCTCCGGTTCATCTTCACGTCAACAGGCTAAGCCGTTCTAAATGCCACCAACTGTTGATAGCTGGTACCCGCCTCACGGTTGTATGGGACGCGGGGGTGCAAAAAGAGCGCCTGCGCGTCTACGATCCTTCCTCGCCTGCATTACAGAAGCTGTCAACCCCACCTGTCCCTGAGCTCAATCTTCTTCAACTACCCGGCGAAGACGGCACTGGGCCGTCCGTTGAACAGCAAACAATGGAGCGGATGGCTGATGCGTTTTCGCGCAACATACGTCGCCAGAACGACGGTCACTCCCCAAATTCACCCACCTCAAGAATCCTGGCCGTGCTGGAAGCCGTTTCCCGGAGCAGAAGCCTGGATGGCCAAGTGTCGGGAGTAGTGTCCCCGCTTGGCGACACTCACGGCGGTCTGGCCGATGACTGGCCTCAGAGCGTGCTGTGGCCAACCTAAGCGAACTTGTTGGTCGACGTCCTGCTCATCAAAGGAAAGTTGGTGTCTTGTGGCTACTGAAGCAGTAGTTGCCAGGATAGATGTGGTGAAGCCCTGGCTCGGGCAAGAGGAAGTCGACGCCTTGGCGGACGTGGTCCATTCGGGTTACCTCAACCAGGGCAGAAAGGTCAGGGAATTCGAGGCTGCTTTCGCAGCTGCGCAAGGAGCCCGGTTCGCCGTTGCGACGTCAAGCTGCACGACGGCGTTGCACCTCGCACTGGTGGTGGCCGGTATCGGTCCAGGTGATGATGTGGTGGTCCCCTCCCTTGCTGCCGTGGGAACGGCAAACGCCGTCACCTATGTGGGCGCGCGGCCGGTATTCTGCGATGTTGATCCGGCTACAGGAAACGTTACGGTAGAAACAATTTATGCCGCCCTCACCCTGGACACGCGTGCGGTTATCGTCGTAGACCAAGCCGGTGTACCCGTGGATCTCGACCCCATCCGGGAACTTTGCAACCGACACGAGATCACATTGATAGAGGATGCGGCTTGCGCGATCGGGTCGCTCTACAGGGGTAAGCCGGTGGGCGCGGGATCTGACATTGCGGTCTGGTCGTTCCACCCGGATCATATCCTCACCACCGGCGAAGGCGGGATGCTCACTACCCGCCGGGCCGACTGGGCGGCCCGGGCAAGGTCCCTGCGGACCCATGGCAGCAACCTCGCGCCTGAAGATACAGATCAGCCACTTCGGTCGAGGGAGGTGTGCCTGGAGGTCGGCTTCGACTACCAGATGACTGATCTCCAGGCAGCCATCGGCCTTTGCCAGTTGATGCGCCTCCCGGCCATGGTGGAACGCCGACGGCGGATTGCAGGTATCTATACCGGCGCGCTCTCGGGTTTGGAAGGTTTGCGATTTGTTTCGGATCCGCCCTACGGCACCACCAATTTCCAGGCCTTATGGGTGGAAGTCCTGCCGGCGTTCCCCGCTACGCGCGAATCGTTGGTGGAGCGTTTGGCAGATGCGGGCGTAACGGCGCGCCGAGGGGCCTACGCTGCTCACCGCCAGCCCGCCTACAGGTGGCGGGATATTGGCAACATACGGCTCAACTACAGTGAGCGGCTCAGCGACCGGACTTTGGTCCTTCCGGTGTTCCATGAACTGGATGCCACCAGCATCAATCGCGTGATTAACGCCATTCGCAATATTGCTTCTCCGGTAGTCATATGAGCGAGCTGATACTGGTCGCGGCGACGGGCCTCGCCCGGGAGGTTCTCGCAATGGTCCGCGGAAGTGGCCAGTACGACGTCGTCGGGTTGCTCGATGACGACAACGAAATGGCCGGTGTCACAGTGGACGGAGCGCCGGTACTGGGGAGCATCGGTGATGCTCCCCACTACACACACGCTTTCCTTCTCGTGTGCGTGGCGCCAAGCCGGGAACGGGAGGCTGTAGTTGCGAGGCTCGCTTCGCTCGGAATCAACGAGTCACGGTACGCAACAGCAGTAGACCCCTCTGCCCACTACCCGGAGGGATGCCGGATTGGCCGCGGGAGTATCCTGCTTCAGAACGTAACTCTGACTGCCGGCGTAACGCTGGGCGCGCACGTGGTGGCCATGCCACACGTGACGTTCTCATACGACGACGATGTGTCCGACTTTGCTACCTTAGCCGCCGGCGTTTCCTTGGGGGGTGGAGTCAGGGTCGGCAGGGGCGCCTCCCTCGGCTTGAATTCGAGCGTTCGGGAAAGAACGTCAGTCGGAGACTATGCGACGATCGGCATAGGCGCTGCCGTACTGAGCCACGTCCCGGATGGGGAAACCTGGGCAGGCGTACCTGCCCGCGAGGTCAACCACGAATTGATCCAACATGGAAGGGTGCACTAGACCTACGCAGCCGTCCCGAAGAACAGCTCCGTGACAACAGCCAGGCGGTACGGATCCTCCACGCCGCACAACTCGCGCGCGGAGTGCATGGACAGCAGCGGCACGCCCACGTCCACGGTCCGGATTCCCAGCCGGGTGGCGGTGAGCGGGCCAATCGTGGAGCCGCAGGGCACCACGTTGTTGGAGACGAACTCCTGGTACGGCACCCCGGCTTCGCCGCAGAGCCGGGCCCAGAACGCGGCACCAAAGGCGTCCGTGGCGTACCGCTGGTTGGCGTTGATCTTCAGCAGCGGGCCGCCGTTCAGCACGGGGTGGTTGGCCGGGTCGTGCCGCTCGGGGTAGTTCGGGTGCACCGCGTGGCCGGCATCGGCAGAGAGGCAGAACGACGCCGCCAGGGCCTGCCGCCGCTGGCTCACCGTCGCGCCCAGGCCGTCAGAGATGCGCACCAGCACGTCCTCAAGGATGGGCCCGCACGCACCGGAGCGGGAGTTGGACCCGATTTCCTCGTGGTCGAAGGCCGCCAGCACTGCGATGGGACCGCCGTCGGCCCGGGAACCGGCGTGGGCGGCCAGCGCCGCCAGGCCTGCATGCGTGGCCGAAAGGTTATCCAGCCGCCCGGATGCGAAGAACTCCCCCTTGCCGCCGAAAACCGCAGGGTCCTGCGTGTCTGCAATGACGACGTCGTACCCGCCAATCTGCGCCGGATCGACGGACGCCCCGGCAACCGACCCCGCCAGCACGCCCAGCAGATCGGAATCCGACGGATTCCCCAGCCCCCACACCGGATTCATGTGCCGCTGTTTGTCCAGCGCCAGCCCCTCGTTCACTGCCCGGTCCAGGTGGATGGCCAGCTGGGGGAAGCGGAGCAGCGGTCCGGTGGCCGTAAGGTGCTCGGTACCGTCCAGCATCACCAGCCGGCCCGCGAGCCGCAGCTCGCGGTCCAGCCAGGAATTCAGCAGCGGGCCGCCGTAGACCTCCACACCCGCCTGAAGCCAGCCGTGGGCTCCGGTGGTGGGCTTGGGCTTGAGCTTGAAGGACGGCGAATCGGTGTGCGCGCCGAGGATGTTGAATCCGGTGGCCGGTCCCGCACCCTCCGGGACCACCCACGCGATCAGCGCGCCGTCGCGGATGATGTAGAACGAACCCGGCCCGCCCTCCCACGGCTCCAGCTCATCCAGGCGCGTGAACCCGGCCTCCGCCAGCCGCCGGCCTCCCTCGTGCGCTGCATGGAAGCTCGACGGCGATGCGCTGACAAAGGCGCCAAGGTCCTGGATGTGGTCTGCGGCAGAGGAAGGCAAAGGCATGGTCCCGAGTCTAGCGCCGCCCTACTCCGCGGGAGCCGGGGCAGCCTCGGCGGCTACGGCGGCTACGGCGGGCTGTGCGTCCGCTGCCGCATCCTTGCGGCGGTACCGGAGGGCGCCCACTGCCACCACAACGGCGGCCAGCGCCAGGGAGAGCAGCAGGGACTCACGCGTGGATTCCACGATCACCATGCCGATCAGCAGGGCCACGATGCTTATGATCGCTGCCCAGGTGAGGTATGGGAAGAGCCACATCTTCAGCTGAAGGTCCTTCGCTGCGGCACCCATCCGACGGCGGAGGACCAGCTGCGAGGCGGAGATGACCAGCCACACAAACAGGGCAATGGCACCGGAGGTGTTCACCAGGAAGAGGAACACCGTGTCCGGGGCGATGTAGTTCAGGCCCACGGTGACGAAGCCGACCACGGTGGAGGCGAGCACGGCGGCAGCGGGAACGCCTCGGCGGGAGATGCGGGTCCAGGAGCGCGGGGCGTCACCGCGGGTGGAGAGGGAGAACAGCATCCGGCTGGCGGTGTAGAGGCCGGAGTTCAGGCAGGAGAGGACCGAGGTCAGCACCACGACGTCCATGATGGTCCCGGCGCCGGGGATGCCAAACAGCTCGATGACCGCAACGTACGGGCTCTTGGCGACGGAAGCGGAGTTCCAGGGAAGCAGGGTGACCACCACGGCGATGGAGCCGATGTAGAAAACCAGTATGCGCCACACGGTGGACTTCACGGCCTTCTTCACGGCGTCTACGGGGTTCTCCGATTCACCGGCGGCGATGGTGGCGATTTCGGCCCCGAAGAAGGAGAAGACCACCACCAGGATGCCGGCCAGGACGGCTCCCGGACCGTTGGGCATGAAGCCGCCATTGTCGAGCAGGTTGCTCAGGCCGGGCGCAGGGACACCGGGGATGAGCCCCAGGATGGCGGCAACGCCAAAGATCAGGAACAGGACGATCGCCGCGACCTTGATGGACGCGAACCAGAACTCGAACTCGCCGTAGGACTTCACGGAGCCGAGGTTGGTGAGCGTCAGCAGCACCATGAGGACAAGGGCCCACACCCACTGGTCGATGCCCGGCACCCAGCGGTGCATGATCGCGGCACCCGCTGTGGCTTCAATGCCCAGGACGATGATCCAGAACCAGGCGTAGAGCCAGCCGATGCTGAACCCTGCCCAGCGGCCCAGCGCCTTGTCCGCGTAGGTGGAGAAGGAACCCGTTTCGGGGTTTGCGGCGGCCATCTCACCCAGCATGCGCATCACCAGGATGACCACCAGGCCGGCGGCCGCATACGCCACGAGGATGCCGGGACCGGCCTGCTGGATGGCTGCCCCCGAGCCGACGAAGAGTCCTGCACCGATGACGCCGGCGATGGCGATCATGGACAGGTGCCTGGGTTTCAGGGACTTTGAAAGTTGCTGGTCAGCATGCATGGAAGTGCCGTCCTGTTGGGAAATAGCATGGGTTGGGCGACGTGCCTTGGTGGTCACCGGCGGACCGTGTGATGCACCACATCGTCGTCTCACCCTAGATCCGCCATTATGCGCCTTGCTTTGTGCAGTCCAACAGATCTGGTTCCGGCCAACAGGACGGCGCTCCAAGCGGAGACCGTCAGGGGCAATAAAAGTTTTCCTCCAGGCATATTTGTAATGTGCCCGAAACCACGCGGCCACCCCGGGCGCGTGGCGGAAACCGGCCCCGCGGGCCTATACGTCCCGGCGCTTCAGCAGCACGGCTGCGAGCAGGACGGGGATAACCACCCAGGCGCCCAGGACCAGTCCTGCCTGCCAGGCCTCCAGGGTATCCGGAACGTGCTGGGCGGCCGTCAAAGGCTCCACGGTGTTGCCTGGCAGGTATTTGCGGGCTTCCTTGAAGAAGTCCCCGGGGATGAGCTGGAATGCAATCGGTGCCACGAAGAAGATGCCCACCAAGCTCATAATGCCGCCGGCCGAATTCCTGATCAGCGTCCCCAGGGCCATCCCGATGGCGGCGACGGCGGCCACATAGATGCTGTTGACCAGAAGGAGCTTCACCGACTGGGAGCTGCCAAGGTCCAGCTTCAGTCCGTAGTTGTCCAGGATAGGCACCGCCACCAGTCCTGCCACCCACGTGGAGGCAGCCGTGACCACGAACGAAGTCACCATGACCACCACCAGCTTGGCACCGAATGCCGGGAGGCGGCGGGGAACTGCCGCGAAGGTGGACCGTGCCATTCCGGTAGTAAATTCCGAACTCATCAGCAGCACGCCAAGGGAGCCGAGAATCAGCTGGGCGAAGGCGATGCCGGACGTAGGCACGCTGACGGCAAGGTCTCCGCCCTGTGCTGCCATCCGGGCAGCAGCCTGCGGGTCCCGGGTGGCCGCATCGGCGAACTGGCCCGTCCCCCATGCGGACAACGCGCCAAAGCCAACCATCACGACGGCCGTGGAGGCGAGCAGGATCAGGGTCGAAAGAAGGCTGCGGAACTTGATGACTTCCGAGTTGAGCACCCGGATGAAGGTGGGCCCGGGAAGGGAGCGTCCGGCACTGCGCGGGTCCGGTCCGGCGGGGGAGGGCATGGATTCAGTGGTCGTGGAGCTCATGAGTGGGCTACCTCCGCAGCGGGCAGGGAGTGGTATTCGACGTCGTCCTTGGTCAGTTCCATATAGGCCTCCTCGAGGCTGGCCACAAGGGGCGTGAGTTCATACACCATGACCTGGTTTTCCAGGGCCGTGGCTGCAATGGTCCTGGGATCCAGGCCGGTCACTTCGAGCAGTTCCCGCTCGGGCACCTCAATGGATGCTCCACGGCCGGCCAGGAGCTGGCGCAGGTGGTCGGGCTGGTCGGTGCGGACGCGGACCCGGGACTGGCCCTTCCCGGCGATGATGTCCCGGATGGGGGCATCGGCAATGACGCGGCCGCGGCCAATGACAACCAAATGGTCCGCCGTCTGTGCCATCTCGCTCATCAGGTGGCTGGAGAGGAACACCGTCCGCCCTTGACCGGCAAGGTACCGCACGAGATTCCGCACCCAGACCACGCCCTCAGGGTCCAGGCCGTTGACGGGTTCATCGAGGATGAGCGTCTGGGGGTCCCCCAGCAGTGCCGCTGCGATGCCCAGGCGCTGACCCATGCCCAGCGAGAATCCGCCGGCTTTCTTGCGCGCCACCGCCTCGAGTCCGGTCATTTCGATGACTTCGTGCACCCTGGCTTTCGGGATGCTGTGGGTGGCGGCCATCGCCAGCAGGTGGTTGTAGGCGCTGCGGCTGGTGTGGACGGCTTTGGCATCCAGCAGGGCGCCCACCTCCCGCAGCGGGGCTTTGTGCTGCCCGTAGGGCAGTCCGTTTACGGTCGCTGACCCTGACGTTGGCCGGTCCAGTCCCATGATCATGCGCATGGTGGTGGACTTTCCTGCCCCGTTCGGTCCAAGGAAGCCGGTGACTTGCCCTGCCCTGACGGTGAAACTGACACCGGCCACGGCGGTTTTGTCGCCATAGACCTTTGTCAGCCCGTTTACCTCGATCATGAATCATCCTTTGAACGGCAGCGGACGGCTGCGGACGTTGTGGGGTGCGGATACCTTCCCCACGCTACCGAGGCAGGCGCCGCTTTGGGCCGGTTTCAGGGATGATTCAGGGGAGAATCAGGGTTGTCCTCCCCGGCGTGGCCCATGTCAGGGGCGTGGTGAGTAGTACGCCAAGGCCTTGGGCCGTACTTCGTAGGCCACCTTCCGGACACCGGCCAGCGCTTCTCCGTCCACTGCCAGTGCCATGGGCGCGCCGCCGGCGTCGATCCTCACCTCGGTGGCTTCCCGCAGGTGGGTGATCCTTGAGCTTGCCACCGTCCCCGTCAGCACGGACCACAGAAGCCGGAGCCGGGCAAAGGATTCGTCGGCGGTGATCAGCCGGACGTCGAGGACCCCGTCGTCCATCACCGGCCTGATCAGGGGTGCGTGGTCCCGTGGATAATACCGGCCGCGGCCCAGGTAGGCGATCCACACCTTGTGGCGGACGCCGTCCACGCTCAACGTTGTGGGGGTGCCTGCGGCGAAGGTGCGGAACATGGCCACAACACCGGCCAGCGGCTTGCCCAGCGCCGGCTGCAGGTGTTCCCGCCGCCGCACAAGATTCGGATAAAGGCCCACGCTGGAGGTGTTCAGCATAATCAGCCGGGAGACTTCGGGATTGCCGGCAAGTCCGCGTTCCACGGTGACCACACCAACGTCGGCCAGCGCCGCGTCGCCCTTTTCCGCGGCCGCGACCGCCTCCTTGAGGCTGCCGGTCCCGGCGTCGCGGGCAAAGTGGTTGAGCGTCCCGCCCGGCAGGACCAGCAGGGGTATGGAGCGTTCGACGGCGACAGCGGCTGCGGCGCCGACGGTCCCGTCTCCGCCCCAGACACCGAGGGCCAGGGTGCCGGGATGGTCTGCAGTGGCATTGATGCGCTGGACCAGGTCTTCATCCGGCTGCACGACATTCGTATGCGCCTTTGGGAATACTTCTTGGAGCGCTGCCGCGGTTTCCTCCTTGAAAGAGCCGCCCAGGGTGTTCACAACGATACTGAGGCCCTCACCGCCCGGCAGTGCCGGTGCGCTGGTTACCGCCCGCGTGGTCGGGGGGATGGGCGGACGGACGGGCCACCAGTGGCGCGTCACCAGGGCAGCTCCTGCACCCAGGACCGACCCGAAGATTACATCGGAGGGCCAGTGCGCGCCGGTGTGGACCCTCGAATAGGCCACCCCCAGGGCGGCCGGAGCCAGCGCGATTCCCAGCGCCGGACGGACCAGGCCGGCTCCCACGGCAAACGCTACGGCTGATGCGGAGTGCCCGGACGGCATGGAGGAGCTCGTGGGCTGCGGATGCACGAAGCGGAAGACCGGCAGGTGCTCGGGGAGCGGCCGGGTGCGGGGGAGCAGTGTCTTGAACACCACGTTGGTCACTGCCGACGCCACTCCCTGTGCGATCAGCCCGTGCACCGCCGCCCTCCTGGTCTTCCCCGGGAAGAGGGCCAGGGCCGCTGCCGTCCCCATCCAGAGTTTCCCCTGGTTGGCGGAGGCGGAGAGGCGGCGGAAGAAGGCGTCGTGGTTGCCTCCGGGCAGGCCCGAAACATGCCCTACGAGGTATCTATCGAGGCGGCTGACCCAGCTCCGGCCCGGGGGCTTGCTGCTTTGCATGGGATCACCCTAACCCCACGGGCTACTCCTCCGGGGCTGGCCCCGGTTCAACGCGCAGGGGTTTCGCCGCTCCGGCGAGGAGCAGTGCCACCAGGATGGGCGCCATGATGGCCAGCAGCGCGGTGTGGATTCCGGTGAGGTCACCCAGGTATCCCAGCAACGGCGGGCCGGCCAGGAAAGATATATACCCCAAAGTGGATACAACAGACACGCGGGCCGCAGAATGGTTGGGGTCATCCGAAGCTGCGGACATACCCATGGGAAAGGCCAGGGCGGCGCCCACGCCCCACAGGGCAGCTCCAATACCTGCCAGCCAAATGTTTGATGCCATCACGAAGAGACCCAGTCCGGCGGCGGCCGCGGCCATGCTGGCCCGCAGGACGGCCACCCGGCCGTACTTGTCGATGACCCTCCCGCCCAGGAACCGCATGGCCGTCATGGCCAGGACGAACAACGCGAACATGAGGGCGCCGGTGGATTCGGAGGTGGCAAGCCCGTCCACCGAGGCCTTGGCGATCCAGTCGTTGCCTGCGCCTTCGGTAAGCGTGGCGCCGAGGACCACCACACCAATGAGCAAGGTCCTGCTGTCCCGCCAGGCGGACGGTCCCTTGGTTCGTTTCGGCTCCCCGTCCACAGGGGCAGTCGAGACGTGGGGGAGGAAGTAGCGCGGCACCGTCAGCGCCACCAGCACCACGACGGCTGCGATCACCATAAGGTGCAATGGCAGGTCCACGCCGAGGGTTGACAGCCCCGCCCCCACCAGGGCCCCTACGAAGGCGCCTCCGCTGAAGGCTGCGTGGAACTGGGGCATGACGGTCCGCCGGAGCTTGTGCTCCACGTCAGCCCCTTCGATGTTTTGCGCCACGTCCCAGAGGCCAATTCCAATGCCGAAGAAGAAAAGTGCCACGGCCGTTCCGGGAATGGACGTTGTCAGGAGTGACATGGCGATGCCCACGCCGGCGGCCGCGGCCAGCAGCCCGGCATAGCGCACGGTATTGGCCGTTCCGAGCCGGCCCACCACGAGTCCGGCGGTTGGCAGCGCGAGCAGGGAGCCAACGGCCGTGCACAGCAGCAGGGTGCCCATTTGGCCGGAAGTGATGTGCAGCGTCTGGGTGACGGCGGGGATGCGGGCGGCCCAACTTGCAAAGACAAGCCCGTTGATGCCGAAAACCACGAAGGTTGCCGCAGCGGCGGCCTTTAGTCCTGCCTGCTGGTCCGTTCCGGTATTGGTGCTCATACACTCACTACTTCCACTGGGTATTTCTCAAGTTCGGCTTTGTCCTGTGCACTGAATTTCCGGTCCGTGACGATGACGTCCACCCGGTCCAGTCCCGCCACGAGAACCCTGGCGTGGGCCTGCCACTTCGCGGCCGAGGCGGCTACCACCACCCGGGCTGCGGATTGCAGGCCGGCTGCCTTGACGGCCGCATCTTCAAGGTCGTGGGCCAGGAGTCCGTCTTTGAAGTCCACGGAACACGGCGTCAGCACCGCGGTGTCGAAACGCAGGGACCTGATGGTGGACTCGGCCAGTGGTCCGCGGAAGCAGAGTTCACCGGGCACCACGCTTCCTCCAGGCAAGAGCAGCGCGGGGCGTGAGCCCCCTGCGCCGTCTCCCTCAGCTGCCGCGTTCAAGGCCTGCAGGGACATGGGCATCAGCGTCAGTTCCCTGCCCGCCACGGCCCGGGCCACTGCGGTGGCGGTGCTTCCGCTGTCCAGCCAGACGTGCTCGTTCTCCGCCAGGAGGCCGGCGACGGCTGCCGCAATGCGCCTCTTGCCGTCCTGCTCCTCCAGCTCCCGCTGTCCGTAGCCGGGATTCTGCCCCTGCCCTATCAGGCTCCTGGCCCCGCCGTGGACCCTGCGAAGGACACCATGGCCGGCCAAAACCTCGAGGTCGCGGCGGATGGTTGCTCCGGAGGCGCCGCAGGCCTGCATCAGTTCCTCCACGCTCACCTCCGGCTGCTGCCGCAGGACTTCGGCGATTACGCGGTGCCGCTCATCCGTCTTCATGATCAAATGCTATCAATACTTGATCATTTGATCACTCATGTGATCGAACCCTCAGCGGGCGCGCTCCACCCGCTGTTCGTCCCAAACGGGCTCCGCGGACTCATAGACCTTGCCGTCCGAACCGAAGACCAGGAACCGGTCGAAGGTCCGCGCGAACCAGCGGTCGTGGGTCACGGCCAGCACGGTCCCCTCAAAGTGGTCAATGGCCCGTTCCAGCGCTTCGGCCGAATGCAGGTCCAGGTTGTCCGTGGGCTCGTCCAGCAGGAGCAGCGTGGCGCCGCTGAGCTGGAGCAGCAGGATTTGGAACCGCGCCTGCTGACCGCCGGAGAGGGACTCATATTTCTGTTCCGACTGCCCCGCCAGGCCGTAGCCGTCCAGCGCGCCGGCGGCGGCCTCGCGACCCAGCCCGGAACGGTGTTCGTCGCCGCGGTGCAGGATCTCCAGGAGGGTCTTGCCCAGCAGGTCGGGCCGGACGTGGGTCTGGGCGAAGAATCCTGGCCGGATCCGGGCACCCAGCTTCACGGTTCCCTCGTGGGGTACCTCGGCGATCTCCACATCGGAAACGGGGAGGTGCTCGCGTTCGGGGTCGGTGCCGCCGGTGGCGAGCAGCCGGAGGAAGTGCGACTTGCCCGAGCCGTTGGATCCGAGAACACCGACCCGGTCGCCAAACCACACTTCGGTGGAGAACGGCTTCATCAGGCCCGTGAGCTCCAGCCGCACCGCCACGATGGCCCGCTTGGCCGTTCGGCCGCCCTTGAGCCGCATCTGGACATTCTGCTCGATGGGCAGGGCCTCGGGCGGCCCAACCTCCAGGAACTTGGCCAGCCGGGTCTGCGCCGCGTGGTACCGGTTCGCCATGTCGGAGCGGAAGGCAGCCTTGTTCTTGTACATGTTGACGAGTTCCTTGAGCTTGATGTGCTCCTCGTCCCAGCGCTTGCGGAGCTCCTCGAAACGCGCGTTCCGGTCTGCGCGTGCCTCGACGTAGGACCCAAAGCCGCCGCCATGGATCCATGCTGCCGCTCCGTTGATTCCGGGCTCCAAGGTGACAATGCGGCCGGCCGCGTTGTTCAGCAGTTCCCGGTCGTGGCTGATGAAGAAGACGGTCTTCTTTGAGTCATTCAGTTTTTCCTCGAGCCAGCGCTTGCCCGGGACGTCCAGGTAGTTGTCCGGCTCGTCCAGGAGCAGGAGGTCGTCCGGGCCTGCGAAAAGTGCCTCCAGCACCAGGCGCTTCTGCTCGCCGCCGGAAAGGGTCGACGCCGGGCGGTGCTGCGCGCGGTCGAACGGGAGTCCCAGCGCGGCCATGCAGACCTCGTCCCAGACGGTTTCGACGTCGTAGCCCCCGGCATCGCCCCAGTCCACGATCGCTTGGGCGTACCGCATCTGGGTGGGCTCGTCGTCGTGCTCCAGCATGGCCAGTTCGGCCTCGTCCACCTCTCGGGCGGCGGCCGCAAGGGCCGGGGGAGCAGCGGAGACCAGCAGGTCCCGGACCGTGGAACCATCCCGGACCTGGCCCACGAACTGGCGCATGATGCCCATGTTGCCGGAGCGCCCGATGACGCCCTCGTCGGGGACCAAATCCCCGGCGATGATCCGGAACAGGGTGGTTTTACCTGTGCCGTTGGGGCCGATCAGGGCGGTCTTGGTGCCGTCCGGGACCTTGAAGGTCACCCCGTTCAGCAGCTGGGTGCCGTCGGAGAGGAAGTAGTCGATGCCGGAAACGTCAATATGGGCCACGCCGTCAATCCTCCCACGCCGCTTCCTAGCCGGCGGCGGTGAGGAACTGCTTCAGCAACGGCCCGGAGGTGGTGGCGCCCAGGCCGCCGTCCTCCACGAACACGGCCACGGCCAGGTCACCGTGGACGGCCACGATCCAGGCGTGGGTCTTGGGCGGGTTCTCGGTTCCGAATTCGGCGGTTCCCGTCTTGGCTCCTACCGGTGCGCCGGGGACGCTGGACAGGAAGCCCGCGTGCCCGGAAGTGACCACGGCGCGCATCATGTCCGACAGCGATGCCGCCTCCGCTGCGGTGATGGGCTTGTCCGACGCCGTGGAGGGCGCCTGCGCAGTGGCCGTCGCCGATGCTTCGGCTGCTGGAGCGGTGGAACCCGCCGTTGTTCCGGCGGCGGGAGCACCGGCGTCGGGGTTCAGGACCAGCTGCGCCGAGACCGGGGCGCCCTTGGCGACCGAGCCGGCCATGATCGCGGCGGCCAGCGGGGACAGCAGCACTTTGCCCTGGCCAATCATGGAAGCCGCGTGCTCCGTGCCCTGGGCTTCACCTGGGACGGAACCCAGGAATGCTTCTGCGCCGAGTTTGGGTGCTTCAACCGCCACCCCCATGGATGTGGCCGCTGCTTCAAGCTGGCCCTGTGAGACAGAATCGCGCTGCGAGATGAAGGCGGTGTTGCAGGAGTGGGCGAAGGCGTCGCGCAGGGTGACCGCACCCAGCGAGGTTTCCGGGTAGCCTTCGGAGTTCTTGAAGGTCCGTCCGTCGACCGTGAGCGTGGGCGTGCACTGGACGGTGGAGTCCGGCGTCATCCCGTTGCGGAACATTGCAAGGGAATCCACCATCTTGAAGATGGATCCGGGGGCGTACTGCCCCAGCATGGCCGTGTTGTAGCCGTTGCTGCCGGGCCCCGAGGCGGCGGCCAGCACGGCGCCGCTGGAGGGCCTCAGGGCCACAATGGCCGACGCCGGACCCACCTTATCCAGGGTGGTTTCGGCCAGAGACTGCAGCCGCGGATCGAGCGTGGTCTTCAATGGCGTCCCCGGCTTGGGTGCCACCTGGAAGAGGACGCGCCGCGGGTCCGTACCCGCCGACTGGATCTGTTCGCGGGTCAGGTCTGCCCGCTGCGCGCGGATGACCACCGCGTCCGAGCCACGGAGCTGTTCGTCATACTGTTGCTGGAGCCCGCCGATACCGGTGACATCACCCGCGGTAAGGACGCCTTTCGAGGCCTCAATCTGTTCGGCGGTGGCTTCCCCAACGGATCCGAGCACTGCGCGGGCAAACGTCCTGCTCGGGGCCAGGGGGATCGACGCCGGGATCCCGCGGGCGCCGGGAATGGCCGCGATCTGCTCGTCTGAGATGGTGCGGCCTTCTTCACGCAGCGTGATCGCGGAAACAAAGGCCTGTGCCCCTGCCGCCTTGACCTGCTGTACGTACGCGGCAGGGTCCACACCCACCAGTGCCGCCAGCTTACCGGCGGAATCGGCCGGGTCCGCGGTGCCGAGCTGCGGTTTGTCGATGCCCACGTTCACCACGGGGCGGTAGGTCACCAGCGGGACGTCACCGGCGCCAAGGATGTCTGCACGCTGGGGGGACTGGGATCCCTTGGTCACAATCTCACTGTCCGCCAGGCCTGGTGCCAGGATGGCCGGGTCCCAGACGGTGAGCCACTTGCCGCCGGACTTCTTGAAGTTCACTGCGATGGTGTACTTCCACTCCGCATCGCCGAATTTCCAGGTGTAGTTCAAGGGCGCCGACGCCTTGTCTCCGTCCAGCGTCAGGGTGCCTGACTGGACCTCTGGCTTTTGCGGGTCCAGTGCCGCGAAGACCTGGTGCAGCTGGTCGTTTGCCGCTGCGGCGTCTTTGCCCTCGAAAGCCACAGACCCTACATCGAGCGCGGAGACCGCACCGGCCAGTTGTTGGGCGGCAGCTTCCGCTCCGGATGTTCCGTCATCGCAGGCGACCAGTGTGGAACTGAGAATGAGCGCAGCTACGGCAAGCGAAAGTTTCGTTGATTTCCCCATCGCGCCATTATCCCCCGGACCGGACGTGGGCCGCGCCACGCCGGCGGTTGCCGCCGTGCAGTGGCCTAGGACAGGCCCAGATCCGGGACCGGGAGCTTGAAGATGTCCTTGAGGGCATACTTTGCCGCGTGCAGCCCGGGCATGCCCGTGACACCGGGACCAGGGGGCGTCGATGACGAGCACAGGTAGACGCCGAGCAGCGGTGTCCGCCACGGGACGGGAGATACCACCGGTTTCTGGACAAGTCCGCGGACATCCATCACGCCGGCGCTGAAGTCGCCCCCAATGTAGTTGCGGTTATAGCCGGCCAGTTCCGCAGCGGTGATGGCGTGCGATTCCACCACGAGGTCGCGGAAGCCCGGCGCGAACCGTTCCAATTGGGCCACCACCTGGCTGGTCATGTCCTTCGTCGAGCCGGACGGCACATGGCAGTAGGTCCACAGGATGTGCCGGCCTTCCGGTGCGCGGCCGGCATCGAACCGGGAGGGCTGGGCCACGAGCACATACGGCCGTTCAGGGTGGCGTCCGGCACTGACCTCGTTCTCCGAGCGCGCGAGCTCAGCCCGCGTGCCGCCCACATGAACCGTCCCGGCGTCGGAGAGCCCGGCTGCCTGCCACGGCACGGGGCCGGACAGGATGAAGTCCACCTTGCAGGAGCCGTTGCCGTAGCGGAAACGCTCCAGCGCCCTGCGGTAGTGGGCGGGAAGGGAATGTCCTGCCATTCCGAGCAGCCCCGCGGGGGCAACGTCCAGGAGGGTGGCGCGGGCAGCCGGAAGCTGTTCCAGCCTGTCGATCGGCGTGTCGGTGTGAATGGCGCCGCCGTGTGCCCGGATGTCGTCGGCAAGTGCTTCGGCAATTGATGCGGAACCGCCGCGGGGGATGGGCCACCCGCCGGCGTGCCCCAGGGCGCCAAGCATGAGACCGGCGCCGGAGGCTGCGAGGGAGGGCAAATGGGAAATGGCGTGGGCGGCCACACCGCTGAGGAGTGCCGGCGCAAGTTCGTCCCGGAACCTGGCGTTCCACAGTCCGGTGCCCTGCTCCATTGTCCGCAGCCCATAGACGGCGGCCACCAGGGGGTTCCGGGGAATCCGGAGGAGCTGGTTCTGCGTGAAGTCCATGACAGCGTCGATATGCCGGACCAATGGTTCCATGAGCCGCCGGTATGCGGGGCCGTCCTGGCCCAGCTCCGATGCCGTCCTGTCCAGCGACTTGTAGGCCAGCGCCGCGCGGCCCCCGTCCAGCGGTGACCCGAAGGAAATCTCCGGGGTAACCAGCTCCACCCGCCGGGGCAACTCGAAGGCACGGAAGAAAGGGGAAGCAACGGCCATGGGATGCACCGCAGAGCAGACGTCGTGGAAGTGTCCCGGCCGCATGAGCTCTATGGTCCGGGTGCCACCACCGATTTTGGGGGCTGCCTCGAAGACTTCCACTGACAACCCGGCGCGTGCCATGACCGCTGCCGCGGAGAGTCCGTTGGGACCGGAACCGACTACCGCGACATCAGGCATGGGACTTTGCTTTCGAGGGAAGCAGCGGAGCGGCCGGGCCGAATGGATTTAGCCGGAACCGGTCCGGTGCGTTGGCAAACGGACCGCCGTGGGGATCGTCGAGGTGGTGCCGGCGGATGGGATCGTACATGGGATCGTAGATATCCCAGACGACGCGTGCCATGAGGTAGCCCACCGCGACCATGTGCGCGGCCACAGCCAGGACGTAGTAGGGCATGTCCAGGTTGTGCTGGGAGGAACCTGCGCTGGTCACCTGACCAAGGTACATCCAGATGGCAGCCCAATGCAGGGCTTCGACGCCCTGCCACACGAGGAAGTCACGCCACCGCGGCCTGGCCAGCGCCAGCAGCGGGATGAGCCACACCACGTACTGCGGGGAATAGACCTTGCTGGTCAGGATGAAGGCAGCCACGATCAGGAATGCGAGTTGCGCCAGGCGCGGGCGGCGACGGGCGGTGAGGGCAACAGCAGCGATCCCGAGGCAGGCCACCACGAAGAGTCCGCCCGACAGGAGGCTGACGCCTTCGGCACCCAGCTTGGACCAGCCCAGCCTGTCCGCCACCAGGTTGTAGGCAAACCAGGGGGAACTGTATCCGGCGCCCCGGTCGGCGCTGTACTGGAAAAAATAGGTCCAGCCGGAAAAGTTCGCGAGGGCGAAAGGGAGGTTGACCACCAGCCATGCGGCGGCGGCGCTCCCGGCGGTAACCAGCAGTGGCCGCCATCGGGCAGTCCGAACCGCCAGCAGCAGGATGGCCGCCAGCACCAGCACGGGATACAGCTTGGTGGCTGTGGCCAGGCCGATCAGCACGCCGGCGGGAACCAGCCGCTGCCTGGCGAAGAGATACATTCCCAGCGCAAGCAGGCAGGCAGCCCAAAGGTCCCAGTTGATGGTCCCGGCCAGCACGATGCCCGGCGCCAGTGCCACCATGGCAGCGTCCCAGGGACGGCGGCCGGGCATCCGCGCAGTCACCAGCACGGTAATCATGGCCGCCGCCGCCAGCAGCACGGCGTTGATGTCGAAGTAGGCCAATGCCTGGGCGTTGGCGTCCCCTCCCGGGACCAACCATGCCGTCAAGCCCGCGATCAATCCGATGAGAACGGGGTATTCGAACAAGCTGCCGCTGCCCACGATGGGAAAGACTCCCGCTGCCATGCCCCGGTTCCGGAACAGCTCCGGAAAGTCCGAGTAGCAGGTGGCATAGAACTGCGTGGGAGTCTCCCACCCGTTGGCCCTGCAATAACCCTTGAGCAGGATCCCCAACAGGGCTGCCAGCGCCGTGAGGGCAATGAGCACGCGCTCCACGGTAAAGATGCCAGGGGTGACGACCCCGGGATCCGTCCGGGTCCCCAGCGGGCCGCCTATTACCTCGGTGAAATTCCGCAGGAGGGTGTCGCTTCGGCTGGGCACCACGATGCGGGGCCGTCGACCATCCTCCGGCGCCTGGGTCTCGTGCATGGGATCGAGCTTACAGCCGGCCCCTTTCCACGGGACCGGGGCCCGCCGTCAGCGCAGGCCGCCAACCTGCTGGTGCATCAGCACGAATACGTCATTTCGATGCTGCTCCAGCAGGTCGCTGTTAAGGGAACTGCGGCGCTGCAGGGGACGGGACAGGAGTCTCATGATTCTTTGCATCAAGGGGAGCCACCTCCTTTCTTGGGCAGTCGGAAATAGGCATGACAAATCAGCGCCTTTTAGGGCGCACAAAAGTAAGGCAGAAATAAGGACCTGCAATCCATGGAAGAAATCCAGACTAATTGCAGGAATCAGCGCAATTGAAAGTTCGGACAATTACGGGAGTTGCGCCGGAGCTGGCCATTGCCGGCGTCGGTGGCCCGGGCAGGGACATCGGACGACAAAGGAAGGAGTGATGCGGTGGCTATCAAAGAGCCAGCGGAGTGCGTTCCTTTACCGGACGGCTGTCCCGGGCGGAAGCCCGTGCGGGGTCCCGGCCGGAGACTGGTGCCGTTTAGCGGCGCCGCAGGCCCTAGACGGCGGCTGAACGCCAGGTATCCGGGGTATCCGAGGCAACGCTTGCAGAATCAGCAAAGGCCGGGAACGCATTGACGAGGGCATTCCATTCGCCAGTCAAAGTCATCATTTTCCCAACCTCCTTTTCTGCTGTCCGCTGCTTGGTGTGCAATGCGGTCTTGGCCCCGGCAGATTGCCGCGGGGTCAGGAATAAAGGTACCCCAGGAATCTGCGAAAGGCCAGCAATTCCCGGGAAATGCGGATTAGTTTTTTACTAAAGGCGATTCAGAGGCCCCAACGGACAATGGCGGGCGTCTTCTTATCCCAGCCCAGGGTGCATACTTTGGCAGTTCCCAGGACAAAGTGCCGTCCCTCCGCGGGCGGCAATTCCAGCCAGCGGGCAGTCAGGATCCGGGAGAAATGCCCGTGTGCCACGATCAGCACGTTGTCCATCCCTGATTCGAGGATCCGGCCGATGATTTTGTCCGCCCTGGCGGCCACCTCGTCCAGGGTCTCGCCGTTGGGTACGCCGTGGGTCCAGATCAAGTAATCGGGGTTGTCCTTGCGGATCAGGTCGGAGCTGATGCCTTCGTAATCGCCGTAGTTCCATTCCACGGCCAGCGGCTCATGCCGGGCATCGGGGAATCCAGCCAGCTCGGCGGTTCGCCGTGCGCGCCGCAGCGGGGAGGTGAGCACCAGATCGAAATCGACGCCGTCCAGTACCTTGCGGGCCTCGACGGCCTGCTGTTCACCCTCCACGGTCAGGGGGAGGTCGGTCAGGCCGGTGTACTGACCGCTTTTGGACCACTCGGTCTCACCGTGGCGGAGGATCCAGAGCTGGGGGCGCGGGGCAAGGGCGGGATTGGTCACTTGGACTCCTCAACGGGTGAAGGTTCGACGACGGCTGGAGAGGCTTCTGCCCCGGGTCCGGAAGGTGCGGATTCAGGCTGTTCAGCCCACCAGCGGAGCAGGCGCGCCTCCGCTTCCTCCGTGGGCAGCGGTCCATGCTCCATCCGTTCATTCAGGAGGAACTTATAGGCCCGGCCCACTACAGGCCCCGGTTTAAGCCCCAGCAGCTCCATGATCCGGGCACCGTCGAGATCCGGGCGCACCGCATCCAGGGATTCCTGTTCACGCAGGGCTGCGATCCGTGACTCGAGGTCGTCATAGGCGAAGGCCAGGCGTTCTGCCTTCCGCTGGTTCCTGGTGGTGACATCGGAGCGGGTAAGCCGGTGCAGCCGCTCCAGCAGCGGCCCGGCGTCCGTGACGTAGCGCCGGACGGCGGAGTCACTCCAGCCGGCGTCACCGTAGCCGTAGAAGCGCATGTGCAGTTCCACCAGCCGCGCCACGGCCTTGGTGGTGTCGTTGTCGAACCGCAACGCCTTCATCCGCTTGCTGGTGAGTTTGGCACCCACCATGTCGTGGTGGCGGAAGCTCACCGCGCCGCCCGGTTCGAAGCGGCGCGTAACCGGCTTCCCGACGTCGTGCATCAAGGCTGCGAACCGCAGTACGAAGTCCGGCGCGGGCACAGGCCCGTCCGCGTTCGTTTCAAGTTCGGCTGCCTGTTCCAGGACCTGCAGGGAATGCTGGTAGACGTCCTTGTGCCGGTGGTGCTCGTCGGATTCCAGGCGAAGGGCGGAAACCTCGGGCAGCACATGTTCGGCCAGTCCCGTATCCACAAGGATGTCGATCCCGGTCCGCGGCCGGGCCCCGCAAACGAGCTTGACCAGTTCGTCCCGCACGCGTTCCGCGGAAATGATCTTGATCCGGTCGGCCATGCGCGTCATGGCGTCCCGGACGTCGTCGTGGACTGTGACGCCCAGTTGCGCGGCGAACCTGGCCGCCCGCATCATCCGGAGCGGATCATCGGAGAAGGACGCCTCCGGTGCACCGGGGGTTGCCAGGATGGAAGCGTGAAGGTCGCGGACCCCGCCGAAGGGGTCCACCAGTTCCATGGACGGCAGTTTCAACGCCATGGCGTTGATGGTGAAGTCCCGGCGCAGCAGGTCATCGGTGAGGGAGGAACCGAAAGCCACCACGGGCTTGCGGGAGTCGGGATCATAGGCCTCGGCCCGGTAGGTGGTGATTTCGATCTGGAAGCCGGCCTTGCGCATGCCGATGGTGCCGAATGCCCGGCCGATCTCCCAGAAGTTGTCCGCCCACTTCTTGATCAGTGCCACCGTCTGGTCCGGCGTGGCCTCGGTGGTGAAGTCGAGGTCGGGGGAAACCCGGCCAAGGAAGAGGTCGCGCACCGGACCGCCCACCAGGGACAGCTCGTGGCCGGCGTCCACGAAGCGCTGCCCGAGCTCCAGGACCACCGGCGGTACCTTGAAGTCGACAGTGTGGGAATCAATCTTGTGATGTGCGTGCGCCATAGTTCCTTAAGCTTGGCAGAAACCAGCGCCTTGGCAGTCCAAAAAAGCGTCACGATCCGCGCTGATTCGGGTTCCCGTGCGGAAAGTGCGTCATATCCCGTCCATGTTGTTGTCATGTTCCGGTCATCACGGGAGGGCAACAGTCGTTAGAGTGGACTCCATGGCCCATCCAGTACCGAGCGCTCCAGGCAGGAGGACAAACGCACCGTTGCCGTCAGCAATAGGTGCGCACGTTGCCCCTGCCCAGCAGTCGGCACCGGCATCGCTGCCAACGGTTGAGGAAGTGTCGGCCGGCGGCGTGGTGGTGGACACGTCCGACGCCGAACTGAGGGTTGCCATCATCGCCCGCCTTAACAGGGGTGGACGCCTTGAATGGTGCCTGCCCAAGGGGCATCCGGAAGGTAAGGAAAACAACGAAGAGGCCGCGGTCCGGGAAATTGCCGAGGAAACCGGCATCGAGGGAGACATCCTGGCACCTCTGGGCAGCATCGATTACTGGTTCACCGTCAGCGGCCACCGGGTCCATAAGACCGTGCACCATTACCTCCTGCGTGCCACGGGCGGTGAGCTCACCATCGAAAACGATCCCGACCAGGAAGCCGTGGACGTGGCCTGGGTGCCCATCCAGGAGCTGGCACGGAAGCTGTCCTTCCCCAATGAACGCCGCATCGCCGACCTCGCCCGCGAGGTCCTTCCCGGGCACCTTTAAGCCCGGACGCCGCCGTCGTCGTGGCGGTGTTATGCGCCCGCGGGTGAGACGATGAAGTCGATGTCAGCTACCAACTTTCCTTCCGACCGGTCAGGCCGGCCCGATGATGCCGCGCCCGACGGCGTCCCCCCTGAGCCCGCCGCTCCGGACCTTGCGGAGCCTGCTGCGGCAGGCGTCAGCGAGACCCGTTCCAGCGCCATCATGGCTGCCGGGACGCTGGTGTCGCGTTTCCTCGGCTTCGGCAAGACCTGGATGCTGGGTACCGCCCTGGGCCTCGGTTCAACGGTCAATGACACGTTCATCAATGCCAACAACCTGCCCAACCTGATCTTCCTCCTGGTGGCCGGCGGCGTGTTCAACGCCGTGCTGGTCCCGCAGATCATCAAGGCCAGCAAGGCTCCGGACAGGGGAGCGGACTACATCAGCCGGCTGCTGACGCTGGCTGTCCTGCTTCTCTTCGGCCTGACTGCGCTGGTTACCCTGGCGGCCCCGGGGGTCATCGAGCTGACCACGCAGGGGTACTCCCCGCAGCAGAAGGCCCTCGCCGTCACCTTTGCGTTCTGGTGCCTGCCGCAGATCTTCTTCTATGGGCTCTACGCCCTGCTCACCCAGGTCCTGAACGCCAACGGCGCGTTCGGCCCTGCCATGTGGGCACCTATCCTGAACAACGTGGTGGCCATCGCCGGCCTGGGAATGTTCATCTGGATCTTTGGCACGAACGAGTTCAGCCCCCACACACTGGACAACTGGGGTGCCACCCAG
The DNA here is from genome assembly GCF_039907755.1 of Pseudarthrobacter sp. CC12. Lineage (NCBI taxonomy): Bacteria > Bacillati > Actinomycetota > Actinomycetes > Micrococcales > Micrococcaceae > Pseudarthrobacter > Pseudarthrobacter sp. CC12. The sequence continues at coordinate 55,195 of NZ_JARDJH010000005.1, read as the reverse complement.
ACACTGTTGGTGGCCGGGTTCTCCACTATTGGCGTGCTGTCGCAGACGGCGATCCTGCTGGTACCCGTCTTCCGGCTGAAGCTGGGACTTCGGCCCAGGTTCGGCTGGCGCGGCGTAGGACTTGGGCACGCCGCAAAGCTGAGCGTGTGGACGCTGCTGACGGCCGCCGTCGGGCAGCTGGCCTTCCTGTATGTCATGCGCATCGCCACCATCCCCGGCGCGGAGCGCATCCGGCTGCAGGAGGCGGGGGACCCGGCCGCGTCCACCCTGCCCGGCAACGCCGTCCTCGAAGTGGCCAGCCAGCTGTACCTGCTGCCGCACTCGATCATCGCGCTATCCCTGGCCACCGTGCTGTTCAACCGCATGACCCGCGCCTCCCAGGAGGGCAACCGGGCCGAACTGCGGGATGCGCTCTCGCACGGCCTGCGGACCATGGCCGTCGCCACCGTCTTTGGTGCGCTGGCGCTGTTCGCCCTGGCCGGTCCGCTGGGCATGTTCTTCTCGGGCGGCCTGCGCCAGGACGGCGTCATGCTGGCCCAGACACTGACCATACTGGCCCTCAGCACCCCGTTCATGAGCGCCAACTTCATGATGTCCCGCGTGTTCTACGCCAACGAGGACGCCCGCACCCCGTTCTACGTTCAGCTGCTGCTCGCCGTGGTGTACGTCGCGGGTGCGTTCGCCATCCAGTTCCTGCCGGTGGGCCAGATCATCTATGCCATCGCCATCCTGTACATGGTGGGCAACATCCTTTCGGTGGTCATCAGCGCGGTGTTCCTGCGCCGCATGCTGGGGCACCTGGACGGCGCCCGGATCGCCAATTCATACATCAGGATGGGATACGCGGCCCTGGGCTCGGCAATCGCCGGTGCCGGCGCCCTGTGGCTCATGGGCAGCTACAACCCCGACGGTTTCGCCTGGAGCGGCCGCCTCCAGGCACTCGTGACGCTCATTATCGTGGGGCCGGTCATGCTGGCCGTCTACTTCCTGCTCCTCCGTGTGTTCCGTGTGTCCGAGCTCAGCGACATGCTCCGGCCCCTGCTGGGAAGGTTTGGCCGCGGTAACCAAGCCCAAGGGCCGGAAGCGGGGGACTCGCCGTCGTCCTCTCCCTCCGCTGGATCCCCTGCCCGCGGGAACCAGCCTGAGCGCGCCACCACCTCGGTGGACACCGGCCTGATCCCAAGGATTTCCGGCGAGTTCGACGCCGTCTCGTTCCGCGCCGGCCCGGACCCCCAGCGCGCGGGCGGACGCCCGGACACGCACGACGGCGGGGCACGGCAGGCTGCCGACAGCTCCTACCTGCCGGGCGAGGACCAGCCGAGCACCGCCCGCGGCGGCCTGCTCAGCGAGCAGATTCCGCTTCCGGGCCGCAGGACCTACCAGGGCAAGGCCGGTGAGAACCCATTTTTCAGTACCCGCCGCAAGCGCAAAAAGTAAGTTCCGCAGCCTGTGGCGGCCGTCTTCTCCGCGGCCGTCCGGTGCGGATCGGCTAGGATCGAACAGATACAGGGGTAGTTGCATTCAGGCCGGGCCGTGCGCGCGGGCACCTGGAAAGCGGTTGCGTCATTGAGGCCGGCAATCCCGGACAGTCTAGGAGGAACACGTGTCCAACCCGATCGATGTCGGATCAGTACTGGGCGGCCGCTACAAGGTCACCGCCACAGTGTTGGCCTCGCACGACCACGATCTGGTGCTGGATGGTGTGGACCAGGTCCTGAACCGCCCGGTCAGCATCCTGGTTGCCGGACCGGAGAACACTGAGCAGGTTGCCCAGAGCGCCCGCGAGGTGGCTACGGGCGAACGGCCCGGAACGGTGCAGGTGCTGGACCTTGGCGTGACCGAGGACGCAACCTACCTCATCACCAACCACACTTCGGCGGCCGATCTCCTGGACCTGGTGGTGGCGCCCAATCCGCCCTACGTCGAGCCGTTCTTCACAGACACCCTGGGCAGTGAAATCTTCGGACAGGCCCGCTCGCACGAGCCTGAACCTTACGACGAGGAAGACCACGTCGAGGCCGGCTACATCAGCTACGCCGATTCACACCCCAACCCGGTTGATAACTACCGTTCAGCTCCTGAGAGGTCAGCCCCGGAACGTTCAGCTCCCGCCGTTCCGCCCAGGCCGCCGGTGAGGCCCGCTGCCCAGCAGCCCACTTCCCAGGGCCGTTCCGGGGCTGCTGCCGCAGGTGCCGCCGCTGCCGGTGCTGCCGCCGCCGGTGCGGGTGCCGCCAAGTCGGGTGCCTCGCGGATTGATCCGGATGCCACTGCCGCCCAGCCTGTGGCGCACACTGCCGCAACCGAATCGGGGCGTGCCGTCTCAGCTGAGGCGGACACGGGCCCGAACGATACTGCTGCCCCGGCCGGCAGCCCTGCTGGGGAACAGTCTTCGGCTGCTGACCAGAAGCCGAAGGTCTCCTTGTGGTCCAATGATGACTACGCTCAGTCCGGAGGCCACGACGCTTACGAGGACTCCGATGGCGCGGTGGAGGAGCAGCGTCCGGTCAAGGGCAAGGCGGCCCTCTTTGCCCGTGCGGCCGCGCCCGCTGCGGCTGGTGTGTCGTTTGCCGACCGGGATGACGATGACGATGACCGGGACGAATCCGACAATCAGCCCCGCTCAATGCGCTGGTTGGTTGGCGGGCTGTTGGCTGTTGTCCTGATTGCGGGCCTGATCTTCGCGGTTACCAATCTTGGCAGCCTCTTCACATCAGAACCACAGGCCAAACCCACGGCTGCCCCTGTTACCAGCAGTGCTCCACAAAACTCGGCAACGGCAACCCAGGCAGCCCCGTCGGCTCCGCCGGCCGTCCCGCCGGTTATCGAGAGCGTCAGCCGGCAGGGGAATTTCGATTTCGCTGCCACATTCGATGGTGACCTGGTCAAGGCCTATGACGGAAATGCCGCCAGCTACTGGTCCGACATGGAATTTGCGACCGAAAACTGGGGTGGTCTGGCTCCCCAGGGCGTCCCCCTCGTGGTGAAGCTGAAAGGCACTGCAACCATCTCCTCAATCACGCTCTCCCAGCTGGGGGGATCGGGCGGCAACATCACCGTTTACACCAACGACCGGCCCTCCACGGACGGAGCCAAGGCGGTGGGGACGAACAGCTTCACGTCCACTGACTTGAACATGCCCCTTTCGGAACCCGTCCAGGCGCAGTACGTGATCATCTCCATCAATTCCCTCCCCAAGCTTGCAGCGCCGAAGACCCGGTACGGTTACGGTCTGCGGCTCGCCGAGATCAAGGTCCAGTAGCACTCCACCACCACCATCAAGCGGGCTGGTGCTGCCTCTGTGCTGCGGGATGGCCCACGTCGCTCGGGCGCTGGAATATTCAGCAAGCGGACACAGTTGTGCCATGTGGCCGGCCTCCGAGTGGAGGCGAGTCGAAAAAGGAAGAGGTTCACGGTCCAGTGACCATCGAAGAGAAGTCGGCGTCGGACGTTCGCGACGTCATCATTGTGGGCTCGGGCCCAGCGGGCTACACAGCAGCCGTCTACACCGCCAGGGCAAACCTCAAGCCTCTGCTACTGGCTGGATCGGTAACCGCCGGCGGCGAACTGATGAATACCACGGACGTGGAAAACTACCCGGGGTTCCCGGAGGGCATCATGGGACCGGACCTGATGGAGAACTTCGAGAAGCAGGCCGCCCGGTTCGGGACGGAGATCCAGTTCGAGGACGTTACTGACCTTGAACTCGACGGCCCCGTCAAGACGGTCACCATCGCAACGGGGGAGACCTTCAAAGCAAAGGCAGTCATTCTCTCCACCGGCTCCGCCTACCGGGAACTGGGCTTGCCCAACGAAAAGCGGCTCTCAGGACACGGTGTTAGCTGGTGTGCAACCTGTGACGGTTTCTTCTTCAAGGACCAGGACATTGCCGTCATCGGTGGCGGCGACTCGGCCATGGAAGAAGCGCTATTCCTCACCAAGTTTGCGAAATCAGTTACGGTTGTTCACCGCCGTGACTCGCTGAAAGCGTCGAAGATCATGGCAGACCGTGCCCTGGCCCACGAAAAGATCAATTTCGTCTGGAACAGCACCGTTGATGACGTCCTCGGCACGGATAAGGTAACCGGCCTCCGGTTGAAGAACCTTTTGGACGGTTCGCAGTCCGAGCTCGCTGTTACCGGAGTCTTCGTAGCCATTGGTAACGATCCCCGGACGGATCTCGTCAAGGATGTCCTGGACCTGGCTCCGGAAGGGACCATCGCAGTACAGGGGAGGAGTTCCCGGACCAGTCTTCCGGGCGTATTCGCTGCTGGCGATGTTGTCGACCCCACCTACCGGCAGGCCATTACCGCCTCAGGATCGGGCTGTGTTGCGGCTATCGACGTCGAGCACTATCTTGCCGACCTGTCCGCCTAATTTGCGCCACCGTAGTTTGAAAAGAAAGAGAAGGTTATGAGCAACGCAAAAGATGTAACTGACGCAAGTTTCGACACCGATGTCCTCTCTGCCGACAAGCCGGTCATCGTTGATTTCTGGGCCGAATGGTGTGGTCCGTGCCGCAAGCTCGGCCCTATCCTGGACGAGATCGCGGGGGAGTACAGCGAAAAGGTTGACGTTGTCAAAGTAAACGTCGACGACAACCCTGCCATCGCCGCGCAGTACGGGATTACCTCTATTCCGGCTGTCTACCTCTTCCAGGGCGGTGAGGTGAAGAGTACCGTCATCGGTGCCAAGCCGAAGCAGTTCTTTGAGAAGGAATTCGCCGACGTCCTCTCCTGATACGTGAGGTACCTGCAGTAGATGTTGCAGGAAAGACTTAGAAAGGTGGTCACTGCCAGCTGGCGGTGGCCACCTTTCTGCATCCGGCCCTTTAGAAGTGGACCACAGGCACCGGCATCGGGGACAGTGTTTCACGTGAAACACTGTCACGGTGTCCAAGGGGCGGGCCCACCCCGTGCTCTTCTCGCTACTCGACTCGGGCTCTGGTGTTGCAATTGCCAGGCTCCGCAGATCGAGCACCGCCCATCGAGTCGCGGCACACAGCGCAAAATATGGGCTCGTGAAGCGGATCTGCCCGGTCACAGGGTTCTGGCGCGGAACCGCGGGCAGGAAATCGAAGGATGCATGCTGTTTACGGTTACCGGGGGACCATCAGCAGCATGTCCGCTTGCGCCTGGAAACGAGACGACGATGTTGCGCCTAAGCCAACCCATTGAGACGTGGTGGCGTTTCACGTGAAACATCAGGTCAAGCAAAATGGCTCTCGGACTCGGACAATTAGCAGCAACCGACTTATGAATCCGAACTGCCAGGCTTCACAGTTTGTGAATCATCACGGATGACAGAATGACCGGTAGGTCTGCAATTCCCTATGAGTACGACAAAACTGTCTGCTGTTTCCTGCCATCGCTGTGCCGGCACTCCCCGCCCACTGCTCAAGCTGCGCCGAGCGGTAAGTGCTGCCGCTGATCCTGCTGGACTACGCCTGTAGAGTCCGTCAGCAGACGTGTGCACTAATGGAGCCGCGCTCCACGCATACCCAGGGCCCCGTTTCGATTTGCACCAAGCAAAGCAGCCGCCCAACCACGGCACGAAACATCTGACCGCCTAAATGCGATCCCGGCACATCAGCAGGGTCAACCGACGACAGTGGCACCCGCCAGGGCGCCCCAAGTGGCCTTCATCTGCCGTCAAAACGACTAAGGTCCCGGCTCCGCGCCGACGCCGGAGAAGGTATCTGTACATCTCAGTGAACCCAAAGACACTCTATTCGAAGCGATGTGAAGGAGGATCTTGAGCCTCCCGGCTCTGGGCACTGACTTTGGCGATAGATTCTACCGGTGATACCCGCTTTTCGCTGCGGATTGAGCCTGAGGACTTTCCGCTATGCCGACGTACAGGACTTCAGTCGCATCGCAGTCCGTTCTCAACTGTTGCCCCAGAGAGGATTATCGACAATATCGAAGTGCACCTTCCGAAGACCTGCAACTGTTTCGCGTGAAACATTGGCCACGCTTGCATTCGTTTCACGTGAAACATCGGCCGGGCTGCCATTTGTTTCACGTGAAACGGATGCTGCAGCTGCCCAGACTCATTCGGGGATAGCCTGACTGCCGGGGTATTGATTGATGCCTATGCTCCGGATCGTGGCTTCCACTCCAGTGGTGTCTCAGGACGGAGTACGATAGCCGCCATCGTATCGCCCCTGAGTTCCCGCTTAGGAGGAGCCAAGAAGTGTAGATCTGCCCTGGCTTCTTGTTCAAGCTGTGTCGCCAGTAGACGGGGTAGCAGGGTCGATCTTCGCGCCTGGGCATCACCTTCACCACGCGGGCTTAGGACTACTGTCTTAATGGGACAAGACAAGGTACGCGTCCTGGATGGCACCGCGGCAGAGGCGAGCCTCTAAGCAGCCCTTTCGCGGCTGCCCATAAGCGAGTCCGTGCGGCTCCTGAGACGGGCGAGACTTGAAACCTGCGCCATGAAGGAAGCACGGGCCTCCTGAGCGGGGTGGAGTTATCCACAACGTTATCCCCAGTCGCCTCGATGGGAATCAACAGACTTATCCACAGGTAATTGCACAACTGGCTTCGTTCGGAGGCCGGGAGCAACCCCTGACCATATGAACCGTCCACGCAGCGTGCGGGCCCCGCGCGGGCCAGGACAGGGTCCTCATTTGTAGCTTTGCGACGCCTGACTGACGGCCCGAGGAGATTAATTAACCTTCACTGGGTGACGCGACTGGTGATTTCGTCGTGCATGCATCGCTGCGCCCGGTTCCACGTGAAACATCGGCAGCAGCTCGCAGATTCCCAATCAGCAATTCCGGTGACCCCGGGGCAGGAAAGGCGGGAAAGGGGGACAGGAGGCGCGTGGCGACGCATCTGGCTGAACGTCTATATCCACAAAGTTATCCACAGCGATATCCACCGGTTAGGATGTGCCGACTACTTAGGGAAAACCCGGGTCCGGGGAGGAGGCAGCAGCGCCGGTCGAACTGCCGAGGCATGTTAGCCACAACAGACAAGATGGCTCCGGACTGGATACCGTCAGCCCCAGCCATCCTTGGCCACACTGCATCCCATTAGCAGCATCTGTCTCGAGCCCTTGGGCTAGCGTGCCTCGCCCGACGCACAGTGTCAGGAGGCTCAGTTGTTTCCGCCACTTTGGGACACTGGACAGTACGCCCATCCCGATTGAATGCGCCGTCACCAGCGATCCTGTCAACATCGCAGAATCCGCCCACTTGAGCACTCCTAACTACGTCGACCTTTTCTCTGCGGGACTACCAGATCACACCCTCCCACTGACCTTGTCCGGGGCCAGGGGCATTGCAGCGCACAGTTGAACTACGATGAGGCCCATGTTGAGACCTGGGTATTGGCTCATTGGGCGGCCCTTGTTAGCTGACCGCCGCCCGGTCGACTTCGGTTCCTCACGCAGGCCGCCCCGTCTAAGACGATCATCCGTTTGGCTCGACGGTGATTTTGATCCGTCGGGCCCTCTCCTCCGCCGAGGCCTTGAACGCGCACAGCAGACCGAAACGACACGTCTTGCTGGCCCAGTTTGCGTTAGCCCGATACACGGCGCAGCTGCGGTCGTTTCACGTGAAACAGTACAACCGCACTGCGCTAATACTCATAGCCGCTCTCGCCACAGCTATGGCCTTTGAGCTTGCATCGATGCGGTGGACACGTCCGGCCAATCGAAGGACCAGAATGCCACGCAGGGAGCACTTGGCACATGTCCTAGAGGGAGATAAATTCGCTCGCCATGACGCAGATCCACGTCAGCATCGGTCGGGCTCAGCTGTTTCACGTGAAACACTTGTCCTGGCAGTACGGAGCCCTACTTGAACACGCGTTTCACGTGAAACATCCAAGCAGCCGGCTTTCACCGGGCGTAGGTAGAACCAGTGCAGCCAGCCAACTCGACATGGAGTCGATAAGATCCAATGTCGGCGCACCAAATGACTATCCGCTGAGCCGCCTTGAGCCGCCTGTGATGTGATTTCTGCGGGGGATGACTCTTGTCGTGGTGCAACAGCCCAAACGTGACCCTTCGGGAAATTGGAGCTGACGCGCGCGACGATGTCGGGACAACGCAGTGAAGAGGAGACCTCTACGTATCACTCAGCAGTTTGCCAGTCAGGTCCCTTGTTCTCATCAGTGAACTGGAGACACCTCGGCTGACCACTACCGCAGAGTCTCTACCAGTCATCGCTTCATGGAGATTAGCGAATTCGAACCCATCTACTGCGTCTGCGTTCCTTGGTCGCCCGTTATGCCGGCCGCCCCGCCAGTGCCCTAACGTCAGTGGCACGGGTTTCTTCAGTACGGTAGAGAGATTGAAGTAGTGATACGCGTACGACGGTCCACCGGACCCCACGTCCCTCACTGACAAATCTGCTGAGGTGTTTGAGCGAAAAGTCGGTCGTCTTCGCACGGCGCTGAAGGGTCATCCAACAACCTGTGCGTCGTACCTACAGATAATGATAGAAAATGCCATGACAATCCCTGGCCGAACGACTTGTGAGGAGTCCCAGGCGCCTGTTTCACGTGAAACTATCGGACGCTCCATGAAGGTTCTGACCTAAGAGACTACGCAGTTGGCCGGACCTGCTGAACTCGCATGAGCATCTCAAATCGGAAAATACTTACTCAAAGCTGCTAATCTGCCATCGCATCGTAATTGGGAAGTGCCGGAATGACACGGAAACGTTGTCCGCTATTAGTTGGCGCGTTCTTCCGCTTCACTACCCGGACGGTGTCAGGCTATGGGCCCAGTGTTTTCTTTTTTTACGCCAACGGACATACGAAAATTAAGTTGCTTCAGGACACCCGGGCGGTAGAAGCGCCCAGTGGACAAGAAAAGGCCCGATTCTCAAGGAACCGGGCCCTTTCATGTAGGCAGTTATTTGAGCCAGTTAGTTATTTGAGCCAGGAGCTAAAACGTCCATAATGCGGTTCAAATCTTCAACGCTTGCAAACTCAATGCTGACCTTGCCCTTGCGGACTCCCAATGAGATCTTGACGTTGGTGTCCAGACGGTCGGAGAGCGAGGAAGCGAGATAGTCGAGGCGCTCGTGCCTGGCGCCGGGGCGGGGGATGTTGTTCTTGGCCGGCTTTGCAGGATCCTGGTACAGGGTGACTGCTTCTTCCGTCGCCCGGACAGACATGCCTTCGGCAACGATCTTTTGGGCAAGCCGTTCCATTGCCGCCGCGTCAGGCAGGGAAAGCAGCGCCCTGGCATGGCCCGCTGACAGTACACCGGCAGCGACGCGGCGCTGCACCAGCGGCGGAAGCTTCAGGAGCCGCAGGGTGTTGGACACCTGCGGCCGGGAACGCCCAATGCGGTCTGCAAGCTGCTCGTGGGTGGTACCAAAGTCCTCCAGGAGCTGCTGGTACGCCGCCGCCTCTTCCAGGGGGTTCAGCTGGCTGCGGTGGAGGTTCTCCAGCAGTGCGTCACGCAGGAGGTCGTCATCTGTCGTGTCCCGGATGATCGCTGGGATGGTATCGAGGCCTGCCGCCTGCACTGCGCGCCAGCGGCGTTCACCCATGACCAGTTCGTAAGGTTCGCTACCATCTTCGGTTGATGTGCGAACCACGATAGGCTGGAGGACGCCAATCTCGCGTACTGAGTGCACAAGCTCGGCCATGTCATCTTCATCGAAGACGCTGCGTGGCTGCTTCCGGTTGGGGTGAATGTCAGCAACGGAAATTTCCGCGAAGCGGGCGCCGGGAACCTCAACGAGTTCAACCCCCGAGTCCGCTCCGGTGTCCACGGCATTGGGTTTAGCGGCAGAAACCGTTACAGCAGCATCTTCATCCTCCGGGGCGGGCCCGGCAGGCGTTCCAGCCGAAGGGAGGGCAGCGTCTGCAGCCGACTTGGACCCCCCACGGGGAGCCTTCCTGGCCGGCTGCTCTTTCGCGGCCGACGTATCGGTACTGGCATCAGCATTGGTTTCCCCAGCACCACCCTTACCGGCAGGGGACTTCGCGTCCGCTGGTTTAGCCGGCGACCGGCGAGCAGGGGCTGTCGATGCCGTGTCCTTGTCCGCCTTGGCTTCAGCACGTGCTGCGGGCTGGTCCAGGGGTTCGGTCTTTTTCCGACCCTCGGGGAAGAAGAGATCCACCGGCCGGGATACCGCCCCGCCGTTACCGGAAGACCCATTGGCTGCGGCGGAACTAGGAATCAGCGCGCCAAGACCGCGGCCTAGGCCCCGTCGCTTCTCGCTCATGGGTAAATCCCTCCAGTGATAGAGCCGGGACGAGCCTGGCTCCGTGCGTTGCGGTATTGAAGATTCTAGCGTTCGGCGATTTCCGCGGCGGCTTCCAGGTAGGACAGCGCACCACTTGAGGAAGGGTCGTACGTCATGACCGTCTGCTGATAGCTGGGCGCCTCAGAAATCCGCACGGAGCGGGGAACGACGGCCGAGAGGACCTGGTCGGGGAAGTGCTGGCGCACCTCCGCGGCTACCTGGGCGGCCAGATTGGTGCGGCCGTCATACATGGTGAGCAGGATGGTCGAGACAACAAGATCGGCATTGAGGTGCTTCTGGATCATCTCAATGTTCTTGAGGAGTTGGCTGAGGCCTTCCAGGGCGTAGTACTCGCACTGAATAGGAATCAGGACCTCATTGGCTGCACAGAAGGCATTGACCGTCAGCAGGCCCAGGCTCGGCGGGCAGTCAATGAAAACGTAGTCAAGCCGTTCTTCGCCGTTCTTCTCGCGTGCCTTGGCGTAGACGTCGATGGCGCGGCGCAGGCGCTGTTCACGCGCTACAAGGGATACAAGTTCAATTTCGGCGCCGGCAAGGTGGATCGTGGCGGGTGCGCAGATGAGCTTTCCGATGTCCGGGCAGGGGGCCACCACATCAGCCAGCGGGACGTCGTTGATCAGCACGTCGTAGATGCTGTCCACATCCGCGTGGTGCTCGATGCCCAACGCGGTGGAAGCATTGCCCTGCGGATCAATATCGATCACCAGGACATTCAGCCCGGCAGCAGCAAGGGCAGCGGCGATGTTCACCGTCGTGGTGGTCTTGCCTACTCCGCCCTTCTGGTTGGAGACGGTAAAGATCCGCGTCTTTTCCGGGCGGGGGAGCTTCCGGCCCACCAAACGCTCACGCCGTTTGGTTTCATGGGCAAGATCGCGTGCGATGGGACTCGAGTCATCAATGGCATCAATAACGTTGGAACGACCGGCAGAGGTTGTTTCACGTGAAACTGCACTGCTGGAAGCGGACGAAACAACCGGCTTTGGATGATTACCACCACGGCCGGGAGCCATTGCGATGCCCGCAAGCCCTGACCCAGCGACAGAACGTGCCGACCCCAAGGACACAAACGGTGGGATCCGTTGTGCGGAGGCTTCACTACTGGTCACTGGGGCACACTCACTCTCGTTCAGCCAATTTTGCTGCCGTTGTCTAGCCTAACTGCTCCGGCCTGCTGACAGCCGTCAGCGGGCCCGCATTAGGACTTCTTTTGGGACTTGTTCACCACGATGCGCACAACCGTCGTCGGCTCCTCCAGGAGGTTGTCACCTACGGTCAGCACTGACGTCTCAACGCCACCCAGCTTACGGATGGTCTTGGCCGCCTTCTCGATTTCCTCGCCCGCGCTGCGGCCCTTGATGGCCACCACTTCGCCGTGCCCTCCCAGCAGTGGGATTGTCAGACCGGCGAGGTTGGTCAACGCAGATACGGCGCGCGCAGTCACAACGTCAGCCTCCAGATGCCCAACAGCGAGTTCGGCACGGGTGCGCATCACCGTGACATTGCCCAGGCCGAGGTCATCGACAACTTCCTGAAGCCAGATAACCCTGCGCTCCAGCGGTTCGATAAGGGTGAGCTCAAGATCGGGACGCGCAATGGCAAGGCAAAGGCCCGGCAGGCCGGCACCGCTCCCGACGTCGGCCACATGGCTTCCGTGCGCAATCTCGCTTTCGATGACTGCGCAGTTGAGCACGTGGCGGCTCCACAGCCTGGGCACCTCGCGTGGTCCGATTAGGCCCCGCTCGGTACCGGACGTGGCCAGGTGCTCCACGTACCGCTTTGCCAGCTCCAGGCGATCGCCGAAGATCTTCTCAGCAGCGCGCAGCTCTGCCGCCGTGATGTCAACCATAACTATTGGTCCGGCATTCACTAGTCTGCGGAAACGACGATGTGGCGTCCGGCGCCCTCGCCCTCGGACTCGCTGACCAGGCCGAGGTCAGCCACGGCGTCGTGCACGATCTTCCGTTCGTAGGCGCTCATTGGCTCCAGGGCCACCGACTTGCCGGATTCCTTTACGGAAGCTGCTGCGTCCTCGGCGATCTTCTGCAGGTGCCCGGTGCGTTCCTGCCGGTAGCCGTTGATGTCCAGCACAAGCCGTGAACGGTTCTCTGTTGCAGACAGCACTGCCAGGCGGGTGAGTTCCTGCAGGGCTTCCAGGACTTCACCGTCTTCGCCGACCAGGCTTTCGAGCCCTTCGGTCTCCTCTTCGGCAACGATGGAGATGTAGGTCCGTCCATTGCGGACCTCGATGTCGATGTCGCCGTCGATGTCGGCGATATCCAGCAGTTCCTCCAGGTAGTCGGCGGCGACGTCCCCCTCTTCCTCGAGGCGGCTGGCGGCGGAACCCTTGGCGGTGGAATCATCCTGGCCCACGGACTCGTCCTGATCTTCGATCTCTTCAGAAAGGGCGTGCTCGGTGCTCTCGGCTGACATTACTTCTTCTTCCTGTTCTTGCGCTGGGGCTGGACACGCTGTCCCTTGATCTCAACTGCGGCGGCTGCGGCATCGTCGGCTGCCTCATCCCGCTTCCCGCTCAGGACGGACAGAGCCGGCAGGCCCTTGGCGGCACGGCGCTCGGCGAGGGCCTTCGCGGCGGGGGAACCCGGCGTCGGCATCCGGCGGATAACAAAGAACTGCTGGCCCATGGTCCAGAGGTTGGTGGTGGTCCAGTAGATCAGGACGCCGATGGGGAAGTTGATGCCACCCACGCCGAAGACGATAGGCAGGATGTAGAGCATCATCTTCTGCTGCCGCATGAACGGGCTGGCCATGGCTTCTTCGGACATGTTCTTGGCCATGATCTGCTTCTGCGTGATGAACTGCGAAGCCGTCATGGCCAGGATCATCACGATGGAAAGGATCCACACAGAGGCCTGGTTGCCGCTTCCTCCGCCATGCAGCAGGGAGGCAGACAGGGGGGCCCCGAAAATGCTTGAGGCGTCGAATTCCACAACCTGCTCATGGCTCATCGCGCCGATGCCGGCGCCCTGGTCCTTGGCCTGCGAAATGCCGGAGAGCACCTGGAAGAGGGCGAAGAAGAACGGCATCTGGATCAGCATGGGAAGACACGCCGAGAACGGGTTGGTCCCATGCTTCTTGTACATGGCCATCTGTTCCTGGGCCATGGCCTGGCGGGACAGCTGGTCCGTCTTGCCCTTGTACTTGTCCTGCAGCTTCTTCAAGTCCGGCTGCAGCAGCTGCATGCCGCGCTGGGCCTTGATCTGCTTGACGAATACCGGGATCAGGGCTGCACGGATCACCAGCACCAGTCCGATGATGGACAGAGTCCAGGTCCAGCCGTTGGCGGCGGGCATCCCGATGGCGCTCAAGCCGTCGTGGAACCCGATCATGATGATGGAAACCAGCCACTTGAACGGGGCCATGATTGTTCCAAAGAAGTCCATACTTATCCCTATTCGTCAGGCCGCACTGCGGCCTTCTTCATCAGTCCGAGCAACCAGGTACCTGTCCGGATTGTTCAGCACAACAATTGTGGGGGTCTGGCCCGCGGGCCATTCCCGGCCGCCGGCGGGGACATGGTCCACTCCGCCGGCATTCCATGGGTGGCAGTGGCCAAGGCGCCGCGCTGCGAGCCAGCTTCCCTTGACGGCACCGTGGACGGTGACCGCTTCCAGGGCATAGGCGGAACATGACGGGAAGAACCGGCAGACCGGGCCGTACAAGGGAGAAACCACCTTGCGGTAGGCCATCAGCAAAAGAATGAGGATGTTCCGGGGCAGGTTCCAGAGGAACCTGCCGGCAACGGCGACCACGGTGCGGAGACGGGCGACGACGGCGGTGGCGTTAGGCACGCGGTGTCCCCTCCTGTGTTGTACCGGCTGAACCCCTGACGGCAGCCCGCGAAGGACGGCCGGCCAGCCGGTTCAGCGTAGATTCCAGTGCAGCGTTGTAGTCCGACAGCAGCTGGTCCCAGCTGGCCGAGGCGGACGCAGGAAGCGCCCGCACGACGATGGCGAGTCCTGTACCGTGCTCGCGCAACGACGCAGCACCCGCTTCTCTCAGTCTCCTCTTAACGAGGTTCCTGACCACAGCGTTCCCTACACTCTTGGAAACAATGAACCCGATCCGGCTGGGTTCGTCAGCAGCAATGGCTGCCGCATATAACACTACGTTCCGGCGTCCATTGCGGACACCGGAACGTACAGTTGTTGAAAAATCGGTTGGGGTCCTCAAGCGGTTGCGGGCGGCCAGCACCTTAAACTCGCAAGGGAATGTCTACCGACAAGCCAGTTATTTAGGCCGACAGTTCGGTGCGGCCCTTGCCACGACGGGCTGCCAGGATGGCACGGCCGGCACGGGTACGCATACGAAGGCGGAAGCCGTGCTTCTTGGCTCGACGGCGGTTATTCGGCTGAAAAGTCCGCTTGCTCACGTTAGTTACTCCAGTGGATCAAAGGTGCGCCCACCCGATCAGTAAGGGGAAGAACTGGCCGACGCTAAGTTTTGTATATGCACGCTTCCCCCGACTGCCCAGACGCACTGCGCCTGGATGTTCAGATGGGGCCCAAAAAGCGGACACAAAGGACTTCACAACGTTAGGGCAATTTGCAGGCCCGAGTCAAACCGGAGCGGTCCCGTACGGCCGTCCCCAGCTGTTGCTAAGTATCCCCAACAGCCTGTGGATGAAGTGGCTCACAGAGGCACTTCCGGAACCACAACCGTGTAATTATCCACAGCCAGATAGCCAGCTATCTTCTAGGCTTTTCATCACCTAGAGTGTCCCAGTAGCCGATTATCCACGGACTGTGCATAACCCTGTGGATGAAGCTGGGCCAGCACCCTGGTTCCGGACTTGGGGCTGCAGGCAATGCAGGCATAGCAAGTTTTGAGGGAACCGATTGATGACAGTAGACGAAGCCAACCACGCCAATACTGTCGGAAGTTCCTGGCGAAGGGTTGTCAGCCTGCTGGAACAGGACCACCGGGTATCACCGCGCCAGCGTGGCTTTGTCATCCTTGCCCAGGCGCAGGGCCTGATCGGTTCCACGCTCCTGGTGGCCGTCCCCAACGAACTAACCCGCGAAGTGCTTCAGACCCAGGTCAAGGAAGCCCTTGACGATGCGCTCCATAACGTTTTTTCCGAAGACATCCGCTGCGCCATCGACGTGGACACCGATCTGGTGCCCATCCACGAGGAGCCCGAGCCCGCCGTCGAACCTGCTTTCGCGCCGGACCAGGTCATCGAGCAGAAGCCGCAGCCTATGCTCCCCAGCACGTCGCACGAGTTCGGCCGGCTGAACCCCAAGTACGTCTTTGACACCTTCGTGATTGGTTCCTCGAACCGGTTCGCCCACGCCGCCGCCGTCGCTGTTGCCGAAGCGCCCGCCAAGGCCTACAACCCGCTCTTCATCTACGGTGATTCGGGCCTGGGCAAGACCCACCTCCTGCATGCGATCGGCCATTATGCCCGGCGCCTCTACAGCGGGATCCGGGTCCGCTACGTAAATTCGGAAGAATTCACCAACGACTTCATCAACTCGATCCGCGATGACGAGGGCACCAGCTTCAAGACGACGTACCGCAACGTCGACGTCCTGCTGATCGATGACATCCAGTTCCTGGCCGGCAAGGACCGGACGCTGGAGGAGTTCTTCCACACCTTCAACGCCCTGCACAACAACAACAAGCAGGTGGTCATCACCTCTGACCAGCCGCCCAAGCTGTTGGCCGGGTTCGAGGACCGGATGAAGTCCCGCTTCGAGTGGGGCCTGCTGACGGACATCCAGCCGCCGGAACTGGAGACCCGTATCGCCATCCTCCGTAAGAAGGCGCTGAGCGAGGGACTGTCCGCCCCTGACGATGCCTTGGAGTACATCGCCTCGAAGATCTCCAGCAACATCCGAGAACTTGAGGGTGCCCTGATCCGGGTGACCGCGTTCGCCAGCCTGAACCGGCAGCCCGTGGACGTGGCCCTTGCCGAGATGGTCCTGAAGGACCTGATCACGGACGACGGCGCACAGGAGATCACGTCCGCCCAGATCCTCCAGCAGACGGCTGACTACTTCAAGCTCAGTATGGAAGAGCTCTGCAGTAAGTCCCGCACCCGGACCCTGGTGACTGCACGCCAGATCGCCATGTACCTGTGCCGGGAGCTGACGGACATGTCACTGCCCAAGATCGGACAGGAACTTGGCGGCCGCGACCACACAACCGTCATCCACGCAGACCGGAAGATCCGCGAACTCATGGCGGAGCGCCGTGTGATCTACAACCAGGTGACCGAGCTGACTAACCGGATCAAGCAGCAGCAACGCGACTCCTGAATCCACACTGCGTCCGGCACTTTATACCTTATTAACAGCGCCATGTGGATAAGCCTGTGGATACTTAAGGGGACAAGCGCGGTTAATGGGCTTAAAACCCTTAAGCCGTCTGTGGATCGTCAAAAATGGCCGTTTGCGTTGTCCCCATCCACACCCTGTTTAAAACCCACTTAACGCACAGCCGGTGAACAGGGCTTAAGCGCGGAACCATGCGGCAGGACCGGGTTATCCACAGTTTCCACAGCAGTTATTAACACTACTAATCCCAAAAAATTGAAATCCCTCAAACAACAAGAACCTTCCGCTGGCCCTTCAGGGGCCTGCCGGCCCCTGAAGGGCCGGTCCGGTCTTGCGGGGGATGGGTTAATCCCCGATCTTCCGGCTAAGCTGTCAGCAGCGCTCCCATCCCTGGGTTTTCGTGTGGTTTCTGTCTCCGCGGACCATGCACCAGCCGGGTGGCGCCCAACTACTTCCGGAGTTTCCTGCGAAATTCCCGGGTTTACATGGCAGCAGCAATGAAAGGCGGCACCCTTCCGTGAAGTTCAGAGTCGATCGGGACGTCCTGGCAGAAGCCGTCACCTGGACAGCCCGGTCGTTGTCTCCGCGACCTCCAGTGCCTGTCCTGTCCGGCCTCCTGCTGAAGGCTGAAGCCGGAACCGTCAGCCTTTCCAGCTTTGACTACGAAACCTCGGCGCGCCTTGAGATCACAGCCGACATCAGGGATGAAGGCACCATCCTGGTATCCGGACGCCTCTTGGCTGATATCTGCCGCAGCCTGCCGTCGGCCCCGGTGGACGTGGAGACTGACGGCAACAAAGTCACCCTCACCTGCCGCCGGAGCAGCTTCCACCTGGCCACCATGCCGGAAGCTGAATACCCGCCACTTCCGTCCCTGCCGGCCATCAGCGGAACCGTCCCGGGTGATGCCTTTGCCCAGGCTGTCTCCCAGGTGATCATCGCGGCGAGCAAGGACGACACCCTCCCCATCCTCACCGGCGTACGGATGGAGATCGAAGACGACCTGATCACGCTCCTGGCCACCGACCGCTACCGGCTCGCAATGCGCGAAGTACCGTGGAAGCCCGTTACTCCCGGGATCTCCACCAGCGCCCTGGTCAAGGCCAAAACCCTCAACGAAGTAGCCAAAACGCTTGGTAACAGCGGCGACATCAACCTCGCCCTGTCCGACGACGACAGCCGCCTGATCGGTTTCGAGAGCGGCGGCCGAACCACCACTTCATTGCTGGTGGATGGCGACTACCCCAAGATCCGGTCGCTGTTCCCTGAGTCCACCCCGATCCACGCCACGGTGCAGACCCAGGAACTCGTTGAGGCCGTCCGCCGTGTATCCCTGGTGGCCGAGCGCAACACCCCGGTCCGCCTTGCCTTCACCGACGGCCTGCTGAACCTTGATGCCGGGACGGGAGAAGACGCCCAGGCATCGGAAGAGCTGGAGGCGCAGTTGTCCGGCGAGGACATCACGGTTGCCTTCAACCCGCATTACCTGATCGAGGGGCTCAGCGTGATCGAAACCAAGTTCGTCCGGTTCTCCTTCACCACGGCGCCCAAACCTGCCATGATCACGGCACAGGCAGACGCTGACGGCGAAGACCAGGACGACTACCGCTACCTGGTCATGCCGGTGCGGCTTCCCAACTAGTCCCCACCCATCGGCTCCCAGCCTTCCCCAGCTCAGGCCCGCCCCCACCGCCGCCACACACCAGCGCAGAAATGAGATCCACCATGCATATTGGACTGATCGGCCTCGGCAAAATGGGATTCAACATGCGTGAGCGCCTGCGCAAGGGCGGCGTGGAAGTCACCGGTTACGACCGCAACCCGGACGTAACCGATGCCGCCAGCGTCGAGGAGCTGATCGCCACCGTTCCGGCGCCAAGGATCATCTGGGTGATGGTGCCCTCGGGGCCCATCACGGACGCCGTTATCACCGAGCTCAGTGAAAAGCTGGAACCGGGCGACCTGGTTATCGACGGAGGTAACTCCAGGTTTACCGAGGACCAGAAGCATGGCGAGCTCCTTGCCGCCAAAGACATTCGTTTCGCTGACTGCGGTGTCTCGGGCGGAGTCTGGGGCTTGCAGAACGGGTACGGACTGATGGCCGGCGGGGACGCCGCAGACATCGAACGTGCCCTGCCGGTCTTCGACGCATTGCGCCCCGAAGGTGAGCGGGCGGACAGCTTTGTCCACGTCGGCGGCATTGGTGCCGGCCATTACGCCAAGATGGTCCACAACGGGATCGAGTACGGCCTGATGCAGGCGTACGCCGAAGGCTACGAACTGCTTGCAGCCAAGGACATCGTCACCGACCTTCCCGGCACGTTCCGGGCATGGCAAAAAGGCACCGTTGTCCGGTCATGGCTCCTGGACCTCATGGTCAAGGCACTTGACGAGGACCCCGGCCTGGCCTCGATTGACGACTACGTGGAAGACTCCGGTGAAGGTCGTTGGACCGTTGAGGAAGCCATCGCCAACGCAGTTCCCGCTCCGGCTATTACAGCCGCATTGTTCGCCCGGTTTGCCTCCCGGGAGGACACCTCGCCAGCCATGAAGATGGTTTCCGCGCTGCGCCACCAGTTCGGTGGCCACGCTACCCGTCCCGCCAAGTAGCACCCACCGGGAACCAGCAGAGTTCCCAGAATTGCCGAAAACCGCGTGTATCTGGAATACCTTTCACTGACCGACTTCCGCAGTTACGCCCAGGTGGATCTCGCCCTGGAACCCGGCGTCACCGTCCTGGTGGGATACAACGGCATCGGCAAGACCAACCTGATGGAGGCCATCGGTTACCTGGCCACGCTCAGTTCGCACCGGGTCAGCTCCGATGCGCCCCTGCTGAGGTTCGGCACGGAACGCGCATTGGTCCGCGCGCGGCTGGTCCGCGGCACGCAGACGACGGTCCTTGAGCTGGAAATCAACGCCAGCCGGGCAAACCGCGGGCGTATCAACCGCAGTAATCCGGTGCGTGCCCGTGACCTGGTGGGCATCTGCCAGACAGTACTCTTCGCTCCGGAAGATTTGGCGTTGGTGAAGGGAGATCCGTCCAACCGCCGCCGGTTCCTGGACGAGCTGCTGGCGAGCCTCATCCCGCACCACGCGGCCACCCGCAGTGACTACGACCGGGTGCTGAAGCAGCGCAACGCCCTGCTCAAGTCCGCGCGGGCCGGAAGGTTCACCTCCGCGCATGAATCCACGCTCGAGGTGTGGGACCAGCACATGGCCAGGGCCGGAGCGGAATTGCTGCACGCCCGGCTGGAGCTGGTGGAAAGGCTGCGCCCACACCTCGCCCGTGCCTACGCCGAACTTACGGATGCGTCCAAGCCGGCGGACGCCACCTACCGGTCAACGCTGCAGAACCAGATGGACGACGACGGCGTTCCGGCCGGAAGTTCCCAGCGCGCCACGCCGGGAGGTTCTTCAGACGGCCCCGACGATCTCCGCCTTCTCTCCGTGGACCAACTCACGGAACGCTACATCCAGGCATTCGCGGAATCCCGCAAGAAGGAACTGGAACGCGGCATCTCCCTGGTCGGCCCGCACCGTGACGATTTGGAACTGATGCTCGGGCAAGCCCCCGCCAAGGGGTATGCCTCGCATGGTGAAACCTGGTCCATGTGCCTGTCCCTGCGCCTGGCCTCGTACTACGTCATGCTGGACGATGCCCGCACGGGCGGTTCCGCTCCCATCCTCATCCTTGACGACGTCTTTGCCGAACTCGACGTCCAGCGCAGGCGTAAACTGGCCGCAATAGTCTCCGGCGCGGAACAGGTCCTGGTGACCGCCGCCGTCGACGCCGATATTCCGGAAGAGCTGTCCGGACGGCGGGTGAAGGTAGTCCCGGGAGGTATCGATGAACAGTGAGCAGGGCGGCGGGCTGCAGCCCGGCCGGGAGCCTGACGACATCGATGCCCCGCAGGCTGCACTGAACCGGATGCGTGAAGCCGCGGCCGCACGCGGTGAAGTCCGCCGGAAAGTGGCGCGGCCTGGCGCACCGAAAACCAAGGGCAGTATCCGGGACACCCGCGGCTTCAGCCAGTTCCACGCCACCGGGCGGGATCCCCTGGGCCTGGGAAAGGTGGTTGGCCGGCTGGTGGCGGAGCGCGGCTGGACGTCACCTGTGGCCGTTGGTTCGGTCATGGCAGAGTGGGCAACCCTGGTGGGACCGGAAATCTCCTCCCACTGCACTCCGGAGAGTTTTACCGACACCACCCTCCACGTGCGGTGTGATTCCACGGCGTGGGCCACCCAGCTTCGGCTCCTCAGCACCAGCCTGCTTGATAAGTTCCGCCGGGAACTGGGCGAAGGGGTGGTTACCAAAATCCAGGTCCTCGGACCGTCGGCACCAAGCTGGCGCAAGGGTGGACGCAGTGTCCAGGGCCGTGGTCCGCGGGACACTTACGGATAGCCGGGGCGGCAACTCTTGAAACTGCGCGCAAGGGTGTGTAGGGCGCTGTAAGGACCATTGCGTGTATAGGCACCCGGAGGGCGTACCGCTGGGCCGCCCTAGGCGCGGCCAAGAGCCTCGCACAGCCATGTTCACCTGCCCTGAAGGCCCTGGAATGCGGGGATATGAGCCGGTTCACGGTAGAATCGGTGCAGATAACTGGGCGCGGATGAAACGTTGACTTCAGTCCGTTCTCCGCGCGCTCTCCGCGTCCGGGGAACGGAGCACCACTGTCAGCAGGTCACCGGCGCCATAGGTTTGTGCCTGTTGGCGGGTGGCTTTCCCTGGGAGAGGCACCGGCCGGCCATCATCGAGAACAGAGGAGTCGCAGCGCCTGTGGCTAACGACAATACAGATATTCTGGCAGCAGATACAGCAGTCGAGGATGGCCGCACCCCTGACACCCCGGCTGCGGCCACCACGCCGAGGGAATACGGCGCCAGCGACATCACTGTCCTCGAGGGCCTCGAAGCTGTCCGCAAACGTCCGGGCATGTACATCGGATCCACCGGACCCCGTGGCCTCCATCACCTGGTATACGAGGTGGTGGACAACTCCGTGGACGAGGCACTGGCCGGATACTGCAGCCACATCGAGATCGTCCTGCAGGCCGACGGCGGCGTCAAGGTAGTCGATGACGGCCGCGGTATCCCGGTGGATATGCACCCCACGGAACACAAGCCCACCGTCGAGGTGGTCATGACCATCCTGCACGCCGGCGGAAAATTTGGTGGGGGTGGATACGCCGTCTCCGGCGGCCTGCACGGCGTGGGCATCTCTGTGGTCAACGCCCTGTCCAGCCGCGTGGACACCGAAGTGCGCCGCCAAGGACACGTATGGCGGATGTCCTTTGCCGACGGTGGCAAGCCGCAGGGCAGCCTGGTCATGGGCGAAGAGACGGACGCTACCGGAACCACCCAGACGTTCTACCCGGATCCGGAGATCTTCGAGACCACCGAGTTCGATTTCGAGACCTTGCGCGCCCGCTTCCAGCAGATGGCCTTCCTGAACAAGGGCCTGCGTATCACCCTCACGGATGAGCGCGCGCCGGCCGGGGACGATGCCGACGGCGACCTGGACCTTGACGACCTCAGCACCGAGGGCGAAGTCAGCGCAGAACACCGCACCGTGGTGTACCAGTACGACGAAGGCCTCCTGGACTACGTCCGGCATCTGAATTCGGGCAAGAAGGTGGAAGTGGTCCATGAGGACGTCATCGCCTTCGAAACCGAGGACAAGGACCGCAAGATCGCCCTGGAAATGGCCATGCAGTGGACCAGCGCCTATTCCGAAAGCGTCCACACTTACGCCAACACCATCAACACCCATGAGGGTGGCACGCACGAAGAAGGGTTCCGCGCTGCCATGACCTCCCTGGTCAACCGCTATGCCCGGGAAAAAGGCATTATCAAGGAAAAGGACGACAACCTCACGGGCGACGACATCCGTGAAGGCCTCACTGCCGTCATTTCAGTCAAGTTGGCTGAACCGCAGTTCGAGGGCCAGACCAAGACCAAGCTCGGCAACTCCGAGGTCAAAGGCTTCGTCCAGCGCGTGGTCACCGACGGCCTGGGCGACTGGCTCGAGCGCAACCCCGGCCCCGCCCGCGACGTGATCCGCAAGGCGATCTCCGCCGCGCAGGCCAGGATGGCGGCGCGCAAGGCCCGCGACAACGCACGGCGCAAGAGCCCGCTGGAGTCTTTTGGCATGCCCGGCAAGCTGTCGGACTGCTCCTCAAAAGACCCGGAAAAGTGCGAGGTCTACATTGTGGAGGGTGACTCGGCCGGTGGTTCCGCCAAGCGCGGCCGCAATCCTGAGACCCAGGCCATCCTTCCGCTGCGCGGCAAGATCCTGAACGTGGAGCGTGCCCGCCTGGACAAGGCCCTGGGCAACGCCGAAGTCCAGTCCATGATTACCGCATTCGGCACCGGCATTGGTGAGGACTTCGACCTCGCCAAGCTGCGCTACCACAAGATTGTGCTCATGGCAGATGCCGACGTGGACGGCCAGCACATCACCACGCTGCTGATGACCCTGCTTTTCCGGTACATGCGGCCCCTCATCGAGAACGGCTACGTGTACCTGGCCCAGCCGCCGCTGTACCGGATCAAGTGGTCCAATGCCCCGCACGACTACGTGTACAGCGACCGGGAACGCGACGCCAAACTCGTGGCAGGACAGGCAGCCGGACGCCGTATTCCCAAGGACAACGGCATCCAGCGTTACAAGGGCCTCGGCGAGATGGACTACACCGAACTGTGGGACACCACCATGGACCCCGACCACCGCACCCTGCTGCAGGTGACCATGGACGACGCCCTGGCCGCCGACCAAATCTTCTCCGTCCTCATGGGTGAAGACGTGGAATCCCGACGAAACTTCATCCAGCAGAACGCCAAGGACGTCAGGTTCCTGGACATCTAAGGACCCGCTCCAAAGTATTCGGAACCAGACATATACCTGAAACGGAAAATAACTAATGAGCGACGAAATCCCCGAGAACTCCGCCCCTGAGGGCGGAACTCCGGACACCGTTCTTGAAGGCGACGTGCTGATCGACCGGGTGGAACAAGTGGACCTGCAGACGGAAATGCAGCGTTCCTACCTCGACTACGCCATGGCCGTCATTGTGGGCCGCGCCCTCCCCGACGTCCGTGACGGCCTCAAGCCTGTGCACCGGCGTGTGCTGTACGCGATGTTCGACGGCGGCTACCGTCCCGACCGGTCCTTCAACAAGTGTGCCCGCGTGGTGGGCGAGGTCATGGGCCAGTACCACCCCCACGGTGACACCGCGATCTACGATGCCCTGGTACGCCTCATCCAGGACTGGACCATGCGCTACCCGCTGGCGCTGGGGCAGGGTAACTTCGGCTCGCCCGGCAACGACGGTGCCGCCGCACCGCGATACACCGAAACCAAAATGGCACCGCTTGCCATGGAAATGGTCCGGGACATCGACGAGGAGACCGTCGATTTCCAGGACAACTACGACGGCAAGAACCAGGAACCCACCATCCTGCCGGCCAGGTTCCCCAACCTGCTGGTGAACGGTTCCTCCGGTATCGCCGTGGGCATGGCCACCAACATCCCGCCGCATAACCTCCGGGAAGTAGCCGACGGCGTGCAGTGGTACCTCTCCAACCCCGGTGCCACGCGCGAGGAACTCCTCGAGGAATTGCTCGTACGGGTCAAGGGCCCGGACTTCCCCACGGGAGCCACCATCCTTGGCCACAAGGGCATCGAAGACGCCTACCGCACCGGCCGTGGATCGGTCACCATGCGCGCGGTGGTTGCCGTGGAGGAACTGCAGGGGCGGACCTGCCTGGTGGTCACCGAGCTTCCCTACCAGGCCAACCCTGACAACCTGGCCATCAAGATCGCCGAACTGGTCAAGGACGGCAAGATCCAGGGCATCGCCGACCTCCGAGATGAAACATCCGGACGCACGGGCCAGCGCCTGGTGATCGTGCTGAAGCGCGACGCCGTGCCCAAGGTGGTGCTGAACAACCTCTACAAGCACACCGAACTGCAGAGCAACTTCTCCGCCAACATGCTGGCCATCGTGGACGGGGTGCCGCGGACCCTGAGCCTGGATGCGTTCATCCGCCACTGGGTAACGCACCAGATGGACGTCATCGCCCGCCGCACCCGGTACCGGCTGCGCAAGGCGGAGGAAGAAGCCCACATCCTGCGCGCCCTCCTCAAGGCACTGGACATGCTCGATGAGGTCATCGCCCTCATCCGCGCCTCCAGCACCACCGAGGCCGCCCGGGACGGGCTGATGGAGCTGCTGGATATCGATGAGCTGCAGGCGCGGGCCATCCTGGACATGCAGCTGCGCCGCCTCGCCGCCCTGGAACGCCAGCGCATCCAGGAAAAGCACGCAGAACTCGAAGCCCTGATCACCGAATACAAGGAAATCCTGGGTTCGGAGCAGCGCCAGCGCGAGATCATCAGCACCGAGCTCGGCGAGATCGTGGACAAGCATGGCGATGACCGCCGTACCAGGATCCTCATGGGCTACGACGGCGACATGTCCATGGAGGACCTGATCCCCGAAGAGGAGATGGTGGTCACCATCACCCGCGGCGGCTACGTCAAGCGCACCCGCAGCGACAATTACCGGTCGCAGCAGCGCGGCGGCAAGGGCATCAAGGGCGCCCAGCTGCGTGGAGACGACGTGGTGGAGCACTTCTTCGTCACCACCACCCACCACTGGCTGCTGTTCTTCACCAACCTGGGCAGGGTCTACCGCGCCAAGGCCTACGAGCTGATGGAAGCGGGCAGGGACGCCAAGGGACAGCACGTGGCCAACCTGATGGCCTTCCAGCCTGATGAACACATCGCCCAGGTGCTGGATCTCAAGGACTACCAGCAGGCCCCGTACCTGGTCCTCGCCACCAAGAGGGGCCTGGTGAAAAAGACCAGGCTGGAAGACTACGACACCAACCGTTCGGCCGGCGTGATCGCCATCAACCTGCGGGACGGTGACGAACTGGTCTCCGCGCAGCTGGTGTCCGAGACCGATGACCTCTTCCTGGTCTCCCGCAAGGGCCAGTCAATCCGCTTCACCGCCACCGATGACGCCCTGCGCCCCATGGGCCGCGCCACATCCGGCGTTACCGGCATGAAATTCCGCGAGGATGACGAACTGCTTGCTGCAGACGTGGTCACCGACGGTTCATTCGTGTTCATCGTGACCGAAGGCGGCTACGCCAAGCGGACGGGCGTCGAGGAGTACCGGCTGCAGGGCCGCGGCGGCCTGGGCATTAAGGTAGGAAAGTACCAGGAAGAGCGCGGCCACCTGGTGGGCGCACTCATCGTGCAGGAAGAAGACGAAGTCCTGGTGGTCATGGAGGGCGGCAAGGTTGTCCGTTCCTCGGTTGCCGGTGTTCCCGCAAAGGGCCGCGACACCATGGGCGTCATCTTCGCCAAACCGGACAAGAACGACCGGATCATCGAGGTGGCACGCAACAGCGAACGCGGTCTTGAGGACGAGGAATCCGCCGGCGATGACGTAACGTTGGCTGAAGATGGCGGAACCGCTGGGGAATCCGCCGCGCCAGCAATGGCAGGAGAATCACCGGCCGTTGAGTCAGAGGACGCCTCGGGCGACGCTGAGCCGAACGAAGACAACACGGAGGTAACGAGTGAGTAATTCCGACTCATTTCCCAAGCCGAACAGTACTGTTCCCGACGGGAACCGGCCTTCCGCGGCACCCCGCGTGAACGCCCCCGTTCGTCCGCAACAGCGCCCCTCGGCGCCCACCGGCGCGCCAGGCCAGCGGCCTGCCGTCCCGGGCCAGCGTCCCCAGCAGGGAGACCGCCCCGCACAGCCGGGCCAACGCCCCTTCCAGGGCCAGCCCGGCCAGCGCCCGGCACAAACAGGCCAGCGCCCTGCACAGGGAGCCTCCGGCCAGGGAACACCTGGCCTGGTGAAGCCCGCTCCGAAGGCAAAGGTCCGCCGGGCCAGGCTGCTGATCAGCAAAGTGGACCCGTGGTCCGTGCTGAAAATGGCATTCCTGCTGTCCGTGGCACTGGGCATCGTCACCGTGGTGGCCGCCATCGTCCTGTGGACCGTCCTGGACCTGACCGGGATCTTTGACCAGGTGGACAGTCTCCTCGGCACCCTGGCGGGCGCTGAAAGCGGCGGCTTCGAACTGAAGAAGGTTGCTTCGCTGGGCCAGGTGGCATCATTCGCCACCATCATTGCCGTGGTCAACGTCGTCCTGCTGACGGCGCTCTCCATGCTTTCCGCTGTCCTGTACAACATTTCCGCCACCCTGGTGGGCGGCATCGGCGTGACCCTCACCGACGATTAGGACACCATCCCACCGGCTCCGCGCCGGTGGAATGGCCCGATTTGAGATCGGGCCGGGGTGTGCTGTAAAGTCATGTCTCGGCCCGATGAGGGATTGAGGGCGTATAGCTCAGGCGGTTAGAGCGCTTCGCTGATAACGAAGAGGTCCCAGGTTCAAGTCCTGGTACGCCCACGGAACCTGTGCAGGTTTCAAACGGAGGTATGGTGCGGATCCGTCCGGTACCTTGCCGGATTGGGGAGCATGTGAAGAAGTTGCTTGTACTGGCAGCCGCAATCGCAGGCTTCCTGGTTTACCGGAAAGCACAGGAATCCGAAGCCCGGAAAACGGTCTGGAGCAAGTCAACCGACACGGTGGACTAGCCCGGCCGCCCACCCCGGGAGCCGGCCAGAGGCTCCCAGGTTCTAGGGTATGATTGACGGGTTGCTTCTTATGGGGGCATGGCGCAATTGGTAGCGCACCTGCTTTGCAAGCAGGGGGTTCGGGGTTCGAGTCCCCGTGCCTCCACCATAGGAAAGTCCCGGTCAGCGGAAACGCCGGCCGGGACTTTTTGCTTTCCATCTGCGCAAAGGAACCAGCACCAGGGGGCTGCATTGAACTTCTTATTCGCGGCCCTGGGGGTCCTGGGCGTTGCATCCTCCGGACCGCTGATAGCCGCCACGCTTGGTGCCACCAGCGTCAGCGCGCTTGCCATCGCCTTCTGGCGCAATGCCATTGGTGCCGTTGTCATGGCAACTCCCACCCTTGTCCGGGAACCCGGCCAGTTCCGCAGGATCAGCGGCCGGGAGTTCCGCTGGTCCATGCTGGCCGCCATTGCGCTTGCCTTGCACTTCGCCTGCTTCATCACCTCCCTTCAGCTCACGTCCGTAGCAGCTGCCACCGCCCTCGTGTGCCTGCAGTCAGCCTGGATTGCCGTCTTCCAGCTCTTCCGGGGCATCCGCCACCGGTGGCAGGTCCTGGCAGGGCTGGGGATTGCCTTTGGCGGAGTCCTTGCCATCACCGGGTTTGATATGGGCTCCTCTCCGCAGGCCGTTACGGGGGACCTGTTGGCCATGGCCGGTGGAGCGCTGGCCGGCCTATATACGCTCGCCGGCGGTAAGGCCCGGCAAAGTATGACCACCGGGACCTATACAACGCTCTGCTACGGGATGTGCGCCGTCCTCGTGGCAGTAATGGCGCTGCTCTGGGGGCAACCCCTGGCCGGGTTCGAGCCGGCCGGGTGGCTCGGCATCGCGGCCATCACCGTCTGTGCCCAGTTGGTGGGCCATACGGCCTTCAACCACCTGCTGGCCACCATGAGTCCCCTCATTGTCTCCATGATCATCCTGCTGGAAATCCCCGGCGCAGCGCTGCTGGCCGCCGTCTTCCTGCACGAGACCCTGCCGGCGGGCACCTACGCCGGGCTGGGCCTCATCCTGGCGGGACTCGCCGTCGTGGTGCTGGGCCAAAGGAGTGGCCGGGGCCGAGGGAACGCCACGCGCAGGGGCCGCAGAACCGATCCCCAGGAGGAACCGCCGTCGGAATACCTCGCCGGGCTGGGGACCGACTAGGCGCTACTGGCCGCCGCGCCGGACCGGCTGGGCCGTATTGACGGTGTGGATGGCCCTGAGGAGCTTGGCCGGGAAATACACCGAGAAGAACACCACCATGGGGGCCTTCAGCGCCATCTTCCTGACGTTGTGCGCCTTGTAGGTCCGGTCGAACCGGGTGACGTAGTAGCGGTAATCCCGGGGTGAATCCTCAAGCCTCCGGGCAGACATTCCGGACACCATCTGCGGCCAATAACGGACAGGCAGCTCGTGGTCGGCCAGGTGCAGGGACAAATCGATGTCCTCGTGCATCTCATCCTTCTCGTCCCGGCAGGTTTCGGAACGGATGATCTCCCAGGCGCCGGCCCGCAGGGCCATGTTGGAGCCGAACAGGAAATGGTACTGGTGCTTGGCCAGCTTAAGCATGAGCTGGCGCATTTTGTCATCCGCCTTGAGTCCAAAGCGGCGCATTGGCATGTCGTAGTAGACCACGGGGCCGGTTGCGGCCTGGACCGACTGGTCCGCGAAGGCCTTCTGCACCTGCTCAACCCAGTCGGGTTCCACAATGGAGTCGGCGTCGATCCGGCCCAGGATGTCACCGGTGGCACTGTCCAGCCCGAAGTTCCTGGTGGGGATGAGTCCCTGCTCGCGGTCCTGGCTCAGGAGGATGATGGGGCTTTCCGGATACTCGAGCTGCATCTGGCGGACAATGTCAGCGGTCCGGTCCTTCGAAAGGTTGTCCACCACGATGATCTCGTGGGCGGGAACAGACTGGTAGATGGCAGCTATCAGGCACTGCCTGATCACGTTCTCCTCGTTGTACGCCGGGATGACGATTGACACGCGGAGCTGTACGGCTGCGTCGTTCACGGCATCCCCAGAGGATCGATTGGCTGACATCACTTCAAATCTAGCATCCGGGATAGATGCCCCCGCGGACGGGAAAGGACACACAAGGGGGCCCCGCCGTGGAACGGAGCCCCCTTGTGTGTATGGCGGAAATCAGGCCTGGCTGTTGCCCTTGCCTTCATCGGCGACCGTCTCGGCGCCGCCTTCGGTGTCATCGGCAACATGCTTGGCCTTGTCGGCGGCATCCTCTGACTTATCAGCCACAGTCTCAGCTGCGTCACCGGCCTTGTCCGCTGCAGCACCGGCTGCGGCTTCGGACGTGCCCTTGTCGGCGGTGCCGGCAGTGGTTGCCTTGACGTCGCTGACGGTGGTGGCCGGGACGGGTGCCGGGGTCGGGGTGACCGGCGACGGAGTCTTCCAGGGGTCCTCGACCGGCTTGGATGCCTTCCACGCGGCGACGCCGGCTGCGACGGCAGCAGCCACCACGCCGAAGACGAGCCAGCCGCGCTTCTTCGGCTTCTCCGGCTGGGCAAGCTTCACGTCCACTGCGCGGCTGGCTCCTGCTGCGGCCGCCTTCAGCTGCGTGCCGGTGGCCTGTGCCTGCTCCTGGAGGGCGTGGATGATTCCCACGTCCCCGAGCTTCTGCGCAACGGCGTCAACACGGGCCGGGGTGTTTTCCAGGGTGCGGTGGACAGCTCCGGAGGCCACGCCAATCTGGTCGGAGAGCTTGGGCAGGTAATCCACCACCACCCGGTCGCGGGCATTCAGGACAACTGGCGTGGCCTTGTCCAGGGCCTCATGCAGCTTGGGCGATGCGCCTTCCACTACGTCGTTGATCTTGGGAGCCAGGTGGGCCAGTCCGTCCTGGATCCGGGGAGTCACGGTGGCCACGCCGTCGGCCAGGCTGTGGGCCGCCGTCTTCAGGCCTTCCTGGATCTTGGGAGATGCGGTATCCAGGCTCTGCTGGAGGCGGGGAACAGCCCAGTCCACGGCAGCTTCCACCCGGGGGGCCGCCCAATCCTTGGCGTTTTCCACCGCACTGGTGACCGACTGCTCAAGGTCACGGGCAATACGATCCGATTTCTTCACAACTACCTCCCGATTAATGTGACGGTTCTGTCGCTAGCCTACGTGCCCAGATCACCACGGGCTATTCACTCTGCGGATTTTAGGGCGATTTCACCCAGCGCGGAACTGCCCCCGCGGCCATGGCTGCCCGGAACCGGCATGGGAGAATCGACCTATGACTGCAATCGCAACCGCAAAAGCAACCATCCACACCAGCCTCGGCGACATCGTGGTTAACCTCTTCGGCAACCACGCGCCCAAGACGGTCAAGAACTTCGTGGGCCTTTCCACCGGCGAGCAGGCCTGGACCCACCCGGAAACCGGCGAGGACAAGACCGGCACGCCGCTTTACAACGGAACCATCTTCCACCGCATCATCAAGGACTTCATGATCCAGGCCGGCGATCCCCTGGGCCGTGGAACCGGTGGCCCGGGCTACCGTTTTGACGACGAGATCCACCCCGAGCTGAGCTTCAACCAGCCCTACAAGCTGGCCATGGCCAACGCCGGCATCCAGATGGGCAAGGGCACCAACGGTTCACAGTTCTTCATCACCACCATTCCCACGGACTGGCTCCAGGGCAAGCACACCATCTTTGGTGAAGTTGCCGACGAGGAATCCAAGAAGGTTGTCGACGCCATCGAGGGTGTCCGCACCGGCATGGGCGACCGCCCGGTTGAGGATGTCACCATCAACAGCATCGACATCGAACAGCTGTAACGCGGCACCATGAGCTACGGAATTCCGTCGGCCGAGCCGTCCGCCCAGGTCCCGGTCTGCCCACGGCACCCGGACCGGCCGTCCTACGTACGGTGCCAGCGCTGCGGGCGCCCGGCATGCCCGGACTGCCAGCGGGCGGCCGCCGTCGGATTCCAATGCGTTGACTGCGTCAACGAAACAAAACGTACGACGCCGGAGGTGCGGTCGGTCTACGGCGGCGCCGCAGCCACCGGGAAGCCTTTGGTGACGTTCGGCATCATCGCAGCGTGCGTAGCCGTCTACGCCCTGCAAATGCTCATTCCTGGCGACTGGGTCTACAAGCAGTTTGCCTACAACAACATTTTTGTCGCCCCGCAGTACGGCGCCTTCGAGCCATGGCGGATGGTGACGTCAGCCTTCCTCCACTCCCCGGACTCCTTTTTGCACATCCTCCTGAACATGTACACGCTGTGGATCTTTGGGCAGGCACTGGAACCGGTCCTGGGCCGGGCCCGCTTCCTTGCGGTGTACTTGATCTCCGCCCTTGGCGGCTCGGTGGGGTACCTGCTGCTAAACCCTGTGCTGGTTCCCGGCCAGGGCCTGGTGGGGCTGGTCGGCGCTTCAGGTGCCATCTTTGGCCTCTTCGGTGCCATGTTGCTGGTTCAACGCCAGCGGGGCGGCGATACACGGCAGCTCTGGGTCCTGATTGCCATCAACGGCGTCATTGGCTTCCTGATCCCCCACATCGCCTGGCAGGCCCACCTGGGCGGCCTCATTACCGGTGGTCTCTGTGCCGCTGTCCTTGCCTACACGCCGCGGGGACGCCGCCAGGGCCTCCTCCAGGCACTCGGCTTGGCCGCAGTGGTGGTGCTGCTCGTCGCAGTGAGCTGGGCACGGGTGACGCTCTAACCCTTTTCGGCCTGCGGACAAACACTATGCCCCCGTCACCCTCCGGTGACGGGGGCATTCGTGTTTTCCACAGCATTTATCCACAGTGTTGGTAACTTACATAGCTGTAGTTCATTTGCTGATTCGGCTACTCCCGGCGATCCTCGTCCATTACGAGGCGTACCGGGCACCCTTTCTCCACATCTGTGGATAACCTGTGGGGATATTGCTGTGTGTAAGTGGATAAGCCGCCACTTTCGGGCACTCCTGTGGATAAACCGGCGGGAAGGTGGCCGGCAGGAGGCGGTGCACATCCTGTGCGGGACGTTATCGACAGCTGTATCCACACTGTTAATAAGTGACAGCACTGTTGTTTGGGCCGGGATCGAGCCCGCCGGAGTAAGGCTGGAGTCCCCAGGAGAGCCTAGTGTCCACGAAGTTTCCCACATCTGTGGATAACTTGTGGGTATCGCGTTGTTGGTAAGTGGACAACCGTCCCCAGTGCCGGACGGCCGCCAGCCTATGATGGTGGCCTGCCAAGCCGTTCAACCGACAAGGACTCCCGTGAGCGCCACCGAACACCTGTACCTGGACAAACAGCACCCGGCCCTCTGGAGAGCCATCAGCGGGTTGGGACTGAAGGTCCAGGAAGCAGCAGAAGAGGCCGGACTGGGCCGGGGCCTGGTGGAACTCCTGAATGTGCGCATTTCCCAGCTCAACGGCTGCGCGTATTGCCTGGACCTCCATGTTCGGAAGGCCGCCGAGGCCGGTGAAACCCCGCAGCGTCTCGCGGTCCTCCCCGCATGGCGTGAAACGGCACTCTTCACCGACCAGGAGCGCGCCGCCCTGGCCCTGGTGGAAAGCATTACAGAACTCCCGGACGAACGGTCACGGGAGCACGCGGAGGCTTATGCGCGGGAGCGGCTCAGCGCCGCGGAGTTTTCGGCCGTGAGTTGGCTTGCCGTGACCATGAATGCCTTCAACCGGGTGTCCATCACCAGCCACCACCCGGTGCGGCGGGACCGCCCATAGTTCCGGCCAGCGGGCGTCCCTCCACTCGGGCCCTGCACTTTTCCACAGGTATTCCACACTGTTAATAACCACATCTGGCCGGCAGGTTTCCCGGAAAAGGACCTGCAGGGCGGTGCAGCGGAATCAGTTTCGATCGAAGGGGGAGGTTTTCCCCATTGTGGATAACCTTCCCAACAGCTGGGGAAAACAGCCTGTGCCAGTGCCTTTAGGCCTCAATGGGCCACACGCCGGAAGATCCCCGGCGGTGGCTTTGCAGGAGGTGCGTGTCCACCATGCCGACGGCTTCCATCAGGGCGAACATGGTGGTGGGGCCTACGAAGGAGAATCCGCGCTTTCGAAGCGCCTTGGACAGGGCCACCGACTCTTCTGATTGGGTGGGAATATCGGTTATTGCCTGTGGCTTGGGCGTGCTGGCCGGACGGAAGCTCCACACGAAGTCCACCAGTCCGCCGTCGTTCCTGAGCTCCTGGGTTGCTTGGGCGTTCTTCACCGCCGCCAGGATCTTCAGCCTGTTCCGGATGATGCCGGGGTCCTGCATCAGCCGCTCCACCTCCGGGGCGCCAAAAAGCGCCACGGCATCCGGATCAAAGCCGGCGAAGGCCGCGCGGAAGGCCGGCCGCTTTCGCAGGATGGTGGCCCAGGAAAGACCCGCCTGGAAACCCTCAAGGCAAATCCGCTCGTAGAGGCCCTGCTCGTCAGTAACGGGCAGCCCCCATTCCTGGTCGTAATAGTCGCGCATCAGCGGATCCGTGGCAGCCCAGGCAGGCCGCGCCAGGCCATCCTCGCCAACGATCACGCCGGTGGAATCCGGAGCCAGTGGAGTCCTCCTTGGAACAGTTCCGCAGCAGCGGCTAGGAACGCCAGCGGGTGGTCATCAGGAACCCGACGATGGCGATGCCGAAGCCGGCAACGATGTTCCAGGACTGCCAGGCCTGGACCGGGAACCGTCCCTCGCTGATGTAGAACGTGATGATCCAGAAGAGACCGATGATCATGAGGCCGAACATGACCGGCTTGAACCATACGGGGTTGGGCTTGTAGGCCTGCGGTGATGCCGGCTGGGCGGTGCTGGCGGTCTTCCTGCGAGGCTTTGACTCGGGCACTGGCTCTCCTTGGCGGACTGGGCAAGCTCGGCGGCCCGGGCTTGGTATCCTGCAAGAAGGAAATTGCCAGCGGTCTGCGCGATCTTGGTCAAATCTGGATTCTTACTAGCAGCCAATTCTAGCCGCAGTTGATGGGCAGCCGGTGCCCAGGGTAAACGCCCGGAGGAGAACGCGTGGTATTGCAGGAGAAGGCGGGGACCGCCACCGCGCCCGCATCCCGTCGAGCCCTCCTGCCCGGCATTATCTCGGTGCTCGGTGAACTGTTGATCACCGTTGGCGTCATCCTCCTGCTCTTTGTGGCGTGGCAGTTGTGGTGGACCAATGTTGAGTCCGATGCCAAACAGAGCCAGGTCATCAAGGAATTCGCCCAGGACCTGGGCACCGCAGCCCCCGCTCCCTCGGCCTCAGCACCGGCGTCGCCTCCTGCCGCCGGGGAGGACTTTGGAAAGCCCGTGGTGGGCACGGCTCCCGGCCACGCCGGCACCATCGGCATTATGTACATCCCCAGGTTCGGTCCCACCTACACCCGTCCGATCGTCCAGGGGACAAGCCAGGACGTCCTGGACACCCTGGGCCTGGGCCACTACAGCAACACCGCCATGCCTGGCGCCGTCGGCAACTTCGCGGTGGCCGGCCACCGCCAAACACATGGAGCCGTGCTGGACAACATCCACACACTGGTCCCGGGTGACAAGATCTACGTCCAGACCAAAGACGGTTTCTACGTCTACGTCTTCCGGAACAACCAGATCGTGATGCCGTCCCGCACCGATGTCCTGGAACCGGTTCCCACCCAGCCGGGTGCCGCGCCGACTGAAAGCTACCTCACCATGACCAGCTGCAACCCCCGCTTCGGAGCGGAAGAACGCATCATCGCCTACGCCCTGCTGGACAGCTGGCGCCCCCTGGCGGCAGGACCACCGGCCGAGATCGCGGCCCAGGTGGCAGCAGCCACCGGAAGGAGCTGACCGTGTACGCCTGGATCTTCCGCCACCTCCCCGGGCCGCTGTGGCTCAGGATCTTCATCTCGCTGGCACTGATATTCCTTGCCCTGGTCCTGATGGTCCAGTTCCTGTTCCCCTGGATGTCCCATTTCACCCCGTTCACCGACTCAACGATTGGTTCCGCAGACCAGCCATGACCACAACCAAGATCCTTGTAGTGGATAACTACGACAGCTTCGTCTACACCCTGGTGGGCTACCTCCAGGAACTCGGCGCCGAGACCACGGTGGTCCGCAACGACGACGTCACGCTCGCCGAGGCCATCGAACTGGCCAGCACCCGTGACGGCGTCCTCATTTCCCCCGGGCCCGGAAATCCCGCCGAGGCGGGAGTCTGCATCGAGCTGATCAAGTGGTGCGGTGAAAACAGCGTTCCCATGTTCGGCGTGTGCCTGGGCCACCAGGCGCTGGCGGAGGCTTTCGGCGGCAAGGTGACCCATGCCCCTGAACTCATGCACGGCAAAACGTCCAAGGTGGAGCACATCGGCACCAGCGTCTTTGCCGGGCTCCCCTCCCCCGTCACGGCCACCCGCTACCACTCGCTGGCCGCGGTCCGGGAATCCATCCCCGACGTCCTGGAAATCACGGCGCAGACCGCGTCCGGGGTGGTCATGGGGCTGCAGCACCGGACAGCGCCACTGTGCGGGGTACAGTTCCATCCGGAATCGGTCCTCACCGAGGGCGGGTACCAGATGCTCGGCAACTGGCTCGAATCGCTGGGCATGAAGGGCGCCGCTGCCCGGGCAGCGAAACTGAGCCCGCTGATCCAGCAGTAGCCGGAGCTGCCGGACCGGCCAGGACGAGTCAGCCCTTCTTGGTGGGTTTGGGCGTCGGTGTTGGCGTGGGGGTGGCGGTTTCCGTTGGCGCGGGCGGTGGCGGCGGTGGCGGCGGTGCCTTGGCCACCACGACAGTGATGGTCTTCCCCTGCGGTACGGCAGCGTTGGCGGGGTCGCTTTGGTCCGTGACCTTGCCGGGCTCCACCTGGGAGTTTTCCACCTCAACCACCGACGGCACCAGGCCGAGCTCCTTCAGTGCTGCCTCGGCTTCGTCACGCATCAGGCCCCGGAGTTCCGGGACCACTACCTTTCCGGTGGACACGATCAGCTCCACGCTGGTGCCGACACCGACGCTTTGCCCGGGGGCCGGGTTGGAGGTGATGACGATTCCTGCCGGAACCGTGGCGCTGTTGGCGGTGGTGGTCGAGGGGGCGCCCACCAGCCCCACCTGGCGGAGGATGTCCCGCGCCGCTGCCTCGGTCTTGCCGGGGAGGCTGTCAGGGATCTTCACCGAACTGGGGCCGTCCGAAACGTTGAGGATGACCTCAGCTCCAGGATCCAGCGAACCGCCCGCCGCGGGGTCCGTCCCGATCGCGGTTCCCTTGGGCACTGTGTCGTTTGCGGACCGTGCGATCCGCGGCCGCAGGCCGGCGTTGTACAGCTCCTGCAGTGCGGCGGTTTCCGTCATGGACGCCACCGCCGGGATGGACACCTTGGGCGGCGCAGGAGCGGGCCGGTTGACCGTTTGGTACAGCCATAGTCCGCCGCCGGCGAGGATCAGGAGGGTGAAGATCACCAGGGTGGCGATCCAGGCACGACGCCGGGACTTCTGCCGTGTGCTTTGCTCATGTTCCGTAGCGAGGCCCAGCGGGAGCGCGCCAGCCCCATACGCGTCCGCCCCGTGCTCGTCGGCCAGTTCCAGCGGAGCCGCCGCTCCGCCGTCGTCATGGTACAGGTTGGTGGCAGCCAGCCGCCCGGTGGGGGCATCGTCCAGGAAGCTTGCCCCTGTGGCGGCGAACGCCTCGGTGGGTGGCGGCGCCTGCGGAACGTGGTCATTGGGATCGGTGGGCGCCTCTGACGCCGCCACGGCCGGCAGGGGAACACCGGCTTTGGCCGCGCGCAAGGCACGCCGGAAGGCCGCCGCGTCCTGGAACCTGTCGGCCCGGTTCTTTTGCAGGGCCTTGGCGAGGACGGTATCCAGCGCCGGGGACACATCCGGATTGAGGCTGCTGGCCGGTTCCGGGATTTCGCGGACATGCTGGTAAGCCACGGAAACCGGGCTGTCCCCGATGAACGGCGGCCGCGAGGTGAGCATTTCGTAGAGCAGGCACGCAGCGGAATAGAGGTCGCTGCGGGCATCCACCGTCTCGCCCCGGGCCTGTTCCGGCGAGAGGTACTGGGCGGTTCCCACCACAGCCTGGGTCTGGGTCATGGTGGCGGAGGAATCGGCGATGGCGCGGGCAATGCCGAAGTCCATCACCTTAACTGAGTCGCTGCCCGGGCAGTACATCACGTTGGCGGGTTTGATGTCCCGGTGCACGATGCCGGCCTTGTGGCTGTACTCAAGGGCTGCCAGGACGCCCAGGCAGTAGTCGATGGCCTGGCTGATGCTGACCTCGTTGGCGCGGATCAATTCACGCAGGGTCCTGCCATCAACGTATTCCATGACGATGTACGGCACCCGTACGTCCTCGGCGGAACCGTCATTGACCACATGCTCGCCGGTATCAAAGATGGCGACGATGGACGGGTGGTTCAGGGCGGCCACCGCTTGCGCTTCACGCTTGAAGCGTGCCTGGAACTGCGGATCCCGGGCCATGTCCGGCCGCAGCAGCTTGACGGCAACAGTCCTGCCCAGGCGGGTGTCCGTGCCCTTGTAGACATCCGCCATGCCGCCCCGGCCAATGAGGTTACCCAGTTCGTAGCGACCGTTCAGGACACGCCGGTTGTCCACCGGAAGGCTGTCCTCCCGGTGCAACGGTGTACGTGGCGACTCATTCACTGGCTGGTCCCGAGATCAGGGTGCGCAGGTAGGGGGCGTCCCGGGCGTTTGGCCGGCCGCGCAGGTTGCCAGGGGCGAGATGGGCGTCGGTCCAGCCACGGGCGCGGACGACGTGGGGGCAGGGGTCGGTGCTGCGGTGGTGGGCGCAGGGCTGGGAGCGGTCGCGTAGACGACGGTGATCAGCGAACCCTTGGGCACCGTTCCGGTGGGGTTGAGTTCCAGCACCGTTCCGGGGGTCTCCGTGCTGCTCTCCTGCGGAACGACGGTCACCTGCAGCCCCATGCCTGCAAGCGCAGCCTGGACCTGCCGGTAGTCCTTGCCGAGGTACGCCGCCGGAATGACGTTGACGGTGGCCTGGGTGGGCTGCGTGGTGGGGGTTGGTGTTGGAGTGTTGCGCGTCGGCGTCGGTGTAGCCGACTGGGTGGTCCGCGTGGGGGTCGCGGACGACGGCGGTGCGCTGCTGGCAGTGGTGCTGGAGCTGGGGTTCCCGGCCGGCGAGAAGAGTCCTGCCTGGTTCAGGAGGAAGCCCACCAGGGCGAAGAGCAGCAACAGGATCAAGGCGACCAGAGGCCAGGTCCAGGGGCTGCGGCCCTTGCGCCGGGGCTCGTCGGAGGGCCCGTCGTCGTACGTTTCCTCCTCCTGGTCCCAGTTCCGCTCGGCAGCCAAGGCATTGGCGCGGGCCAGCGGGCCCTGCGCCCGCTCCCCGCCATCCGCGGATGCACCGTGGGCGCCGGCAGCCATGGCTGCGGCCGCACCTGCTGCGCCCGCACCCATCACCGGCAGTGCCGACGTGGCGGTGGGCGCAGAATCCCGCTGCGTGCCAATCACGCCGGTGGGGGCGGTGGCGGTGTCAACAGGAGCCGTGATGGGTCCCGTCGCAGCGTCGAAAAGCAGCATGCCGGGCACCGCGGCGCGGGCGGCACCGACGTCGCCGTTGCGGATGGCCTCCGCTGCTTCGGCGAGCTTGATGGCGTTCGCCGGCCGGTCCTTGGGGTCCTTGGCCAGCATGGACATCAGGAGCGCCCGGACCGGCGCGGGCAGGCTTTCAGGAAGCGGCGGCGGGGCGTCGTTCACCTGGGCCAGGGCAATGGCGATCTGGGATTCACCCGAGAACGGGCGGTGGCCGCTGAGGCACTCGTAGCCTATGACGCCGAGGGAGTAGATGTCCGAGGAACCGGTGGCGGTCTGTCCCGTTGCCTGCTCGGGCGCCAGGTACTGGGCGGTTCCCATGACCTGCCCGGTCTGGGTGAGCGGCACCTGGTCGGCGAGGCGGGCGATGCCGAAGTCGGTGACCTTGACCCTCCCGTCGGGGGTGATCAGGAGGTTGCCGGGCTTGACGTCGCGGTGGACCAGGCCCTGGGCGTGCGCGACGGCCAGGGCGCGGGCGGTCTGCGCGATGATCGACAACGTACGGTCCGGCGAAAGCACCTGTTCGTGTTCAATGATGCTGCTCAGCGGCTGGCCCGGGACCAGCTCCATGACCAGGTAGGCCGAGCCCTCCTCTTCGCCGTAGTCGAAGACGTTGGCAATGCCGACGTGGTTCAGCAGCGCGGTGTGGCGTGCCTCAGCGCGGAACCGCTGGAGGAAGCCGGGGTCACCGGTGTACTCCTCCTTCAGCACCTTAATGGCGACGATGCGGCCCAGGACGAGGTCTTTGGCCTTCCACACTTCCCCCATGCCACCGATCGCAATCCGCGTGGTCAGCTGGAATCTGCCGCCGAGGGTGATTCCCGTTGTAGGCCTCACTTATTCAACACCGCCTCAAAAATCTTCTTCGCGTTGGGACTGGTCAGCTTTGCTCCCGCGTAGATGTCTACGCCTTCCATGACGATCGTGACGCTGACCTTCGGGTTGTCAGCAGGGGCGAACCCGGTAAACCACGAATTGTTGGTTCCGTTTCCGAGTTCGGCGGTGCCGGTCTTGCCTGCGACCTGGACGCCCGGGACGGCGGCGCCCTTGGCAATCCCGTCAGTCACCACGCTGGTCATCCATTCGGTGATCTGCTTGGCGATTTCCGGGGTGGTGGACGTCCTGAGCTGCGAGGGCTGCGGCTCGTCAATGACGCGCAGGTCCGGGGACCGGAGGGTCTTGACGAGGCTTGGCGCCATCTGGGCGCCGCCGTTGGCGATGGCGTTCGTCATCATATTGACCTGCAGCGGCGTGACCCGGACATCCTTCTGGCCGATGGCGGACTGGGCGAGCCCGGGCTTGTCCAGGTTGTCAGGGAACCCGTTTCCCGCTGCATGCCCCAGCTTCAGCAGGCCTCCCACGTCTTCGCCGAACCCGAACTTCTTTGCCTGGGCGGCGATGGCGTCGCGGCCAAGGTCCAGGGCGATGCTGGCGAACGGCGTGTTGCAGGACTGCTGCAGGGCGAAGGCGAAGCTGGCGGTGTCCCTGGTGTAGCAGTTGCCCCCGGCGTAGTTGGGCAGCTTGTACTGGATGCCGTCAAAGGGCATCTCGGCAGGGTTCGGCAGGACGCTGTCCTTGTTGTACTTCCCCGACGCCAAGGCCGCGGCCGTATCCACGAGCTTGAAAACCGAACCCGGGGCGAGGAGTTCGCCGGTGGGACCACTGACGTTCTGGTTCAGGTTGATGCCAGGGACCTTGACCAACTCGTTGATGTTGGCCCGTTCCGCGGCTGCATCCTGCGTGGCCACCAGGTTCGGGTTGTAGGAAGGCTTGGACGCCATCGCCAGGATGGCACCGGTCTTGGG
Source organism: Pseudarthrobacter sp. CC12 (assembly GCF_039907755.1). NCBI lineage: Bacteria > Bacillati > Actinomycetota > Actinomycetes > Micrococcales > Micrococcaceae > Pseudarthrobacter > Pseudarthrobacter sp. CC12. The sequence goes on along the minus strand of NZ_JARDJH010000005.1, from coordinate 14,732 downwards.
GTTGGTGACCACGATCGAACCGCGCTGGCCGTCAGGGATCAGGCTGTAGGCAAGCTGCTGGATCTGCGGATCGATGGTGAGTTCCACCGACGCGCCCTTGGGCTGGTTTCCCAGGAAGAGCTGGCCCACCCGGTCAAGGAAGAGCTGGTCGGAGTTCCCTGCCAGCTCGGCGCCCATGGTCTGCTCGAGGCCCGTGGCTCCGTAATTCTTCGAGAAGTAGCCGGTGATGCCGGCGTAGAGTTCCGGCTGCGGATAGGTCCGCTGGAATTTGCACGTCTCCGAACCGGTTTCCGCCGACTCAGCCACGGGAGTGCCGCCCACGATGATGGCACCGCGGTCGTTGCAGTAGTTCTGAAGGATGGCGCGCTGGTTCAGCGGATTGGTCTTGAGGTCGTCGGCGCCCACCACCTGCACATAACTGATGGCGCCGAAGAGCAGCGCAAACATGGCAACTGCCGCTACCCATGAGTGTCGAATTGCCTGGTTCATGCCTGCTTCACCGCCTCGGTTGGAGTGTCAATGCCGTTTGCCGCCGCCGCCCCGGCGGGTGGGAGCGGAGTTGTATCCACCGGCCCGCGGGCAGCGTGGGAAATCAACAGGAGCAGCCCCACGATGATCCAGTTGGCCAGGAGGGACGACCCGCCGGCCGCCAGGAACGGGGTGGTAAGCCCGGTCAGGGGAATGAGGCGCGTGACGCCGCCGATCACCACGAAGCACTGGAGGGCCACGGCGAGGGACAGGCCGCAGGCGAGCAGCTTTCCGAACGCGTCGCGGGTGCCCAGGGCTGCCCGGAAACCGCGCGTGACGAACAGCAGGTAGAGCAGCACGATGGCGAACAGCCCGATCAGTCCCAGCTCCTCGCCCAGCGAGGCGATGATCATGTCGCTGTTGGCGAACGGGACCAGGTCCGGACGGCCCTGGCCCAGGCCGGTACCCACCAGCCCGCCGTTGGCCATGCCGAACAGGCCCTCGATGACTTGCCGGCTGCCGTTCTCATAGACATCGGGGGAGAAGGCGTTGAGCCAGCCGTAGACGCGCTGCTGCACATGGGAAAAGACCTGTGCCGCCACGAAGCCGCCGCCCAGGATCAGCGCCAGTCCGATCACCACCCAGCTGATCCGGCTGGTGGCCACGTAGATCATCACGATGAACAGGCCGAAGAACAGCAAGGACGAGCCCAGGTCGCGCTGGAACACCAGCACACCGATACTGACCAGCCAGGCCGTGACCATGGGCCCCATGTCCTTGAACCGCGGGAACTGCATGGGGCCGATCTTGCGGCCCGCCAGCAGGATCAGGTCACGGTTGGACGAAAGATACCCGGCAAAGAATATAGCCAACGTAATCTTGGCGACCTCGCCCGGCTGGAACGTCATCGAGCCGAACCGGATCCACACCCGGGCGCCTAGGATTTCCCCGGCGCTGATTCCCGGGACAAGCGGCAGGATCAGCAAAAGAGCCGAAGCCGCCAGCGAAATGAAGGTGAACCGCCGGAGGATGCGGTGGTCCTTGAGGAAGAACACCACGGCGATGGCCACGGCCATGGCAATGAGGGTCCACCGGAGCTGGTTGTTCCCCGTGTCCTCGCCGGGAGCGTCCAGGCGGTGGATCATCGCCAGGCCCAAGCCGTTCAGTGCGATCACAATCGGGAGTATTACTGGATCGGCATATTTCGCCCGGAAACGCAGGACGCCGTGGAAAACGAGCGCGGCCACTGCCAGGAGGCTCGACTGGAACCAGAAGTCGGAGTCGAAGGCCTTTTCCTGGTCCACGCCTACCATCATGTTGGCGCCGATGCCGACGGCGAGGGCCACCAGCAGCAACGCCAGTTCGACGTTGCGGCGAGGCTTGGGCATGGTGCTTACCTGGCTCATTTGGCCGCCTCGCAGGTGATGGTCGGAGTGGGTGAGGGGGACGGGGCCGGCGGTGCAGGGGCAGGCGCGGACGCATCGGTTGCCGGCGGCGGGGCTGCCGCGGTGGCCGGAGGAGCGCTGCCCGGGGCCGGTGTCGGGGAAGCGGACACCTTGGGGCATTCCTCCTCGGGGGACGTGGTCCCGGTCAGCTCCAGGTTCTTGACGATGCGCTGTGCGTCGTACAGGTCATTGGCAGGGACCGTCTGGCGGACCCGCTGCTGCGAGAAGGGTGGAAGGGAATCCATCCGGATGTCCGTCACCGCTTCAAGGGAGGACAGCTGGATGGGACCCAGCCGCTGGGACACGCCGTTGTAGATGGCCACGCGGGAATCGAACTCGCCCACGTAGTACCGGGTCTGGGTCCAGGCGTAGCCGAGCCAGAGGCCGACTGCCACCACAACCAGTACGGCGGCCGCGATGGACCAGGTCAGCCAGCGGCGTGGACGCAGCGCCGGCAGCGCGTCCTCTCCGTCCGCCGGTTCCGCCTTGTGGGTGAGGAGCGTGGCGGCCCGGCGGGCCACGGTCCGGCCTGCCACCGTGGGGATGGAGCCGGACTCCGCGGCAGCAGCGGCGGCTCCCACCAGCTCGTGGGGGCGGGAGGCGAGTTCCTCCCGCAGGACCTCGGCAGAGAGGTGTTCACCAAGATGGGGGTCGGTGCTGCCGGACTCGGCCTGAGGGGCGTTGGCGGCGTTGCCATCTTGCGGTTCCTTGGCTGGCCCGGAGCCGGGAGTGGCATCCCCGGGTTTGGAGGCGTGGGTTTCCTTGGGCTCGTCCGCGGCGGCTGCCGTTGCAGCGGCGGGAACGCCCTCTGCCGCGGCAGCGGGCTTGCTGCCCTGGACCGGCGGGATGATTTCGACGGCGGCCGTGCTGACGTCGTCGGGCGTTTCCTCCACGATGTCCACCATGACCACGGTGACGTTGTCAGGGGAACCGGCCTCAAGGGTCAACTCAACAAGGGTTTCGGCGCATTCATGCAGGTTGTGGGTTTCGCGGACCGTCCGCTCCACGGCATGCGCGGCAACGTAGTTCAGGCCGTCGGAGCACAACAGCCAGCGGTCCCCGGGCCGGGCATCGAGGGTGTCCAGGTCCAGTTCGGGGCTGGCGTCGACATCGCCAAGGACGCGCATGAGGACGTTCTTGTGGGGGTGCGTTTCGGCTTCTTCAGGCCGCAGCCGGCCTTCGTCGATAAGCCGCTGGACGAAGGTGTGGTCCACGCTGACCTGCTTGAATTCACCGTCGCGGAGCCGGTAAGCGCGTGAATCGCCGATGTGGGCGAAGTGCAGCTTGCCGTTGGCCAGCAGGAGGGCGGTGACGGTGGTACCCATGCCCGCAAGCTTCGGGTTGATGTGCACCAGCTCGGAGAGGAGGGAATTGGCGGTCTGGATCTCGTCCGCCAGGACCGTTCCGGCATCGTCACCATGGTCCGGGCTGTCCAGGTGGATCATGTCCAGGACGGTTGCGGCCGAGGCGACGTCGCCGCCCGCATGTCCTCCCATGCCGTCCGCGACGACGGCAAGGTGCCGGCCGGCGTAGGCGGAGTCGTCATTCTTGGCACGTATCCGGCCAACATCCGACCGCGCGGCGAAGCGCATGATGAGAGGCCGCTGCGCCGGACTGGAGCCGGTTGCGGGGTTTTCGGGAACGGCCACGGTTACGGCCTCAATTCAATGACCGTCTTGCCGATCCTCACGGGTACCCCTGGCTCGACAGGCAGGGCACGGGTAAGTTGCTGGTCTCCCAGGTAGGTTCCGTTGGTGGAACCAAGATCCTCGATGAACCAGCGGCTTCCCTGTGGGAAGAGCCTGGCATGGCGGCCGGAGGCGTAATCGTCCTCGAGGACCAGGGTGGCTTCCTGCGCGCGTCCCAGCAGGATGGGGCTCGCTGCCAGTGGGAGGGTCCTGCCCTTGAGCGGTCCTTCCAGCACCACCAGCTGCCGGGCCTGCTGTTTCACGGGCTGGGGAGGCGTTTCGGCCAGTTCGGGGTTACGCCGGAGCTGGCGGGCTGTGGGTGCGCCAGCTGCAGCCTTGCGGCCCAGCATCAGGTCCCGGCGCATGGCGGAGACGATGCTGAAGATCAGGACCCAAAGGAGCAGCAGGAAACCGAACCGCAGCGCGGTGATGGTGAGGTCGCTCATGCGTGGCCACCCTGGTTGGCAGGAAGCAGGCGGAAGATGATCTTTGTCCGTCCCATCGTGATGGTGGAGCCGTCAGTGAGTTCGGTGCTTCCGGAGACCTTTTGGCCGTTGACATAGCTGCCGTTGGTGGACCCCAGGTCAACGGCGCTGGTGACTCCGTTCTCCGTGCGGATCTCCAGGTGGCGCCGCGAAACGCCCGTGTCTTCGATGAGGATGTCTGCCTCGGATGACCGGCCCAGGACGATGGACGGGGCGTTCAGCGAGTAGCGCTGCCCGTCAATATCCAGTACCGGCTGGAGCCTGACCGGCTGCCGGCTCGGAGCCGCCGGGACGTTGGGCCTGGACTGGGCGGCGCCGGAACCCTGGGACTTCTCTGTCGAGGAAGCGATTTCGAAGTCGCCGGCCCGGAGTTCCGCGTCGCGGCGGAACGAGATGCGGACGGGACCCTGGAGGGTGTAGCCCTGGCTGCGGACGTGGTTGATGACGACGTCGCAGAGTTCTTCGGCCAGGGGCGTGCCCCATTCCTGCGCCCTGCCGAAGTCCTCGTCACTGAGCTGGACGTCGAAGACATTGGGCACCAAAGTACGTCCGGCGGCCACGGTGAGGGCCTTGTGGTCCACCTCGCGGCGGAGCCGGCTGGCGATCTCCACCGGCTCGACCTGGGCTTTGGAACCGGTGGAGAAGACGCCGCGGACGGCCTTTTCAATGCCACGTTCAACCTTGTCCAGCAGGCCCATGGTGCTTCTCCTTTCCCCCCGGCTCCGGGGCAGTAGTTGTTGCCGGCCATACTCTGCGGGGCAGTCCACCGCTGCGCGGGGATGCCCGCCGGAAGTGGCCACTCCTACATCCGATACTAATGGCCAGCCCTGCGAATGACCTTAATCAACAACGGCCGGGCGCCGGCAAAAGTTCGGAAGGGTGGTTGTCCTTGGCGGCTGTGGGGCGGCCATCCCGGTGCGGTTGCCGTCCGGAAATTACCTGCTTCCACGCGTTTTAATTGCGGTCCAGGTGGCTTACGGGAGGGCGGCGTTCGGCCGATTGGTAATTTGCGGCATCTGTCCGTTATGCTTGATCTCGCTGCTTTTACGATGCACGGAACGGGAAACCGAAACGGCCGAGTGGAGGAATTTGCGCGCGAGTGGCGGAACGGCAGACGCGCTGGCTTCAGGTGCCAGTGTCCGAAAGGGCGTGGGGGTTCAAATCCCCCCTCGCGCACGCAATGGAAGAGCCCCGGTCTTAGGACCGGGGCTCTTCTGCGTTCCTGGCCAATCATGGGCTGGTTCGCGGATCCGTCCCTATAGAGACCGGATGCGCGAACCAGCCCTAGGAATCCGACGGCGAAGCGTCCTGCCGTCTGGACGGGCGTGCCGAAGCCTTGAACCGGCGTCGTGAGTTGGCCAGGTGGCTGCGCATCGCTGCCGCTGCGGCAGCTTCGTCGCCATCGGTGATCGCCTCAAGGATGGACCGGTGCTCCAGGACCACCTGGTCGAAATGGTCCCGGGCGTAATGCTCGACGCCGGTCATCAGGCGGGTCCGCGGCATGGCAATCATTGTTTGCCCCAGCGCAGCCAGGCAATCGGAGTAATACGGGTTGCCGGAGGCTGCCGCCACCGCCCGGTGGAATTCGAAATCCGATTTCATGGCATGGGCGGGGTGGCCTGCGCTTTCGGTGAAGGCCTCCAGCGCCGTGCCGACCGCCCGCAGCTGCCTGTCCGTACGGTTCCGGGCAGCCAGGGCGGCCGCTTCGGTCTCAACACCCATACGGAAAGCCAGCAGGTGCAGCCTGTCCTCCGTGGTGGCCACAGGCCGGACGCCTGGCACGGCCAACGGGCCGTCCGACGGCGGCGTGAGCGCGAAGCTGCCCCGTCCCCGTTCGGTTTCCACGAGACCTTCGGCCTGGAGGCGCGTCAGGGCTGCGCGGACTACCGTCCGGCTAACGCCGAACTCACTGATCAGGGTGTTTTCACTGGGCAGCTTCCCACCCGGCTGGATCACGCCGTCAACGATGCGGGTGCGAAGGTCAGCGGCGAGGTCCGCGGTGAGGTTCCGGCTCATGGCTCAAGGTTACGGCGTGGGGGCTAGGCGCCGAATTCCACGCTCTCAGTGGTCCAGGCACGGGCCTGCCCGCTGAGGGTGACGCCGAGGCCGGGGCGGTCCGGGACGATCATGCGCCCGTCCTTGGTTTCGAGGCGCTCGTTGAACAGCGGATCCAACCAGTCGAAGTGCTCCACCCACGGCTCGCGCGGATAGGCAGCAGCAAGGTGCAAATGGATTTCCATGGCGAAGTGCGGGGCCAGCCCCAGGCCGCGCTCATCCGCCAGGGCAGCAAGGCGGAGGAACTGGGTGATGCCGCCGACGCGGGGGGCATCCGGCTGGATGATGTCACAGCCGTTGGCGGCAATGAGGCCCTTGTGTTCGGCCACGGACGCGAGCATTTCGCCGGTGGCGATGGGAGTGTCCAGCACCTGTGCCAGGTGGGCATGGCCCTCAAAGTCGTAGGCGTCCAGGGGTTCCTCGATCCAGATGAGGTTGAACTCCTCGAGCCGGCGGCCCATGCGCAGGGCGGTGGCGCGGTCCCACTGCTGGTTGGCGTCCACCATCAGCGGGACATCCCAGCCGATGTGTTCCCGGATGCCGGCCACGCGGCGCAGGTCCTCGGCAGAATCGGGCAGGCCCACCTTGATTTTGATGCCGCCGATGCCTTGCTCGATGGACTGCGTGGCGCGTGCTTTGACCTCGTCCAGGGCGGCGTTCAGGAAACCGCCCGAGGTGTTGTAGGTCCGCACGGACTCCCGGTAGGAGCCGAGGAACTTTGCCAGCGGCAGGCCGGCGCGCCTCGCTTTGAGATCGTACAAAGCGATGTCGACGGCGGCGAGGGCCTGGGTGGCGACGCCTGAGCGTCCCACGGACGCGCCTGCCCAAAGCAGCTTGGTGTAGATCCTGGCGATGTCATTCGGGTCTTCCCCGATGAGGCCTTCGGCAACTTCCTTGGCATGCGCATACTGGGCCGGTCCGCCGGCCCGCTTGGAATAGCTGAAGCCAATCCCTGAATGGCCCAGTTCGCTGGTGATCTCGGCGAACAGGAAGACCACCTCAGTCATGGGCTTCTGCCGGCCGGTGAAGACCTTGGCGTCACTGATGGGAACGGCGAGGGGGAGTCGGGCGGTGGACAGCTTCACGTGCCGGATCAGGTCGACAGTGCTCATGGATTCTCCTAGTGGCGGCGCGGGGCTCCTTCGCCCACCAACAAAGGATACAAGTACATAACTTGTATTACAAGAAGTGCCGAATGGGCCAGGTCAGGCCTTCGGAGCCGTCCCACGCGACAGTCCAATGAGGATGAGCGCCGCGAAAGCCGCGACGGCGCAGATGCCGAACACGCCCTGGTATCCAAGGCCGAGGCCCGGGCCGGCCGCGATGATCACACCGGAGACAATCGCTCCGATGCGCCTGGTGTTGGTGAACAAACCGGACGCGAGCCCGGGCCCAGGGATAAGGTCCTGGAACAAGGTCAGTCCAATGCCTGCAACGGTTCCAAAGAACCAAGCGTTGAGCGGTTGGACGGCGATCAGCAGCACGGGTCCCGTCAATACGGTCATGGCAGCGTAATAGGCCACGCCGGCAACGCAGCCGGTCGCGAGGATTGCCTGGCTTGAGGACCGGCGGCTCAGCCTTCCGATAATCAGCAGTGCAGGAATCTCCAGCAGGGCGGAGATTCCCAGCGCGATGCCTGACCATATCAGCGGGAGCCCGAGGCGTTCGGTGACGAAGAGGCTCATGACCGATACCGCAGCACTGTTGGTCGCCTGCAGTGCCACGAAACCGCTGACAATGAGGACAACGGCCGTGCGGCTGACCGGTTGCCCGGTGGCGTGGAGCGTCGGATCCGGGTCCGGATCCATACTCTTTGCTGCGCGTCGCTTGGCGATCATGCCCGCGGTGGTGGCCATGTTGAGGAAGGCGATGACGGCCAGCACCGGAAGGATCGCACGGTTTCCCAGGGCGGCCATGATGAAGGTGGCCAGCGGCGGCCCCGCTACCCAGGCGAAGGACACGATGGCGCGCGTGTTGATCACCTCGGAAGGGGCAGCCTTGGCATGCTTCATATCGGCGAACAGGAGGGACACTCCGACGCCCGCGGGACCGCCGAGGACGACGAGGGCCACCACCGCAACCGGGAGGGCTGTGGTTATGGCGAGGGTTCCGGCGAGGGCCAGGGTAAGGGCTCCACACACCAGGAGGGGCCGGAGGTAGTCCTTCCTCCTGTCGGCCCACGACGGTATGCCCAGCGCCGCGACGAACCCACTGGCGTTGTACACGCCGAGGACCCATCCGACATCGGCCGGGCCGGCGTCGTACAAACCGACGAGCAACAGTGCGAGGACGGGGTTCAGCAGAGCGAATTGCAGGCCCCAGCACAGCGCGGCGGACGACGTCAGCAGCGGAGTGGCGGCGGCAGGCGCAGTGGATCCCACGCCCCGCTGCGCATGGGGCCCGGCCGGTTGGTCTTGTCCTGTCCGCACGTCTTCTCCTATTTTGGCGAAACGTTCCTTCGCCCCACGCCATAGTAGGAAGGTGCAGCCCCACGAGGGAGGGAATGCTGATACCTGCCTCGGCGCGCCAAATCGTGCATCTCAGCGGCGCAGCGCGGCCAGACCGGAGACCAGTGCGTCCAAGCCCAGTTGAAAGGCGGTATCCGCCTGCCGGCCATGGTCGCGGTGGCCGGCTTCGGGGTGGCTGGAGGACTCCCGGGGCGCCCCCGACGAGCTTTGGACGGCGGCAGTGAAGTACGGCGTGGAACCGGCCATAGACCCGGAATCGAAGATGTCCTCCGGGGCCGTAACGTCGTACGCAGAGCCGAAAATAAAGGACTCCAGCGCCACTATGGCAGGAATGATGCGCTCCTGCGGGAATCCGGCGTCCGAAAAACCCTTGCTGACGGTCTCGTACATGGCGAGGGTCTGCGGGGCGTCTGTTACCGGCAGCACTGCAATGACCGGAATGAGCGGAGTGTGTTCGGCGAAGACGTCCCGATAGCTCCATGCCCAGCTATGAACGGCATCTTCCCAGCTGCCGCCCTCAAAGCCTGAGACGTCCACCAGCGACATCAGGTGATCCTCCACCAACAGCAGCACGTCCTGTTTGGATGCCACGTGGTTGTAGAGGGCGGAGGGTGCCACATCCAGCACCCTGGCGAGGGCGGCCATGGTCAGTCCGTCGTATCCCTTGCGTCCGACCAGCTCCAGCGCGGCCGTTGTGATCCCCGCCTTGTCCAGCACTGCCGCCGAGGGCCGGCCTGCCCGCCTCCTCGGCGCTCCGCCATTGCTGGTGGAGCGCCCCTGTGCGGCTGATACTGCCGGCATTCCTGCCCTTTCCGTCGTCGTCCCCTGCATTATTCCATTCAGCACTTCCCCTGCCGGCAGGCACGGGCTATAGTTCCTACTAAATGAATGGCATTCATTTAGTGGTCCCCGTCACCTGGGGCCGCAGAGAGGACATCATGCTGAACCTGAACCGCGACGTTGTGGTCGTTGGAGCCGGGCCGTCCGGACTCACCGCCGCCCGCGAACTGAAGAAGGCCGGACTCACGGTCGCCGTGCTTGAGGCCCGCGACAGGGTGGGCGGCCGCACCTGGACCGACACCGTGAACGGAGCCATGCTCGAGATCGGCGGCCAGTGGGTCTCCCCGGACCAGACCGCCCTCCTGGAACTGCTCCAGGAACTGGGCCTGGAGACCTACCCGCGCTACCGCGAAGGCGAATCCATCTACATCGGCGCGGACGGCACACCCGTGCGCTACACGGGTGACACCTTTCCCGTGGACCCGGACACCGCCGTCGAAATGGACCGGCTGGTGGCACTGCTGGATGGCCTCGCCGCGGAGGTTGGACCCACGCAACCCTGGGCCCACCCCAAGGCGCGTGAACTGGACACGATCTCCTTCCATCACTGGCTCCGCCAGAACTCGGCCAACGAGGAAGCCTGCAGGAACATTGGCCTGTTCATCGCCGGCGGAATGCTCACCAAGCCGGCACACTCCTTCTCTGCCCTGCAGGCGGTCCTGATGGCCGCTTCGGCTGGCTCCTTCACCCACCTGACTGACGAGGATTTCATCCTGGACCGCCGCGTCGTTGGTGGGATGCAGCAGGTGTCCCTGTTGCAGGCGCAGGAACTGGGTGACGACGTCGTCCTCAGTTCGCCGGTCCGCACCATCAACTGGGAGCCGGATGCGGACGGCGGCCACCGCGCCACCGTCGAATCGGACCGTGCCACGGTCAACGCCCGCTTCGTCATCATGGCCGTGCCGCCCAACCTTTACTCCCGCGTCTCCTTCAATCCGCCGCTGCCGCGCCGGCAGCACCAAATGCACCAGCACCAGTCCCTGGGCCTGGTCATCAAGGTGCACGCCGTCTACGGCACTCCGTTCTGGCGGGAAAAGGGACTCTCCGGCACCGGCTTCGGCGCGGATGCCCTGGTCCAGGAGGTGTACGACAATACGAACTTCGATGACCCGCGGGGCACCCTGGTGGGCTTCGTGTCCGATGAAAAGGCCGATGCCGTTTTCGAGTTGAGCGCAGAGGACCGCAGGAAGGCCATCCTGGAATCCATTGCGGGCTACCTGGGCGAGGAGGCCCTCACTCCTGACGTCTATTACGAGTCCGACTGGGGCTCCGAGGAATGGACCCGTGGCGCCTACGCCGCCAGCTATGACCTTGGAGGCCTCCACCGCTACGGCAGGGACCAGCATGCCCCGGTCGGCCCGATCTACTGGTCCTCGTCGGACCTTGCGGCGGAAGGCTACCAGCACGTGGACGGCGCCATCCGCATGGGCCGCATCACGGCCGCGCGCATCGCCGAGGTGGCCAAAGTTCCGGTGGCAGCCGGCTGGTAAATAAGCATGCTTACTAATAGGCTGGCGGCGGGGACTTTCCCCTACTTTCGACGAACGAGGTGAGGCATGACTGACGCGCAGAGCATCAGCAAGGTTACTGAGATCATCAACGATTCCAAGATCGGTATGGTCACCACCATCAACGAAGAAGGCGCCCTCGTCAGCCGCCCGCTGGCCGTCCAGGAGGTTAAGGACGACGGCGACATGTGGTTCTTCACCGGGCTCGGCACCTCGCAGGTTGCCCATGTCCGGGCTGATCCCCGCGTCAACGTCGCCTTCGGCAAGAACACCGAATGGGTTTCCGTTGCAGGGACCGCCGAGGTGGTCACCGACCGCGCCAAGATCCACGAGATGTGGAACCAGGTTGTCGAAGCATGGTTCCCGGACGGTCCGGACACCCCCGAGGTCTGCCTCCTCCGGGTGGACTCGGATTCGGCGGAGTACTGGACCAGTCCGGGCGGCACTGCCGCAACGGTCCTGCAGTGGGTCAAGTCCAAGGTGACGAACAGCCGCATGAGCGTTGGCGAAAGCGGCACCGTGGAGCTGTAACGCCGGCTTTGGGCGGGGCGGGGCGGCTACTGCTGCTCCGCCCTTTTCAATGCCTTTAGGACGGCCGGCAGCAGCACGTCATTGCGTCCCCACACGGGATCCAGGATCTCCACGTACCAGGAATCAGCGAGCAGGAGGGCCAGCGAATCGTTGGTCTCCCCGGCCCAATCCTGGATCTGCCCGTCCGTCACGGGATTCTCGCTGGAGCCCAGCACCGTGGCGATCTCCGTTCCCGCAACGGTCACCGCAATGGCGGCGCTGCTTGCTTCGCCAGGGGCGTGGGCAACGGTGACCAGTTCAGTCCGGGTGGACAGCGCCAGCAAGCCGCGCGCGGTTTGGGCGCCGCAGAATCCGGTCACGTACTGGCGCTGCGCGGCACCATCGCCAAGGATGCCCGGCTGGGACTCCTTGGTGAACAGCCCGTTGCGGTTCAGCTCCGCCAGCGCAGCGGCGATGGGTTTGGTCTCTGCGTCAAAGACTGCGGCGAAATGTCCAGGCTGGTATGAACTTCCACCTTCCAGCCACCGGGCCGTCAGCTCACCGGCAGCCTCCAGCGTGGTGGCTTGGCGCCAGACTCCCCGGTCTTCCAGGAGCCGGCCGTACTGGTCATGGGCAGGCAGTTCCTCAGGCTTCATCCTGGGATGCTATCGCCGGGCCTCGGAAGCAATCCAACCCCTTCGACACAGCAGTTAACGTCAGCCGGCCCGCTCGGCCGGCAGGGCTGCAGGAATTCCGGCCGCCCGCTCGGCCGCTGCCAGCGAGGCGGCCAGGCTTCCGACGGCGGCCGGGTAGCCCGTGTGCGAGGCTGTCCGCAGCTGGTCCGCGGTCCGCATGGCCTTGATCAGTGCGGACGTTTCCGGCAGCCGCACGTCGGTCAGGGCCGGATAGTCGATGCTAAAGCCGGGATCCAGTTCGTAACGCTGCCACCGGTGCATCAGCTCCTCATGCTGGATCCGGGCCGCTTGATGGGCGGAGAGCCGCTCCCTGTGTTCCCGTCGGCCGGCGCGCCACGCCAGGATCCGGGGGCTGCCCCGGTATGCGGCGATGCCGGAGGCGGCCGCTGCCGCGGCCAGAACCAATCCCGCCCATGGCGACACCAGGGCCGGGATCACGAGCGCAGGAAGGGCAACGGAGGACCCGAGGAAAAGGTCCCAAAACAGCTGGTCGGGCGCCTGCGCTGCGTCGCTTGCAGGCGCCAGGGACCGGCGTCGTACAACGAACACGGTGGCTGCGACGGTGGCAACCAGCACCGGACCGCACAGCAGGACCGCCCATGCACCGTGAAGCAGTCCCTGGTTCAGGGACTCCGCCAAGATCGACATCCTGTACCTCCCGCGCCCGCCATTCCCCACTAAGCCATGGCCCCGGCCGGAAAGCCCGGGCTGGTCTTTCCATTGGACCGTCTTCCGGGCACAGCGTCAATGGCTGCGAAAGGGGGGGCGCACAGCCTGGGAGTCACGGCGATGGGCGGTACCGTGGGACCATGCGACTCAAAATGTGCAGCATCCACGTCCAGGACCCCGCGGCCGCCCATGCCTTTTACACCGGCACACTCGGCTTCGACACCCTGATGGCCATGCCGGAGTACAACCTGTACATCATCAAGGATCCGGGGGCGGGGGACAGCTCGGTGGGACTGCTCCTGGAACCCAGCGACAACCCCATTGGCGCCAGTTACATGAACGCCGTCCGCGAGGCCGGCCTTCCTGCCATCGTGTTCGGCGTCCCCGATGTCCAGGCGGAGTATGACCGGCTGATGGCCGCCGGGGTGAGTTTCAAGACGCCGCCCACCACTGATTCATTCGGGACCAGCGCCGTGTTCGACGACGGCTGCGGCAACTACGTCCAAATCCACCAGGACTAAGGCGCTGGCAATCAGGCCTGGGCGCGGTCCTTCTTGGCCTGCTTCTTCGCGGCCTCGTCCTTGACCCGCTGGGCCTCGGCGCGGACGGCCGCGTGCGTGGCGCGTTCGGTGACGAGCCACTGCGGGGGCGCCTGCAGCAGCGCGGTGATCTCCGCCGTCGTGAGCGCTTCCTCCACGCCGCCGCGGGCCAGGCCGCTGATGGAAACGTTCAGCTTCTGCGCCACCACCGGGCGGGGGTGCGGCCCGTTGCGGCGGAGTTCGGCAAGCCATTCCGGCGGGTTGGCCTGGAGTTCGGCAAATTCCTCGCGGGTAATCGATGAATCCTGGAACTCCTGCGGGGTGGCCGGCAGGTAGATGCCAAGTTTCTTGGCAACGGTGGCCGGCTTCATGGACTGGGAGTTTGCAGAGGTCATGCTTCAAGGGTATCCGGGCGGCGGGTACTGTGAAGACGTGCCCGCCGACAATACCCCCACGCCCGATGGCCAGCCCACCCCTGAGGATGCGGCCCAGCGCGTGTTGCGCATCGCGTACGTGGCAGGGGTGACGCCGGGCAAGTGGATCCGCCGCTGGGAAGAGCGGATGCCGGATATTCCCCTTGAAGCATTCATGGTTGACCACCGCGTGCAGCGTGACGTGCTGGACGACGGCAGGGCGCACATGGCCTTCGTCCGTCTTCCCATTGAGCGCGAAGGCCTCAGCGTTATCCCGCTGTACGAGGAGCAGCCCGTGGTGGTTGCCCCGAAAGGCCATGAGATCTCGGTGTTCGAGGAAGTGGCGCTTGCCGACCTCGCACAGGAATCCTTCCTTGATCCTGCAACCCTGGGCGGACCGGATCCGGCCCTCCAGGTGGTGGCCTCCGGAGCCGGCCTGGTGATCCTTCCGATGTCAGTGGCACGGCACTTCAACGTCAAAGACACGGTGGCGCGCAGGCTTACAGGGGCGGGGGGGACCGAAATCGCCCTGGCCTGGCCTGCGGAGGCCACGGACGACGTGCTGGAGGAGTTCATTGGCGTGGTCCGCGGCCGCACCGCGCAGAGCTCCCGCCAGCCCTCCGCGCAGCCGCAGAAGGTGAAGAAGGAACCCAAGCCGGACCGCCGTGGCACCGGCACCAAGAAAGCGCCCAAGGTGGCACAGCGCTATGCCCCCAACCCGGATAAGGGCCGCGGCAAGGGGTCCCGCAAGAAGGGCAAGCGCTAGCCTCCCCTAAGAGCCCCCGGGCCGTTGGTGATGGCCCGAACGACGGCAAAGCCGGCCCCGCATCATGCAGAACCGGCTTCGCTGTAGTCCGTTTTACGCTGGCGGACTAGGTGTTTTGGATGTTGTCTTTGGCGTCTGTGGCGCGGTCTTTGACGTCGGTGGCGGCGTTTTGGCCTTCGGTTT
>NZ_JARDJH010000049.1:0-30150 GCF_039907755.1 Pseudarthrobacter sp. CC12 | reverse complement strand
CACTCCACCCGGAGGTCTTCTTCATGTCACCAAACCACGCCGGGCGTCACTAACGTCTGTGGTCAATACAGCTAGCCCGGACGCTCCCTGCGGCCCAGAGTCTTTTGGCCCGCACAGCTTAGACTGCTCCCATGCCTATCGTGCCTGATGACAAGGACTGGACCTGGGTCCTCTCCCGGCCCTGCCCGGAGTGCAACTTCCACGCCCCAACCGCCACGCCCGCCACGGTTCCGGGAAGCGTCGAAAGCATGATTCCCCGCTGGCTGGCCGTCCTTCGGCGGCCGGACGCGGCCGAGCGCCCCAACGGACAGACCTGGTCCGCGGTGGAGTACGCGTGCCATGTGCGGGACGTCTTTACCCTGTTCAACCAGAGGCTGAACCTGATGCTCGCCGAGGACGACGCCCGCTTCGCTGACTGGGACCAGGACCGGACGGCCATCGAGAAGGATTACGCCAACGCCGACCCGTCCGAGGTGGGTCCGGAGCTGGCAGCGGAGGGACACGAGGCCGCCGAAGCCTTCGCCGGCGTCCCCGAAGAGGACTGGGGGCGCAAGGGCGTGCGCAGCAACGGCTCCGAGTTCACCGTCCTGACGCTCTCGCAGTACTTCCTGCACGACGTGGTCCACCACCTGCACGACGTCGACGGCTGACCGAAGCGCGCTTGGCCGCCGGAGCCGCGGCGGCCAAGCGCGTCCGGCAGCGCTTAGCGGGAAGGCGCCAGGGAGCCCCTGGACTGTCCGGCCGGCTCCGAAAGTTCCAGCCGGGCATCACCGGCCTGGATGTCGGCGGGGTTGTGGGTCACCAGCACCACGGTGCGGTCCCGCAGTCCGGCGCGCAGGTCCGCCAGCATGGTGGCCGCGGACTCCGCATCCAGGTGCGCGGTGGGCTCATCGAGCAGGATCACTTCCGCCCCCGTCAGCAGGGTCCGGGCCACAGCCAGGCGTTGGCGCTCGCCGCCGCTGAGGAAGGCGCCGCCGGGGCCGATGCGGGTGTCCAGCCCGGCTGGCAGCCTGCCCACCAGCGCGGAAAGGCCGACGGCGGCAAGCACCGCCTCCAGCTCGCGGTCGGACGCCGGCGCCGGGCCGTCCTCGATCGGCCGTCCCAGCAGCAGGTTTCCCCTGATCGTGGAATCGAACAGGTGGGCCTCTTGCGGGCACCACGCTGCCCGGCCGGTGACCCGGACCTGTCCGGATGCCGGCGGCAGGAAGCCCAGCAGCACCGACAGCAAAGTGGATTTGCCGGAGCCGGACGGTCCGGTGACCGCCAGCCAGCGCCCGGGAACTGCCACAGCAGTGATGCCGGAGAAGACCGGGGGGCCGCCCGGCCATTCCGCTGCCAGGTCCATGAGCTCAACGCCCGGCGTGTCCCCGGCCCGGCGGGAAACGGGCTGCAGGCCCCCGCGTGGTTCGCTGCCGGCCGCCAGGGCGCCGGACTCCCCCACCCGGCGCATGACGGACCGCAGGGCGGGGTACTGGCGCACCGCCGTCGTCATCGCCGCGTAGGGTTCCACCAGGGCAAGCAGGAGAAGGACCACCACGGCGGCGGCCGCCGGTGCCACCTGGGCCGCGAGGACTGCGGGCCCCGCCAGCCAGGCAGCAGCCAGGGCTGCCGTCCCACAGGCTGCTGTGGCAACGGCATGGCCCAGCCCGTCCGCCCAGGCGGAGCGCCGCGAAGCGCGGGTGGCGTCCCGGTCTTCCGCCAGCAGCGCCTCGAGCACGCGTGGTGCCACGCCGTTGGCGTGCAGTTCCGCGCGGGCATCGAGGGCAGCGGTGACGCGGCGCAGCACGCCCGAGCGCAGGGACTGCTCGGCGGCAGCGGACTTGCGGTCGCCCCACAAGGCCGCGGCGGGCGCCAGCAGCAGGCCGCCGACGGCCGCACCGGCCACGGCGGGAAGTGCATCCGGTACCAGGACGCCGGTGGCGGCCACGGCCAGGACGGACACCGCCACCGCGGTGGCGGGCGGCAGGACCACCCGGGGCAGGAGGTCCCGGACGGTATCGACGTCGTCAATCACCGTACCCAGAACGTTACCGCCCTGCAGCAGCCGGCGCAGCGAGAGGGCACGCCGGCTCAGCGACTCCCAGAGCCGGCCGCGGAGCCGGGTGAGTGCGGCGAACACGGCATCGTGCAGCAGCAGCCGCTCCCAGTAGCGGAACACGGCCCGGCCGATGCCGAAGAACCGGACCCCGACGATGGCGGTCAACAGGTACAGGATGGGCGGTTGTTCGCTCGCCCGGATGATGAGCCAGCCGGACAGGCCGGAAAGCACGACGGCGAAGACGGCCGCCAGGGTGCCGACGAAGGCGGCGGCGGCGAACTTGCCCCGCACCGGAGCCAGGAGTGCTGCCAGCAGGCGGAAGGCCCCGGGGGCAGCCTTTTCAGCGGCACGTACGGCCGGGTTCCGTGTGACGGGGTTGTCCGTCGAAGCGCGGTCCGTGGCCGCCCCGTCTGCAGCGCTGGCTCCATGCGGGGCGCCGGCGGGGGCCGCCGGCAGCAACGCGGCATCGGCGTCGTCCTGCCGGGCCGCTGCGTGGGTCCGGGCCGCAGGCGCCACCGGTACCAGCAGGTCCGCCAGCTGCCGTGTGCGCTGGTTGTGGGCCACCAGGACCACCGTGACCTGGCCGCGGAGCCGCCGGATGGCGTCCTCCACGATCACGGCCGACGCGTCATCCAGGTGCGCGGTGGGCTCGTCGAGCAGCAGGAGGGTGGCACCGGCCTCGATCCTGGCCAGGCCGCGGGCCAGTGCGACGCGGCGCAGCTCACCCGGGCTCAGTTCCGCCTGGTGCTTTGGGGCCAGGTGCCCGGCTCCGGCACGTGCCAGGCAGCGGCGGGCGGCATCTTCGGCGGCGAACCGGTCCGGGCCGTGGCCGGAGTCAGGCCACAGGTACAGCAGTACCTCCTCCAGGACGGTTCCGGCCACCATGACCGGGTGCTGCGGCACCCATGCCACGGAGCGGCGGTCAAGCCCGCTGATGGAGCCGGTGACGCTGGTCCCGCCACCGTGGCCGATGATCCCGGCGAGGACGCCCAGGACGGTGCTCTTGCCGGCGCCGCTGGGGCCGTCCAGTGCCGTGATCCTGTCCAGCGGCGCGGTGAACGTCATGGGCCCGACGGCGGTTGCGGACCGCCCGGCGTATGTCACGGTCAGTCCGGTGACTTCCAGCGGGGCACCGGGCCTGCCGGCCTTGGCGGCCGGGAGCGGTGCCGGCTCGGGGGCACTGGTCACGGCGGCCGTTTCCGCGAGTGCGACCCTGCCGTCGTCGCTGGCGTGGTGGGCGGTGCCGAGTTCCCGCAGCGGAAGGTAGCAGTCAGGTGCCAGGAGGAGGGCCAGCAGGCCGGCTTCCAGCGGCATGTCGCCATGCACCAGCCGGACACCGATGAAGACGGCCACCACTGCCACCGAGATGGTCGCGATGAGCTCCAGGGCCAGGGCAGACAGGAAAGCAGTGCGCAGGGTGCCCATGGTGCGGGAGCGGTACTCCTCCGAGATCTCCTCAAGGGCCTTCCGCTGGGCAGTGGCACGTCCCAGCCCCACCAGGACCGGCAGGCCCTTGGCCAGCTCCAGCATGTGCGCCGACAGCCGCGCCAGGGTGGCCTGGGCTTCCCGCACGCTGTCCTCTGTGTACCTGCCGATCAGCACCATGAACACCGGGATCAGCGGAACTGTCAGCACGATCACCAGCGCGCTGACCCAGTCCGCGAAGAGGATCCGGGCCCCCAGCAGCAGCGGAACGGCGGCGCAGTTGACCAGTGCGGGAAGGAACTGGGTGTAGTAGCTGTCCAGGGCGTCCAGGCCGCGGGTGGCAAGGACCGCCAGCCCGCCGTCGCCCGGGCCGGATCCGCGCACACCCGTGCGCAGTGCCCGCTCCAGCAGTTCGGCGCGCAGTTCCTCCTTCACGCCCAGGGCAGCGCGGCGGGCAGCGACGGCCTGGCCCCAGACGGTCAGGGACCGAAGCACGACGCCGGCGAGTCCGGCGGTCAGTTGGCTCCCCCAGGCCGGGTTCCCGGCGACGAGTCCGGCCAGGACCGATGCCACCGCCTGGCCAATCAGGACCAGGGACAGGGCCTTGAGCGCCGCCAGGAATCCCAGCCAGTAGATCGCCGAGCGGGTGGACGGACCGGCGGGAAATGTTGGCCGCACGTCAGCCCTTGGTGGTGAAGGCCCTGGCAGCGACCGCCGGGAGGAAGCTGTGGGCTTCCGGGATGTGCGCGGCGCTTACCCGGCGGCGGAACACCCAGTAGGTCCATGCCTGGTACGCAATCACCAGGGGAAGGCCGAATGCCGCCACGATGCTCATCAGCCCCAGCGTGTAGTCCGAGGAGGATGCGTTGGAGACAGTGAGGTCGAAGGCGCTGTCCAGCGTGGAGGGCAGCACCACGGGGAAGACCGCACCAAAGATGGATGCCGTGCCCAGCACCAGGAAGCCGCCGAGGGCCAGGAAGGCCCTGCCTTCAGCCCCCTTCCGGGCCAGCAGCCAGGCAGTGATGGCGGCGGCGACGGCCAGGACGACGGCGGCCCAGGTCCAGGGCTTCCCGTCCATGAACTGGATGGCCAGCGCCCATGCGGCGATGGGCAGCAGCAGGACCGGCAGGAGCCGCACGAACCACTGGCGGGCACGGTGCCGGACATCCCCGTCCGTCTTCAGTGCCAGGAATGCCAGCGCATGGAGGAGCGAGAAGCCCACCACTGCCGCGCCGCCAAGAAGGGCGTACCCGCTGAACCAGGCCATGGGGCCGCCTTCGCGGTCGCCGTTGGCGTTCAGCGGCAGCCCGGTGGTGGTAAGGGCCAAGGCGGCGCCGACGCCGAATGCGGCGAAGAAGGAACCCAGCGCGATGGCCCAGTCCCAGCGGTTCCGCCAGCTGTCGGTGTCCACCTTGCCGCGGTACTCGAACGCCACCGCGCGGAAGATCAGGGCGAGCAGGACCACCAGGAGCGGGAGGTAGAGCGCGGAGAACAAGGACGCGTACCAAAGCGGAAAGGCCGCGAAGGTGGCGCCGCCGGCAGTCAGCAGCCACACCTCGTTGCCGTCCCAGACGGGCCCAATGGTGTTCAGGAGAACGCGGCGTTCGGTGTTGTTGCGGGCGAAGAGCTTCATCAGCATCCCTACGCCCAGGTCGAAACCTTCGAGGAAGAGGTAGCCGGTCCACAGCACCGCAATGGCGATGAACCAGATGGTGGGCAGCAGTTCCATTGTGTGTTTCCTCTGCTAGTAGGCGAAGGCCAGGACGTCGTCGGCGGGCTTGGGGCCGCCTGGGCCCGGGGTTTCATCCTCGTTCTCGTCCACCGGGGCGTGGCCGAGTTCCGGCATAGCGGAGACCACACCGCCGCGGATGTACTTGACCAGCAGTTTTACTTCCACCACCAGCAGGACGGCGTAGACGGCGGTCAGGGCCACCAGCGAGGCGATCAGCTCCCCTGCGGACACACCGGGTGATACGGCGGCGGCGGTGAACATGAACACCTGGTCGATGCCGCTCGGGTCGGGATTGGGTGCCACCACGAACGGCTGGCGGCCCATCTCGGTGAAGATCCAGCCGGCGGCGTTGGCACCGAAGGGTGCAAGGATGCCAAACACTGCCAGGCGCATCAGCCACCGGGATTCCGGCACCGTCCCCTTGCGGGTTATCCAGAGTGCCACCAGCGCAGCCAGCGCCGCGAGGCCGCCGAAGCCGATCATCATCCGGAAGCCCCAGTAGGTGACTTCCATGACGGGTACGTACTGGATCTCCTGGCCGGCGCGGTCCCCGTAGATCGGGTTGTCCGGGAGCGTGGTTCCGTACTTTTCCTTGTACTCGGGCAGCAGGCTGTCGACGCCCTTCACCTCGGTGGTGAAGTCACCCTTGGCCAGGAAGGAAAGGATGCCGGGGACCTCGATCACTGCCACGACGTCGTCGCAGTTCTTCGAGCCCACGTTGCCGACGCTCAGGACGGAGAAGCCGGTGCCGTCGTGGCACGCAGCCTCTGCCGCGGCCATTTTCATGGGCTGCTGCTGGAACATGAGCTTGCCCTGCAGGTCACCGGTGACGGCGGTGCCGGCAAAGGAGATCATGGCCACCACGGCACCGATGCGCAGGGACCGGATCCACACCTTGTAGTCGGCCCGGTCGCGGCCGGAAATGCTGGCGTCTTCGCCGGGGATGATCCGGCCGTCGGCGCCTACGGTGTCGACGCCGTCGTGCCGCCTCCGCCACAGGTGGTACCAGGCGATGCCCAGGAGGAAGCCGCCCGCCACGGCGAGGGCGCCGAACAGGGTGTGCGGTACGGCAACCAGGGCGGTGTTGTTGGTGAACACGGCCCAGGCGTCGGTCATGACGGGCCGGCCGTTGATCATTTCCACGCCCACCGGGTGCTGCATCCAGCTGTTGGCCACGATGATGAAGTAGGCGGACAGCGCCGAGCCGACGACGGCCACCCAGAGGCAGGCAAGGTGGATGGCGGGCTTGAGCTGCTTCCACCCGAAGATCCACAGGCCCAGGAAGGTGGACTCGACGAAGAAGGCCAGGAGGGCCTCGAGGGCCAGCGGGGCGCCGAAGACGTCACCGACGAAGCGGCTGTACTCGCTCCAGGCCATGCCGAACTGGAACTCCTGCACAATGCCGGTGGCAACGCCCATGATGAAGTTGATGAGGAAAAGCTTTCCCCAGAATTTGGTCATGCGCAGGTACTCCGGCTTGCCGGTGCGGTACCAGGCCGTCTGGATCACGGCGACCACCAGGCCCAGGCCGATGGTCAGCGGCACCATCATGAAGTGGTAGACGGTGGTGATGCCGAATTGCCAGCGTGCGATTTCCAAGGCGTCCATGGCAGTCCCTACTGTTAGCCAATGCAGTTTTCTACGCTTCGTAGAACTGTAACTTCTACAAAGTGTAGAACATGGTCGGCGGCGGACGAAAACCAACCGTCCTCCCTAGGATCGCCCACCTGGGCGCGGCGCGCCAGATGTTCTACCCGATGTAGAAGGTTCGGCGTTTTCGGGGTAAATTTAGTTGTGTAGTTGAACAACCGCGTGACGTCACCTGGCGCACAGCGCACGGTGCGGGGAAATAAAAGGAAAAGTGACATGGCTAGTCTTGGTGAACTGGAACGGGCAGTGATGGACCTGCTCTGGGCGGGCCAGGAAGCGGCTACGGCCAATACCCTGAGGGATCAGTTGGCGCGCACGTCGGCGGCGCAGGGCGGCCCCGGCCACGAAGGCAAGGAACCCGCCGTCACCACGGTGCTTACCGTACTTTCCCGCCTGGAAAAGAAGGGCCTGGTCGAACGCGAACGCGGCACCCGCCCGCACCGGTACCAGGCAGTGTCCAGCCGTGCAGACCACACCGCCGAACTCATGCATGAGGTCCTTGGGTCGGCCCCGGACCGCGAGGCCGTGCTGGCCCGCTTCATCGGGTCTGTCTCCGAAGGTGAAGCCGAAACGCTGCGCAAACTGCTGGGTCATCTCTAGCACACCATGTTCTGGGCCTCATACCTGCTGGCGGTCCTTGCGATAATCCTGGCGTGGCCGGTGCCAATCCTCCTGTCACGGGCACAATGGCCGGCCAGGTCGCCCTTCACGGCCATGCTGCTGTGGCAGGCGATCGCACTCGCAGGTGGTCTCTCCATGATCGGCGCCATGCTGGTCTACGGCCTGGAACCTGTGGGTGACAACCTCATCGCGGGGCTGCGCGCCCTTGCCGGCATGGTGCTCTTCAATGCCCCCACCACGGCGCTGGGGTTCTGGCATATCTTTGCCCTGTCCGCTGCCGCCCTGCTCACGGCCCACCTGGTCTTCACCCTGTTGCTGACGTACTACAAGATCCAGCGGCAGCGGCGCCGGCACCGCGAACTGCTCGCCATCCTGGCTTCCCCGTCAGGCCAGGACGCCGGAACTCTGGTCATCAGCCACGACTCCCCTGTTGCCTACTGCCTTCCGGGAGGCGCCCGCTCGGTCACCGTACTGTCGGATGGCCTGATGGCTGCCCTTGAACCGGCTGAGCTTCGTGCCGTCCTCATCCACGAGAACGCCCACCTGAGCCAGCGGCACCACCTGCTCCTGTGGGCCTTCGCGGCCTGGCGGCAGGCCCTCCCCTGGCTGCCCACCACCCGGCTTGCGCAGGAGTCGGTGAATTCGCTGATCGAGATGCTGGCCGACGACGTCGCCCTTCGGACGGAAAGCAAAGCGACGCTCATCAAGGCCATCGCCATTGTGGCCAGCGGTTCGGCGGGCAACTCCGGGGGCGGCGACATCCGGCCGTCGTCCCCTACCCTTGCCCTTTCGGGCCTCGAGGCGGCATCGGGCGGCCCGGGCTCGGATGCGGTCCGGACGGCTGCCTCCCGGGTCAGCCGGCTCCTGACGCCGCAGCCCCAGCTTCCTGCCGCTGTCCGCAGCGCCGTGCTGGCCGGCTGCATCCTCCTGCTGGCGCTGCCTACCGCCCTGCTGGTGGTTCCCGGACTGCTCGGCTGAGGCGCCGCCGTCGCGCGCTGCCTCCCGGTGGTTCAGCCTCGCGAAAACCGGCGGCGGTCAGGCGTCGATACGCTCCCGGTCCAGGCTGGAGGCGCCGGCAATGATGAAGTCCTTGCGCGGCGACACGTCCGAGCCCATCAGCAGGTCGAAAATCTCCTCAGCCTGCTGCGCATTCTCGATCCCCACCTTGCGAAGGGTACGGTGTCGCGGATCCATGGTGGTCTCGGCCAACTGCTCGGCGTCCATCTCCCCCAGGCCCTTGTACCGCTGGATCGGCTCCTTGTACCGCTTGCCCTCCTTCGCCAGGCGGGCCAGCAACACGTGGAGCTCGGCCTCGGAGTAGGTATAGATCATCTCGTTGGCCTTCTGGCCGGCGTTGATGACCTCCACCCGGTGCAGGGGCGGCACCGCAGCGAAAACCCTGCCCTCAAGGATCATCGGCCGCATATAGCGGAAGAACAGGGTCAGGAGCAGTGTCCGGATGTGGGCGCCGTCCACGTCGGCGTCGGTCATGAGGATCACCTTGCCGTAGCGGGCGGCGCTGATGTCGAAGCTGCGGCCGGAACCTGCCCCGACCACCTGGATCAGGGCGGCACACTCGGCGTTGGAGAGCATGTCCCCCACCGAGGCCTTCTGGACGTTCAGGATCTTGCCGCGGATGGGCAGCAGCGCCTGGAAGTCCGAGGAACGGGCCAGCTTGGCCGTGCCCAGCGCGGAGTCACCTTCCACGATGAACAGTTCGGAACGCCCGACGTCGTCCGTCCGGCAATCGGCAAGCTTGGTGGGCATGGAGGAAGTTTCCAGCGCGTTCTTGCGCCGCTGGGTCTCCTTGTGCACGCGCGCCGAGATGCGGGACTTCATCTCGTTGACGATCTTCTCCAACAGCAGCGCCGACTGGGCTTTGTCGTTCCGGTTGCTGGAGGACAGCTTGGCGGAGATTTCGCGCTCCACCACCTTGGTCACGATGGCGCGGACGGCGCTGGTTCCCAGGATTTCCTTGGTCTGGCCTTCAAACTGCGGTTCGGCGAGCCGGACGGTCAGCACGGCCGTCAGGCCGGCGAAGATGTCGTCCTTTTCAATCTTGTCGTTGCCGGCCTTGAGCTTCCGGGCGTTGGCCTCCACGGCTTTCCGGAAGGTCTTGATCAGGGCCTGTTCGAACCCGGACTGGTGGGTGCCGCCCTTCGGGGTGGCGATGATGTTCACGAAGCTCCGCACGGAGCTGTCGTAGCCGATCCCCCAGCGGAGCGCCACGTCCACCTCGCAGTCGCGCTCGACCTCGGCCAGCTGGCTGTGTCCGCGCTCATCAAGGACCGGGACCGTCTCCTTGAACTTTCCGGAACCGTGAAGCCGCCAAACGTCCGTGACGGCCGGATCGGCCGCAAGGAACTCGACGAACTCGGAGATGCCGCCGTCGTGGTGGAAAACCTCTTCGAAGGGACCTGCTTCACCCGGGGTCCCGGGGACCCTGCGCTCGTCCCGGACGGTCAGCTTGAGGCCGGGCACCAGGAACGAGGTCTGGCGTGCGCGGGCAACCAGGTCCTCGTAAGAGAACTTGGCATCGGGGGTGAAGATCTGCCGGTCAGCCCAGTAGCGGATCCGGGTTCCGGTCACGCCGCGCTTGGCCTTGCCCACCACGTCCAGCACGGAGTCGTTGACGAACGGCGTGAACGGAGCTGCCGGATCCAGGCGGGACCCCGTGTCCTTGAAGCGGCCGGGCTCACCGCGGCGGAAGGACATCCTGTAAGTCTTGCCACCCCGGTCCACCTCGACGTCCAGGCGCGAGGACAAGGCGTTGACCACCGATGCGCCCACACCGTGCAGGCCGCCGGAGGCCGTGTAGGACCCGCCGCCGAACTTGCCACCGGCGTGCAGCTTGGTGAACACCACTTCGACGCCGGTGAGCCCCGTCTTTGGCTCCTTGTCGATGGGGATGCCGCGGCCGTCGTCGTGGATTTCCACGGAGTTGTCCGCGTGCAGGATGATCCGGATGTCGTGGCCGAACCCGGCCAGGGCCTCGTCCACGGAGTTGTCGATGATTTCCCAGAGGCAGTGCATGAGGCCGCGCGAGTCGGTGGAGCCGATGTACATGCCCGGGCGCTTGCGGACGGCTTCGAGGCCTTCCAGGACGGAAAGGTGCCGGGCGGTGTACTCAGAGCTTGGTGCCACTGGTGATGAACTCCTTCAGGGACGTCGATGCGGCGCTGGGACCGCACCTTCTAGGGTAGTCCGCTGCAGCGGGCAGAACCGTCTGCCACACCCGCCGCCCGGTGTGCGGCGCGCCACGGACCGTGGTGGCGGGCGGAACTGGGAAGTTCTTGACCGAACCTTGCGGATACGCGCACAGCGAACTTGCCCCATCCTTGCGATGGATTGGATACGAATGCTGGTTATATAGATGTACTGATCTACTAAGGAGGCCGACATGACAACAGCAGTGGCAGACCGCACGCTCAACGCACTGGACCGGTGCGATCGTTGCGGAGCCCAGGCATATGTCCGGGTTGTACTCGAGTCCTCCGGCGGGGAGCTGTTGTTCTGCGGCCACCACGCCCGTGCAGTCGAAGCGACGCTCAAGCCGTTGAGCTCCGACTGGCACGACGAGACGGGAAAGCTTCACGAGAAAGCTGCCGTGGAAATCGACTAGATGAGGCATCGGTAACAACGACCCTGCGGGACTCTTCCATTCGGAGGGGTCCCGCAGGCGTTTAAGGACCCCTGGCCGGACTGGGCCCGGCCCGCACGGGACATGGCGCTGCAGACCAGGAGACAACAGAGCGAAACAGCAGGGGCCGTCCGGGACCCACTTTTCAGTGAGTCCCGGACGGCCCCTGCCTGGCCATTGCGGGGACTTAGTCCAGGTAGTCCCGCAGCACCTGCGACCTGGAGGGGTGGCGCAGCTTGGACATGGTCTTCGATTCGATCTGGCGGATCCGCTCGCGGGTCACGCCGTAGACCTTTCCGATTTCGTCTAAAGTCTTCGGCTGTCCGTCGGTCAGGCCGAAGCGCATGGCAACCACGCCGGCCTCGCGCTCGGAGAGGGTGTCCAGCACCGAGTGCAGCTGCTCCTGCAGGAGGGTGAAGCTCACGGCGTCGGCGGGGACAACGGCCTCGGAGTCCTCGATCAGGTCGCCGAACTCGGAGTCGCCATCCTCGCCCAGCGGGGTGTGCAGCGAGATCGGTTCACGGCCGTACTTCTGGACTTCGACAACCTTTTCAGGGGTCATGTCCAGTTCCAGTGCCAGTTCTTCGGGCGTGGGTTCGCGGCCCAGGTCCTGCAGCATCTGGCGCTGCACACGGGCGAGCTTGTTGATGACCTCGACCATGTGGACCGGAATACGGATGGTGCGGGCCTGGTCAGCCATGGCGCGGGTGATGGCCTGGCGGATCCACCACGTGGCGTACGTGGAGAACTTGAAACCCTTGGTGTAGTCGAACTTCTCGACAGCGCGGATCAGGCCCAGGTTGCCTTCCTGGATGAGGTCCAGGAACAGCATGCCGCGGCCGGTGTAGCGCTTGGCGAGCGAGACCACCAGGCGGAGGTTGGCCTCGAGCAGGTGGTTCTTGGCGCGCTTGCCGTCGTGGATGATGAATTCGAGTTCGCGCTTATACTTCGGGTCCATGGATCCGTCGTCCGCGGCGATCTTCTCCTCGGCAAACAGCCCGGCTTCGATCCGCAGTGCCAGGTCCACTTCCTGCTCCGCGTTGAGCAGTGCCACCTTGCCGATCTGCTTCAGGTAGTCCTTGACGGGGTCGGCCGTGGCACCGGCAGACATGACCTGCTGCACCGGGGCGTCGTCGTCGTCCGCGTCGGAGTAGACAAAGCCCTTGCCACTGCCGGCTGCACCCTTGACGGGATCGGCCTCGGTATCGGCATCCTCTACTGCGTCCGGCCCTTCGAGGACGTCGAGGTCTTCCTCGACTTCTTCGACCTCATCCGGGTCGGTGTCACCGGCGGACTTTCCCGCGGCCGCTGCTGCAGCCTTGGCGCCGGGCTTGGGCCCACGCTTCTTGGGCTCGCGCTTGCCGTCCGCTGCAGCCTCGCCTGCCGAAGCCTTGTTGGCAGCACGTGTGGCTGCCCGCTTGGCATTGGTCGCGGCCTGCTTCTCCTCAGGGGACAAGACATCCTGGGCGGCGGAATCCTTCTTCGTGGAAGACGGGGTCACAGAAAACCTTTCTAGCGGTGGTCTGTGGAATCACCATACGGGCAACACCACTATGACCCTGTCAAGTCCGTGATGAAAACCAAGCGCCACCACGGCCGGCAGAGTCACTTAAGACAACTCCCGGAGCGGCTGTAATGTTCCCTTGCGGGACCGCTTACAAGCACTCGGTACACGGACCCAACCGGGTCTCGGCCTCCATTGTCTCATGATTTGCCCGGATCCGGCCTCTCCTGCCGCCATCCGTTACTGCTGCCCCCGCATGGTGCCGCTGACAGTGCCGCCGCGCCGGGCGGCCGCGCCCCTTCCATGGTGGATATCTCCGTGCCGGCAGGATCCCGGCTCCGCTCACTCCCCGGCCGGGACCTCCCGGAACTTCTGCCAGGCCGCGTCTTTCCGCGCAGCCCAGCCGCAAAGGGTTCCCCTGCCCACGAGGTCCAGCAGAAGTTCCGCCAGCCGGTAGCCCGGCTCAAGCTCAAGGGCCTGCCCCAGGTAGGCAGCCGAGTACGAGCCGCGGCCCCGGCACCACGAGACCCAGCCCCGAAGCGTCAGGGCTGCCGCGGCCGCAGGCCCGCCCAAGGCAGCCAACTGCCCAAGGACCCGGTCCAATGCTTCCAGGGCCTCCCAATCGGGAACCTCGGGTGCCATGCCCATGAGGACCTCTCCGTAGCCTGCGGGAACGGATTCGGCGCGTGCCCCTGTTCCCCGCGCGGGAAGCGGCACCCGTGGACGGAGCGCCGCGGGCCCTGCCGCAGCGGCCCCTGCCCGGCCTCCCCTCGGCTTCCGGCGCGCACCTGCTGCCGGCGGCAACAGCGGCAACGGCACCACGGAGGCGTCAATGCCGTCGCCGGCCGGGTCCTCGAAGACACCAAAGTGGACGGCCCCGGCCGCCGCGGCGGTCCTGCCGGCGGCTGCCATCACCAGCACGGCATCACGCCAGGTGTGGCAGAGCAGGGTGGCCCTGAGGAAGGCGTCCCGCTCAACGTCCGGGATCCACGGCCCGGACCCGGTCCGCTCCAGCAGCATCTCCCAGAAGTCGAGCACGGCATTGAACTGCTGCCTGCTCCCGGAGCGCCTGCCAAGCTCTTCCTCCCAGCCGGCCTGCGCCTCAAGGACAGCTGCACGGTGGATGGCGGGGACGGCCGCTGCCGGGCCGCCGCCTGCTGCCGGAGCCGGGCCGACGCTGCTGCCCCTGTACACCATTTCGGTGTTCAGCGTGCTGTCCCGGATCTGCTGCACCGGGCGCCCCGGAAGCGGGCAGCACGAAGGATCGGCGCACAGTGCGTCACGCCAGTACTTCTCCCCCACGAACCAGGCGTCCCGGACGGGCATCCCGGCCCGCCCCAGGACTGACTGCACCACCAGCACCAGGCGGTGGTACGCCGATGGCGGAGCCATCATCGCGTCGCTGGTGAAGACGGCCAGCAACGAGCCGTCAGCTTCCTGGTCGGACTCCAGGTAACTCCGGACGGCGCCGGCAAAACCGGCGGGGTCTGCTTGGATATCCGGGCCCGGGAGGTCGAGCCGCAGGGTGGCGCCGAGTCTGGTGCCGTGGAGGGTGATGGCCACCAGGCTGGAGGCAGGCCAGTACCCCAGGGAATGTGGAATGAAACTGAGAATATCTTCCGGTCCGCGGACTGTTAATCGTTCTGAAGCTGTCATGGCTCCAGCCTTTGTCCGGACGCGGCACAGCGTAAGGGTGTCCCGGCCGTATGTGGACAAGTCCGGCCGCCCGTGGACCCCGGCTGGTCCAACCCGCATCAAACTCGGCCTGTGCAGGAGCAGTCAGTCGTCGCTGGGCGTTGTCTGGCGGCGGCGCGCCAGGATTTCGCGGCGCTGGCGGGCCAGCGCGCTGCGCAGCGGCGGCACCACGATCCCCTGTGCCGCCATCTGGCGGCGCACCTTCCGCCGTGAGGCCAGGATGGCGGCGGCGCCGAAAGCAAGGACCAGGAACTGGACGCTCAGTGCCAGCCGGAAGGGGTCCAGGCCGTACAGCACCCCCTGGGAGAAGCCGGAAGCGTAGAGGACGTCGAGCACCAGGCCGATCAGGAAGATCGACACCAGGGCCGCGATGAAGCCGCCAACGTTGACGATCCCGGTGGCAGTGCCGATCCGGTGCGCGGGATTGAAGGTCCGGGCGAAGTCGAAGCCGATCATGGACCCCGGGCCGCCAATCGCGAGCACCACCACCAGGCCGGCCAGCAGCCACAGCGGGGCACGGCCCGGCAGCAGCAGCACGGCGGCCCACGCAGCGGCGGTTCCCCCGGCTATCAGCAGCACCATGGTGGAACGGCGCAGCGGGTGCCGCGAAACGAAACGTCCAATGAAGGGGCCCACGGCCATGGCGGCCGCAACGTAGAGCGCCATCAGGGCGGCAACGGTTCCGGCATCCAGGCCCTGCCCGGAGATCAGGAACGGATAGCCCCAGGTCATGGCAAAGACTGTGCCCGAAAACTGGATGGTGAAATGGCTCCACATGCCCAGCCGGGTGCCGGGCTGGCGCCAGGCACGGGCAAGTGATGCCCCGGTGGCCCTGAGCCCCTGCCGGGCGTGCGGCCGTTCGCTGCCCGGCGGCGCGTCCTGCAGCATCAGGACGACAAGTACGACGGCGAGAGCGGACATTCCTGCCAGCATCAGGAAGGCCGGGGTCCATCCGGACAGGTGCAGCACCAGCGCGAAAGGCAGGACACTGAAAAGCTGCCCCAGCTGCCCGGACATCCCTGTCAGCTGGGTGACCAAGGGCACGCGGGCGGGAGCGAACCACAGCGGAATGAGCCGGATCACGGAGATAAAGGTCATGGCGTCGCCGGCGCCCACGAGCACGCGGCCCAGGACTCCGCCGGGGATACTTTCGGCAAAGGCGAGCTGCAGCTGTCCGAGCCCCATCAGGACCGCACCGCCGGCGATCATGGCCCGCGATCCAAACCTGTCCACCAGCAGTCCCACGGGGATTTGGAGACCCGCGTAGACCAGCAGCTGCAGGACGGTAAAGAAGGAGATGGCAGAGGCGGTGGCATGGAACCGCTCGGTCGCCTCCAGGCCCACCACACCAAACGATGTCCGCTGCGCCACGGCCACCAGGTACCCGAAAATTCCAATGGTCCAGATAAGCCAGGCGCGGGGTGCAGTCACTCCTTCATTATGCCCGGCCCGCGGGCGCCCCCGCGGATGCTGTGACGCCGCGCTACTGCCCGGGGTTCTCCCTGGCCAGGTAAGCCTCCACGGCGGCACCGAGGTCGTCGGCGTCGGGAAGCTCGTCGTTTTCGTTGGCCAGGAGCGAGCGCCGCACCATGCCGTCTGCCTTCTCGTCATAGCGGGTTTCGAGGCGGGACACCACCTGCTGGACCTCCTCGGAGGCCTCGATCTGCTCGGCGATTTGGCGGCTGACCTCGCGGCCCGATTCGCGGAGCCGGTCGGTAGGCAGCATGAGGGACGCCGCAGCGCCCAGGTATTCCAGGCCGGCGACGGCGGCGGTGGGGTATTCAGCTTCAGCCAGGTAGTGCGGGACGTGGATGACGTACCCGGCGACGTTGCGTCCGGCCTCCACGAGGCGCAGCTCCAGGATATGGCCGACGGCGGCAGGAACTTCGACGGTGGGCTTCCATACCGAAATGCCCTCGATCAGCTCAGGCCGGTTACCGTGAACCGTCACGCCCACGGGCCGGGTATGCGGCACGGGCATCGGAATGGAGTGGATCCAGGTGACCAGGTTGACGTCCAGCTTCTCCACGATGTTCACCACGGCACGGGCAAAACGTTCCCACTGCAGGTCCGGTTCGAAGCCGGCCAGGAGGAGGAACGGCTTCCCCAGCCCGTCCACCAGGCGGTAGAGGGCCAGCCGGGGCTCCTGGTAGTCCTCGATGTGGTCCTCAACGAAGCTCAGGTGCGGCCGCCGGGACCGGTAGTCAATCAACTGGTCCGCGTCGAAGACCGCGACCGGCTGGGCATCAAGGGAATCCAGCAGTTCCGCATTGATCTGCTTCACCACGTGGCCGGCGTCGGCAAACCCGGTGAAGCCCATGACCAGGTTCAACCCCTGCAGGTCGGGGCTGTGGAACAGCTCGATGTTGCTGGCATAAAGCGCGTCGGGGTCCAGCAGGGAGCCGGAAATCCGTTCAAGCACGGCATGTTCCTTTCAGGGGTGCGGGTGGACATCATTCATAACGCTGCACGGGCACCCGGCATTCCTCGGGCCGGTGTGGCGCACCTCTCAGGAAATTCCCATGCTGCGCCGGGGAAGGGCTACGATCGGAACTGGCCTGCCGGCCGGGCCTGAACCCACCCCGTGACCGTCCGGAACGGCCGGATCCGGGCCATTATGGCAGCGCGCCCAACATGCATCCCTGCCCGAACGTTTCGAGAATTGAGGACTCATCCCTGTGGTCAAGAATACTGAAGTCAACCTTAGTACCGTCTCGCGGGACCTGAAGAAGAGCCCCAGCGACGCAGTGGTCATCGGGGTGGGGCAGGGAACTGACGGCCCCGTCCTGCTGGAGAACCCGTTGACGGCAAAGTCCGCAGAGGCACTCGCAGACTCACTTAAGGCACTCGGGGTGACCGGCGCTGCAGACCAGCTGGTCCGCCTGCCGGGCCTGCCCGAGACCGGTGCCGGCATCCTGGTCCTGGCCGGCGTCGGAAAGGTCCCCGCTGCGGGGGCGCTCACCGGTGAGGCACTTCGGAGGGCAGCGGGGTCGGCCGTGCGGCAGCTGGCCGGTTTGGCCACGGTCACCCTGGCGTTCCCGACGGCGGGCGTCCAGGACGTGGCGGCGGTCGCCGAGGGTGCCGCGCTGGGCGCCTACTCCTTCACCGAGTTCCGGTCCTCAACGGACGGGCTCAAGGATCCGGTCCGCAACGCGATGATCTTCACCGAACTCGCCGGCAGCGCAGAGCTCGAAGCCGCCCTCAAGCGTGCCGGACTGGTTGCCAGGGCCGTGAACCAGACCCGCTCCCTGGTCAACACGCCGCCCAGCCATCTGTACCCGGAATCCTTCGCAGAGGCAGCCAAGGACCTGGCCAAGGGCCTGCCCGTGAAGGTCACCGTGTGGGATGAGAAGCGCCTGGAAAAGGAAGGCTTCGGCGGCATCATGGGCGTGGGCAAGGGCTCCACGCGCCAGCCCCGCCTGGTCAAGGTCGAGTACGCCCCCGCCAAGGCAACCGCAAAGATCGCGCTCGTTGGCAAGGGCATCACGTTCGACACCGGCGGGATCTCGCTCAAGCCGGCCCTGAACATGGGTGACATGAAGAGCGACATGGCAGGCGCCGCCGTCGTCCTCAACACCGTCCTGGCCCTCGCCGGACTGGGCCTGCCGGTTAAGGCCACCGCCTGGCTCTGCATTGCCGAGAACATGCCCGGCGGCGGCGCCTCACGCCCCGCCGACGTCCTGACCATGTACGGCGGCAAGACCGTGGAAGTCCTCAACACCGACGCCGAAGGCCGTCTGGTCATGGCCGACGGCATCGTCGCTGCCAGCCGCGAACTCCCCGACGCCATCATCGACGTGGCCACCCTGACCGGCGCGCAGCTGATCGCACTGGGCAACCGCACCGCCGGCGTCATGGGTTCGGACAGCGTCACCGGTGCGCTCAAGGAGGCGGCGGACCGTGCGGGCGAGCTGGTGTGGCCCATGCCCCTGCCGGAGGAACTGCGCCCCACGCTGGACTCCCAGGTGGCGGACCTGGCCAACATCGGCGAACGGCACGGCGGGATGATGACCGCAGCCGTGTTCCTGCGCGAGTTCGTGGGTAAGGACAAGGCAGGCGAACAGATCCCCTGGGCGCACATCGACATCGCGGGACCGTCCTTTAATAACGGGAGCCCGTACGGCTACACGCACAAGCAGGGCACCGGATGCACTGTCCGGACCCTGGTGGCCTACGTGGAGGACATCCTGGCCGCCGCCTGAGAACGGCTGCAGCCCCCGTGCCACGCGGCCCTGCGGCCAGGTGATTCCTGTGCCACAGAGCCGCGTGACACTGGACACAAGCGCTCCACAAACGCAGTGCCAAGGTGGAGCATGGATAGGTGGTTCGCTAAGGTGAACCACGGTAGTCACAAATGCAAGAGAGTTGCCCTGCTGACATAATCACGGCAGTGCAAGTTCCAAGACCAGATGATGCGCGCTGAACGCGTCATCGTTCACGCGAGGGAGCGTTTTAGTGGCCGATCAGGCAACTGCGCAAGAATTCGACATCCTGGTACTCGGTGGCGGCAGCGGCGGATACGCTGCGGCCCTGCGTGCGGTACAGCTCGGCCTCACCGTCGGCCTCGTGGAGAAGGGCAAGCTGGGCGGCACCTGCCTCCACAACGGCTGCATCCCCACCAAGGCCCTGCTGCACTCTGCAGAGCTCGCCGACCACGCCCGTGACTCCGCCAAGTACGGCGTGAACGTCACCTTGGACAGCATCGACATCAACGCTGTCAACGCGTACAAGGACGGCATCATCGCCGGCAAGTACAAGGGCCTGCAGGGACTCATCAAGTCCAAGGGCATCACCGTCATCGAGGGTGAAGGCAAGCTGCAGGGCACCGACACCGTCGTCGTGAACGGCACCGCCTACAAGGGCAAGAACATCGTCCTGGCAACCGGCTCCTACTCCCGCACCCTGCCCGGCCTGGAAATCGGCGGCAAGGTCATTACGTCGGACCAGGCCCTCACCATGGATTACATCCCCAAGAGCGCCATCATCCTGGGCGGCGGCGTCATCGGCGTCGAGTTCGCCTCGGTCTGGAAGTCGTTCGGCGTGGACGTCACCATCGTCGAAGGCCTCCCCTCCCTCGTTCCCAATGAGGACGCCACGATCGTGAAGAACTTCGAGCGTGCCTTCAAGAAGCGCGGCATCAAGTTCTCCACCGGCGTGTTCTTCCAGGGCGTCGAGCAGAACGACGACGGCGTCAAGGTCACCCTGGTGGACGGCAAGACGTTCGAAGCCGACCTTCTGCTGGTCGCTGTCGGCCGGGGCCCCGTCACCGCGAACCTCGGCTATGAGGAAGCGGGCATCACCATCGACCGCGGCTTCGTCATCACCAACGAGCGCCTCCACACCGGCGTCGGCAACGTCTACGCCGTTGGCGACATCGTCCCCGGCGTTCAGCTGGCACACCGCGGCTACCAGCAGGGCATCTTCGTGGCCGAGGAAATAGCCGGCCTGAAGCCGGTGGTCGTCGAGGACATCAACATCCCCAAGGTCACCTACTCCGAGCCCGAGATCGCCACCGTTGGCTACACCGAGAAGGCTGCCAAGGAGAAGTTCGGCGAAGACCAGGTCCAGACCCAGGAATACAACCTGGCCGGCAACGGCAAGAGCTCCATCCTGGGCACCTCCGGCCTGGTCAAGCTGGTCCGCCAGAAGGACGGCCCCGTCGTCGGCGTCCACATGATCGGTGCCCGCATGGGCGAGCAGGTGGGCGAAGCCCAGCTGATCGTGAACTGGGAAGCCTACCCTGAGGACGTGGCGCAGCTGCTGCACGCCCACCCCACCCAGAACGAAGCCCTTGGCGAGGCCCACCTGGCGCTGGCCGGCAAGCCGCTGCACGGCTAGTTCCCCCAGCATTACCAGGCCCGGTGCACCCGGCCGCGCAGGCCGGGTGCACTAGGCTTCCAACAAGGCAGCAATCATTCGCACTAAAGATCAATAAGGAGAACGGGGACGACATGTCTGAATCCGTTAACTTGCCCGCCCTCGGTGAGAGTGTCACCGAAGGAACCGTCACCCGCTGGCTCAAGCAGGTAGGTGACCGGGTAGAGGTGGACGAGCCGCTGCTCGAAGTCTCCACCGACAAAGTAGACACTGAAATCCCCTCTCCCGTAGCTGGCGTGATTGAAGAAATCCTGGTCGCTGAAGACGAGACCGCCGAGGTCGGCGCACCGCTGGTGCGCATCGGCGACGGCTCTGGCGGCGGTTCCGCCCCGGCCGAAGAAGCTCCCGCTGCCGCTCCGGCGCAGGAGGCCCCGGCCCAGGAAGCACCCGCCCAGGAAGCACCCGCTGAAGCAGCACCTGCCCAGGAAGCGCCCGCCCAGGACGCTCCGGCTGCCGGCGGCGAAAGCCATGAAGTGACGCTCCCCGCCCTCGGCGAGAGCGTCACCGAGGGCACCGTCACCCGCTGGCTCAAGGCCGTGGGCGACTCCGTCGAGGTCGACGAGCCCCTGCTCGAGGTCTCCACCGACAAGGTAGACACCGAGATCCCCTCGCCGGTTGCCGGCACGCTGCAGGAAATCCGGGTCAACGAGGACGAGACCGCCGAGGTTGGTTCCGTGCTGGCCGTCATCGGCTCGGGTGCCCCCGCTGCCGCCGCCCCGCAGGCTGCACCCGCGGCTCCCCAGCAGGAAGCCCCCAAGCAGGAAGCTCCCGCTCCGGCCGCAGCACCGGCCCCCGCCGCAGCACCGGCGCCCGCCCCGCAGGCTGCACCCGCTGCCCAGGAAGCCGCCCCGGCCGCAGGCTCGGAATCCGGCTACGTCACTCCCCTGGTCCGCAAGCTGGCAAACCAGCACGGTGTGGACATCGCTTCACTGTCCGGCACCGGTGTTGGCGGCCGCATCCGCAAGCAGGATGTCATGGCCGCCGCTGAAGCCAAGGCTGCCCCGGCAGCGGCTCCGGCAGCAGCCCCTGCCGCTTCCGCCCCTGCCGCCCCGGCTGCAGCTGCCTCGTCGCTGCGCGGAACCACCCAAAAGGCTCCCCGCATCCGCCAGGTTATCGCCCGCCGCATGCGCGAATCCCTCGAGGTCTCCACCCAGCTCACCCAGGTGCACGAAGTGGACATGACCAAGGTGGCGAAGCTGCGCGCCCGCGCCAAGAACTCGTTCCAGGCCCAGAACGGCGTCAAGCTGACCTTCCTCCCCTTCATCGCCAAGGCAGTGGCCGAGGCCCTCAAGCAGCACCCCAAGCTCAACGCTGCGTACGACGAGGACAAGCAGGAGATCACTTACCACAACGCCGAGCACCTGGCCATCGCCGTCGACACCGACAAGGGCCTGCTGGTTCCGGTCATCGCTGACGCCGGCAACCTGAACCTCGCCGGACTGGCAGGCAAAATTGCGGACGTTGCCTCCCGAACCCGCGACGGAAAGATCGGTCCGGATGAACTGTCCGGTGGCACGTTCAGCATCACCAACATCGGTTCGGTTGGCGCACTGTTCGACACCCCGATCATCAACCAGCCGCAGGTAGGGATCCTGGGTACCGGCGCGATCGTCAAGCGTGCCGTTGTGGTTGCCGACGAAAACGGTGACGACTCGATCGCCATCCGCTCCATGATGTACCTGTCCCTGACGTACGACCACCGCCTGGTGGACGGCGCGGACGCGGGCCGGTTCCTCCAGACGCTGAAGGCACGCCTCGAAGAAGGCGCCTTCGAAGCGGACCTGGGGCTGTAACAGCCAGCCACGAGCAGCGGCGGCGGGTGCCAAACGGTGGGATATCCACCGGAGGCACCCGCCGCCGTCGTTGTTTAATGGGCACCCAGGCGTGGGTGGCCAGCGTGGCTTTGCTACAGGCGGTAGAACTGACTGGCTAAGCTGGAGCCATGACTATCCTCTTTAACATCCTGGTTTTCCTGCACGTCGTGGGCGCGGCCATGATCGTGGGCTACTGGATCGCCACGATGCGGACCCCTACCGTGCACCCGCGCCAGCGTGACGGCGCCTTCCTTCAGCTTCTTACCGGCATCGCCATGATGGGCATCCTTCCGTTCCTGCCGGACAAGGACCCGAACTACGCCAAGCTGGGCATCAAGTTCGTCATTGCCATCGTCGTTGCAGTCCTCGCCATCATCGGCACCCGCAAGGTCAAGAAGGGTGAGCCTGTGTCCACCGGCCTCGCCCACGGCGTAGGCGGCCTGGCCCTGGTCAACATCGCCATCGCCACCATCTGGCAGTAAAGCCCGTCCGGGGACCGGTCATAATCCTCTGAGAGCGGACAATCCGTGCACCGCAGGGGCCGGATCCCTAGGATGGGAAACGGTGGGCCCGGCCGTGCTGCCGGACCCGGACCGAATCGACGTTGAGGAGAGACATGGCTACAACACGCAATGCCCACACCGTATGGACCGGAAGCCTGACCGAAGGCTCGGGCAACACCACCCTGGACAGCTCGGGCCTGGGCACCTTCGATGTCACCTGGAAGGCGCGCACGGAGGCTGCCGGCGGAAAGACCAGCCCGGAAGAGCTGATCGCAGCCGCCCACTCGGCCTGTTTCTCCATGGCCTTCAGCCACGAACTCAGCCAGGCGGGCTTCACGCCGGAAGAGGTCAACACCAAATCGGAGGTCGGCTTCCAGCCCGGAACCGGTATCACCGGCAGCCACCTGACCCTCAGCGCCCGCATCCCCGGCATCTCGGAAGAAGACTTCCAGCGAATTGCCGAGGCCGCCAAGAAGGGTTGCCCGGTGTCCCAGGCCCTGGCCGGCATCGAGATCACCCTCGACGCCACGCTGCAGTCCTAGGTTCCGCACCCCGCACAACGCAAAGGCCCTGCCCTTCCGGAAATCCGGAAGGGCAGGGCCTTTGCCGTTGCCGGCCCGGGTTAGCCGTCGTGCCGGCGCGCCGGAAGCGGGGCAGGCTTCAGCTTCCGGTAGCCGGAGCGCGCCGGCGGCCGGTCGGTGGGCAGTTCCTGGATCATTTCCTTCAGCGCCCCGATGCCGTACTCCAGCTGGGGGTCCCGCCCGGCGGCGTAGGCGTGCGGCGGGTAGGTGACCTCGATGTCCGGGTCAACGCCGTAGTTCTCCACGCTCCAGCCCACGCCGCCGCCGAACCAGTTGGCATAGCGGGGCTGGGTGACGCCGGTGCCGTCCGCCAGCGTGAACCGGTTGTCGATGCCGACCACACCGCCCCAGGTGCGCGTTCCGATCACCGGGCCGATGCCGCGGAGCTTTGACACCTGGGTGATGATGTCGCCATCGGACCCGGCGAACTCGTCCGCGAGGATGATCACGGGCCCCCGCGGCGCATGGTGGGGGTAGGTGCGCGGCTTCTCGCCGCGCGGCATGCTCCATCCCGTGACCTTGCGGCCAATGAGCTCGGCAACAAGCTGGGAGGTGTGCCCCCCGCGGTTGCGGCGGACATCGACGATCAGGCCATCGAATGCCGTTTCGGTATCCAGGTCCCGGTGGAGCTGGGCCCAGCCGTTGGCCATCATGTCAGGGATGTGCAGGTAGCCGAAGGTTCCGTTGGAAGCCTCGCGGACCGTCCGCCGGTTGCCCGCAACCCATTCCTGGTACCGCAGGCGTTCCTCATCCTTGACAGGCACGACGGCGACCCTCCGCTGGGTGCCCTCAGCGCCGCCGTGTCCGGGGCCGTTGAGGAGGGTGAGCTCCACGGCGCGGCCGGCGGCCCCCACCAGCTGCATGGCGGGGGTGGTGCTTTCGGACAGCGGGACGCCGTCGACGGCCAGGAGGACGTCCCCCGCCTTCGCGCCAACGCCGGGCCTGGTCAGCGGCGACGTCGCCAGCGGGTCAGAGGACTCGCCCGCCAGGATGCGGGTGATCTCCCAGCCGCGGGCGGTGTGCACGAGGTCGGCGCCCAGCCTGCCTTGTCCACGGCTGCCGCGTTCGGTGACGGCCGCAGGGCGCACGTAGGCGTGGGAAGTTCCCAATTCGCCGTGCAGTTCCCACAGGAGGTCCACGAGGTCATCATGGGAGCCGAGCCGTTCCACCAGCGGCCGGTACCGGGCGTGGATGGATTCCCAGTCCTGGCCGGCCATGTCCTCGGCCCAGAAGAAGTCGCGCTGCAGGCGCCAGGCCTCGTCAAATGCCTGTCCCCAAACGCTGAGCGGGTCCATCAGGACGCGGATCCTGCCCAGGTCCACCTTGACCAGCTTGCCGGATTCCTCGTCCGTCTTGGCGTCCGACGGAACAACACTCACCTGCTTATCGGCGACCGCCACCACTTTGCTGCGGTCACCCGAGAGCCGGTAGCTGTCCACGGCATCCACCAGGGTGGTCTGCTTGCGCCGGGCGATGTCATACCGGACCAGGCTGGGACGGGCGTCCTTGTCCTCCTGGCTGGCCTTCCCGTCGCCGGTCACGCCCGCCAGGACGGAGTCGAGCCAGAGGAGCGCGCCGTCAACAGCCTTCAATGAGCTGTAGTTGCCCTGCGGCACGGGAACGCCGATCACGCGGTGGGCAAGGCCCTCCGGATCGACAGTGACGGCGGGCGCCGC
Organism: Pseudarthrobacter sp. CC12; assembly: GCF_039907755.1. NCBI lineage: Bacteria > Bacillati > Actinomycetota > Actinomycetes > Micrococcales > Micrococcaceae > Pseudarthrobacter > Pseudarthrobacter sp. CC12. The sequence continues at coordinate 5,394 of NZ_JARDJH010000049.1, read as the reverse complement.
ACCGTCCCCGGCACCGTCCGCGGCTTCTGCGTCCGGCTCCCGGCCCGCGGGATCAACCGACGGGCCAAAGGGCGACGGCGTCCCGGCAGCAAGCGCCACAAGGTACGGCTTGATGGGGCTGGGGAAGGAGAGGTCGAACGAGTGCCCGTCGTACACGGGGTCGAAGCTGCGGTTGGACAGGAACGCAAGGAATTTCCCGTCCGGGGTGAAGGCCGGGGAAGCGTCGCGGAAGCGGCCGTCGGTAACCTCCACGGGTTCCGCGTCGAGCCGGTCCACGGTGGCCAGGCGCAGCCGGCTGCGCGAACCGAAGGAGGTGACGGGCTCGGACCAGACCAGCCAGCGCGAATCCGCCGACCACCCCAGTTCGGAGATGCTGCCCTCCCCGATGCTGGCTACCGGTGTGAGGTCTCCGGTGCGGGTGTCCACCACGAACACATCACCAAAGGAGGTTCCAAGGGCAACCCACCGGCCGTCGGGGCTCGGCTCGAGCGAACTGGCCCGGGACGGCGTCGGCACGGTGACACCGGCGTCCGCCGCCGGAGCCTGGGCTTCGGTGCCGGGGGCATCGGCCTGGGGCGCCACATCCGCCTGCTGCTCGTCATCGGTGGACGCGTGGGCCGTTGTTGCCGCCGGCACTTTGGCGCCGGACGCCGGGACAGGCTGGGGCAGGCTGACCGCCTCCGCTTCATCTTCAACGGGTGCTGCTGCCCCGGCGGGGGCATCCTGGGCCTGGGTGCCCGGATTTCCAGCGGTGTGCGGAACAGGTGCGGCGATGTCCTTGATATGCAGTGCTTCGACGCCGCCATGGTCGGCGATGTAGGCAATGCGTCCGTCTCCCAGCGGCCGCGGCAGCCGGCCGCGGACACCCGGGGTGGCCTCGATGATGCGTGACGGGCCGTCCTTGTGCCGCAGCCAGTGGATGGTGCCGTGGGATTCGACGGCGCTGGCGGCGCCCGCCACATCCGGTGCCACCGCACCGAGGTGCTTGACGGCGTCGAGCAGTGCGGGGCGCCTCGTCTGGCTGGCGGATCCGAGGCTAATGTCCAGTTTCACTGCGTCCGAGCCAAGGTCGTGGAGGACCCAAAGTTCGCCGGCCGATTCAAAGATGACCCGTTTGCCGTCGGTGGCCGCGTGCCGGACATAGAAGTCCTGATGGTCGGTGTGCCTGCGCAGGTCCTTACCGCTGGGCAGGACCGAGTACAGGTTGCCGTAGCCCTCATGGTCGGACAGGAAGGCGATCCGGCCGTCCACCCAGAGGGGGTCGGCGAGGTTGCCGTCAAGGTCCGGGAGGAGGCGTTCGAATTCGCCGTTGCCGTCGCGGTCGATCCACAGCTTCCCAGCAGTTCCACCCCGGTACCGCTTCCACCATGCAGGTTCGCGGGAGAGAACACTGGCCAGGACCACGGGGCGTTCATCGCCGACTTCGGGGCCGAAGGCAACGGACTCGACAGGGCCATAGGGCAGCTCCTGGGCCCAGCCGCCGTCGAGCGGGACGCTGTAGGCGTGGGTATGCCGGCTTTCGGCCTGGCGGAACGCGCTGGTGACCACCACGGAACCGCCCGTGGTGAATCCCTTGACCTTGGTGGTGCTGTGGCCGAAATACGTGAGCCGCCGGTACCCGCCGCCGTCCACCTGTGCAGAAACTACCTCCGGCGCCGTTCCCTGGACTACGGTCCACACCAGGCGCTTGCCGTCAGGGGTAAAACGCGGGTTGCGGGCAGGGAGCTGGAGGGAGGAGACACGCCAAGCGCGGCCGCCGTCCAGGGGCGCGATCCACACGTCGTCCTCGGCCACGAAAGTGACCAGATCACCGTGCAGATGCGGGAAACGGAAGTAGCTGGAAGAGGTCATCGTTCGATCATAGCCATCCCCTCCCCTGCCCCGCGGGAGATACACAACCCGTGCTGCCGTGGTGAGATGGACCATGCATATCGTCATGGCCGGCGCCTCCGGGCTCATCGGCACCTCCATGTCCGCAGCCTTCCGCCGTGCCGGCCACTCTGTGGTGACACTGGTCCGCAGGCCCCCGGCCAATGCCGGCGAAGTTCGCTGGGATCCGGCGGCCGGGGTCCTGGATCCCGCGGTGTTGTCCGGCGCGGACGCAGTGGTCAACCTTTCCGGCGCCGGCATCGGCGACCGGCCGTGGACCCGGCACCGCGTGGAGGAACTGTTCAGTTCCCGGCTGGGACCCACCAGGACCCTGGTGCAGGCTATGGCACGGTCCGACGCTCCACCCGCAGCCTTCATCAGCCAGTCCGGTTCGGGCTACTACGGTGACGCGGGCAACACCGTCCTCCGGGAAGATGCAGCGGCAGGCGAGGGGACACTCGCGCAAATCTGCATTGAGTGGGAGCAGGCCGCGCTGATGGCGCCGGCGGGCGTGCGGGTGGTGACGCCGCGGACCGGAGTGGTGTTCAGCCAGTCCGGCGGGGCGTTGGGCAAGCTGCTCCCGCTGCTGCGCCTGGGGGTGGGCGGCCCGTTTGGCAACGGCAGGCAATTCTGGCCTTGGGTAACGCTTCCCGACGTTTCGGCCGCATTCCTGTTCCTGTTGGCCTCCCCGGTCTCCGGGCCGGTCAATGTGGCCGCCCCTGAACAGGCGGATGTGAACACCATCGTGGCGGCCCTGGCCAGGGCCCTGCACCGGCCGGCGTTGCTGCGGGTCCCCGCCCCCGTGCTGCGCACCGTGATGCCCGGCCTGGGTGAGGAGCTCCTGCTGTACAGCCAGCGGATGGAGCCGGCCGTCCTGGCAGCTGCCGGGTTCCAGTGGCAGCACGGGCACCTGGCAGATGCAGCCCAATGGGTGGCGGGAAAGGCCGGCGCGGTCCAGCGGGGCTAGGCAGTGGGGCGACCCGGCAATGCTGGATGCCAGGGTTCCCCGGGCTGTTCACTAAGGCTGTTCACTGGCCGGGCAGGATGTCGCTGACCCGCCACCGGCCATCGACGGACACCAGGACCAGCCGCAGCGGCTGCGGCCGGCTCGCGGGCCCCGTGGCCAGCACGGTGTCATCCGGGTCCAACACCTGGTACCCGGACGAAGTGGAGACGGCCCGCACCACCGCGTGGACGCCGGTGGCCCCGTCCTCGACAGTCAACCCCGAGAGCGTGGTGCTGAATCCGGCGAGCCGCCGGCCCGCGGCGACCTGGCTGGAGATCCTCTGGTCAGCCGCAGCCGCGGCCGACCCGGGGGCGTTCACGTCCGCCAGAAGTTCCATTCCACCGCTGCTGAAGGCGTAGTCGCGAACCGCCGCCAGCCCCTGCGCGGCTGTTACGGGATCAGCTGCCCCTGCCTGCTCCCGCGCCACGTCCAGGGGCACGGCCTCCCGGCCACCGCCACCTGTTGCGGCCGGGGACGCACCTGGTGGGACCGGACCGTGCGCAGAATTACCGGGCCACATGCCGTGCCCGGCAGACGCTGACAGCCACCACAGCACTGCGGCAGCCGCGGCAACGAGCGGCAGCACGGAACGGCGTAGAAGCCGCAGCACCTGGCCACCGGCGGGGCCCACCGCGTGCTTTCCCCTGGCCGGCGGGGTTGTAGTTGTTGCCGCGCCCGGCCACGCGGACCACCGGGAGGCCTCCGCCCGGCGGCGGAGCCCCTGGATTTTCTCCCGGAGTCCGCTGCCCCGCGACACAGGGGGAACGTGGCGGCGGGTCAGCAGCTCCGGCAGGACGCTGGGGTGAACGGCGCCGGAGAGGTCCACGGGTTGTGGTTCAGCACTGCGGTACACGGCAGTGGCCAGCGCCAGCGCGTCAGGCCGCAGCCTCCGCTCATCGTTCAGTCCTGCTTCCAGGGCGGCTGCCAAGTCTTTGGGAACGCCGGGAACCAGCAGGGACAGCGGAGGCCGGTCGGCGGTCCGTCCCGGCGGATCACCCGTCAGGCAATACCAGCCCAGGGCGGCCACCGAGTACACGTCGCGTTCCGGCTGCAGGCCGGCGCGGACGGCGTCCACCGGGGACGGATCCACGAATCCTCCGGTTCCGGAGGCCCCCGCACGGCCGGGATCGCCCAGCATCCGGGCAATTCCGAGGTCCGACAGCACCGGTTTTCCCTGCCCGGTGAACAGGACATTTCCCGGGGACACATCCGAGTGCGTGAAGCCCTTGGCATGCAGGTAGGCCAGGGCCTGGGCTATGGGCGTGAGCACCGTGACCGTTTCCCCCACGCTGATCCTGCCCCGGGAGGCGACCAGCTGGGCCAGCGAACCGCCGGCAGCATAGTCCATGGTCAGGGCCGCACCGCTGCCGGGTTCGGTGCCCTGCACCGCCCCGTGGGCCTTGACCAGGTGCTGGTGGTCCAGGACTGACAGGATGCGGATCTCCCGCCGCACTTCCTCCTGGGTGATTCCCGGACAGCTGCCCGCGCCGCTGCCGCCGGCGCGGAAGCACTTCAATGCGTATTCCTGTCCGGTCCGGCGCTCCCGTACCAGCCACACATCCGCGCTGCCGCCCCGCCCCAGCAGCCTGCCGACGTCGTACCCCGGTACTTCGGGTGCCTGTGCATCGTCCATGGTCCATGTCTAGCCGACTTCCGGCCGCGCCGCAGAAGTTATCCACAGCCTCCGCCGGCCGTGGTCACATTGAGTCCCGCCGGTGAGCTTGGACACTAAACCGGGCCGGTGCGGCTGCGGGGTCTAAGCTGGATGCCATGACTCTTGAGTTTTCACAGCTGGGTCTTGCCCCCGACTTCGTTGACTACATGGAAGGCTGGGATGCCCAGCGCGAACTCCATGACAAAGTTGTCGCGGGAAGTGCGCCCAGCACAGTCCTTCTGTTGGAGCACGCCGCTGTCTATACGGCCGGCAAGCTTACCGAGGACCACGAGCGGCCCTTTGACGGTACGCCGGTCGTCGCGGTGGACCGCGGCGGCAAACTTACGTGGCACGGCCCGGGCCAACTGGTTGCCTACCCCATCCTGAAGCTCAAGAACCGCTCCGGAATCAGGGACTACGTGGAGCGCCTTGAAGCGATCATGATCGCCGTCATGGCGGACTACGGCATCAACGCAGAACGCATCAAAGGCCGCGCGGGCGTATGGATCAAGGCCGATTCAAAAGGCCCCGACCGCAAGATCGCTGCGATCGGCATCCGTGTTCTGAACGGCGTGACCATGCACGGAGTCGCCATTAACTGCAGCAACGACCTTGCGCCCTACGGCCAGATCATAGCCTGCGGCATCACCGACGCCGGAGTGACCACCATGTCCCTTGAAACGGGCAGGGAAATCCACCCCGCGGACATCGCGGAGCGGTTCGTGGAGGAATTCCGCAAGCATGAAGAAGTATTGGTTTCGAGCCCTGAAGGAGCTCTACTGTGACATTGGCACCTGAAGGCCGGAAGATGCTGCGGATCGAGCAGCGCAACGCTGCGGTCCCGGTGGAGCGCAAGCCGGAGTGG